>NZ_LN907827.1:1887510-2202095 GCF_001517405.1 Duffyella gerundensis | reverse complement strand
CCTGACCATCCGCGCCCGCAGCGCCGACTTTCGCGGCACGCTCAACTCACGCCGGGAGGTGTCGTATCACGGCACCACGCTGGGCGAGGTGGTGAAGCAGATAGCCGAGCGCAACAAACTCACGCCGCAGCTGGCGGAAGGCTTTGCCGGGATGACGGTGGCGCACATCGACCAGACGCAGGAAACCGACGCCAGCTTTCTGACACGGCTGGCCACGCTGTACGGCGCGGTGGCGGCGGTAAAGGCCGGGCGGCTGCTGTTCCTGCGCCCCGGCAACGGCGTAACTGTCAGCGGCAAGCCGATCCCGCAGCTGACCCTTACCCGCCAGGACGGCGACCGGCACAGCTTCAGCATTGCCGACCGTGGCGCCTACACCGGCGTGTCGGCCAGCTGGCTGCATA
This sequence comes from Duffyella gerundensis, assembly GCF_001517405.1. Classification (NCBI taxonomy): domain Bacteria; kingdom Pseudomonadati; phylum Pseudomonadota; class Gammaproteobacteria; order Enterobacterales; family Erwiniaceae; genus Duffyella; species Duffyella gerundensis. The sequence goes on along the minus strand of NZ_LN907827.1, from coordinate 2,201,694 downwards.
CCAAAGACCCGAAGCCGAAAAAGGTGAAGCTCAAACGCAGGGCGAAAGAGAAACACCTGCGTGCGCTGGAGCATCCGGCCGCGAAGAAAAAAAAGGCAACCACTACCAAAACGCCCGAGGCAAAAGAAGGCGACTATCTGGCGGGTAGCGAGGATAACGTGTTTACGCTGACCACGGTTTACGCCACTAAAGCGGCCGCCATGCGGGCCGCAAAGGCAAAGTGGGACAAGCTGCAGCGCGGTGTTGCGGAGTTCTCGATCACGCTGGCGCTGGGACGCGCCGACCTGTTCCCTGAGACGCCGGTGCAGGTGAGCGGGTTTAAGTCGGTTATCGATGCGCAGCCGTGGCTTATCAGCAAGGTCACGCACAGCCTGAACGGCAGCGGCTACACGACGACGCTGGATTTTGAAGTGCTGCTTTCTGATGTGGAATATCAAGCTGAAAGCGACGATGAAGAAACTGAAGATGAAAAAGCAAACTAAGGTTTGCAATCTCAAGTTTTGTTATTAAAATGCAAACATCTTCCGACCTGTTTGCTTCAGGAATAAAAACAATGATGCATTGCCCGCTGTGCCAGACCGCCGCTCACGCTAAGAGCAGCCGCTATATTTCTAAAGAAACCAAAGAGCGTTATCACCAGTGCCAAAACATCAATTGCAGCTGCACCTTCAAAACTCATGAGTCAGTGGCAGCAATGATTGTCTCACCGGGGACAGTTAATAAGGTGCCGCTCTTTATCAGCCACGAAAGGCAACCCTCTCTGCTGCACTAATTAAGCTCATGAAATTGAGGTTTTATAAAAATAAATACATTAGTTTGAAATAGCAGAGAAGTTGTAATTTAGTTAATTCTATCAAATGAAATAGGTTTTTTAATGAAAACTCTAGGAAATAATGAGGGCTACAAATGTTGCTATCAACCCTCAAAATTCCTGGGAGTTTAATCAGAGGTGTCATGGATGCTTATGTCTTTTATTGATGCTTTTCTAACGTAACGATCAATAAAAAATACAGTCAGTAATAAAATTATTCCCGCAAAACTTTCAACCAAAAGTATTAAGCTATTATTGTAAAATGGAACAATAGCAGAAAGAACTGCTGAAAAAATCCAAGTGAAAATTATAATATAGTAAAATATAGATATAGATCTGCTTATAGAAGGTTTTTTAATGGACTTGTAAAATGGCATTTGATAGAGACAACCTGATACAAACGGCTCAAGAAGGTATACATGATACTCCCAGACTTCTTGCCAATGCTTACCAGCTTGGGTTATAAGGTGAGAGATATATGATAAAGCTAAGCCAAAAATTGAAATGATAAATAAAATAACATATTGTTTAGGTTGAATTGCATCGAAGTTAGGCTGCGCCAGCATTCCATTAATTACTATTCCCCAAGCTGCAAATAATACTGCATTTATTGCCCAAAGATAATTAAGTCGCGACCAAAATAAACTAATTTCATATTCCCGAATATGATGTGCTTTATTGTAAGCTTCTTTTATTTTCTCTTTGTCCTCAACAGTAAATATAGTATTAATATCAGTAAAATCTTTCTTCAAGAGTATGAGGAAATATTTTTTCTGACTCGTCATGTGTTCATGTAAATGTATTGGTATGTTCTGATCTGTTAAATTATCATTCATGGAATGGTTCTGACTACTCATTTTCACCTCTTTGTAAAAATCACAATCGAATGGTAGGATATTTAATAAAAATAAATGAACTTTTTATTATAATAGTTTTTTATTTTTGATTTTATAGAGAATATATTAAGGCGTAAAATCGCTGTTAAAAAAACATTAAATCCATGATGCCATGTATCTCCATATACTTTCAATTAATAACTTCTTCCTTTTTTAAACATACTGCTTGTTGAGTCCTCTTGAAGTACATAAAGCACACATAGCATAAGCTATACTTATAAACATGTATGTTAAGAGCTAAATAAATATTGATGGCTGTTATTATATACAGTATTTTTGCCCTTTTGCCGGGGGCATTATGGCGATCAGAAAGCTAAGTACAGGAAAGTGGTTATGTGAATGCTATCTCAACGGACGAGAAGGCAAGCGGGTCAGGAGGCAATTTAAAACTCGCGCTGAAGCCATCGCGTTCGAGCAGTACACACAGGAAGAAACCAAAGCGAAGCCGTGGCTGGCTGATAAAGAAGATACTCGAAAGCTAAGCGAGCTAATAGATCTCTGGTACAAGCTACACGGCTGCTCATTAAGCGACAAGAAAGGGCGACTCGGTAAGCTCAATATCATCTGCAATGGAATGGGCAACCCCATTGCATCCACTATCACCGCCCGCGATTGGGCCCACTATCGCGATCGTCGTATGCAGGGGCTGATTGCAAACGGATATAAGACCAGCCAGAAATCCCTGCAGGTATCAGCAGGAACCATCAACTGCGAACATGCCTTCTTGCGCGCTTTATTCAATGAGCTGGAACGACTCGGCGAGATCAACTTTCCCAACCCACTGAAAAATATCCGTGAGTTCGATCAGCCAGAAAAAGAGATGGCCTGGCTAACAGAAAGTCAGATTGAAAAGCTCTTTGCTGCTTGTGAACTGCACGGCAATCCTGATCTCACTCTCATCATCAAAGTGTGCCTTTCGACCGGTTGTCGCTGGAGTGAAGCGGCTAACCTCAAATCTACGCAGCTCTCGCCTGGCAAAATCACCTTCATCAATACCAAAGGCAAAAAGAACCGCACAGTTCCTATTAGCGCCGATCTCTATCAACAGCTCAGCACAAAAGAAGGGCGGTTTTTTGCTGAATGTTACCGACAGTTCTACCGAGTGATTCGCCTTGCCGGTATTGAATTGCCGGAAGGGCAAATGAGCCATGTACTGCGCCACAGCTTCGCGAGCCACTTTATGATGGCCGGGGGCAACATTCTGGTGTTGCAGCGTATTCTCGGTCACTCAGATATACGCGTGACGATGCGCTACGCGCACTTTGCGCCGAGTCATTTAGAGGATGCTGTGCACTGCAATCCTCTGGCAATCATGGCGCAAAAGAGTGGCGGCAAAATGGCGGCAGAGGTTCCGGCAGGGTAGAAGAGAGTAGAACAGGATAAGCGTTAAGTGATTGTTTTTGCTGTAAGTAACTGTTTTATAATAACGAACAAAAAAAGACCGAATACGATTCCTGTATCCGGTCCAGGGAAATGGCTCTTGGTGAGCCGTGCGCTAAAAGTTGGCATTACGCAGGCGTCTTCGCCTTACAGCTAAACTGTAGAAGAGGGGCGTAGATTTTCCAGCCAGTTGTCAACCGCCAGGGGCTAAGTTTCCACACTGTGATCTATGCGGCAAATTCTGATAGTGAGACGCCAGGCAAAGTGATAACTGGATCGGCTAATGCCGTGCCAGACCGCGCCGGATAAGGCTTTGCTTATCGGCAGGTATGGATAATCGCCCCTTTAATGGCCGCCAGCAGCACGTTGAACGGGCCGGACGCAGTTGCGCTGGCGATACTTTGCTTTAGTGTAAAGCGCATATTCCCGACGTCATCTTCATCATTCATTATCCTGCGCAGGCTCAAGACATGCTGTATCAAATGCTTAACGGTCAACACTGGCGACACATCTATATTGTCGGCGATCTGCACGGCTGTCGTAGCCTGCTGGATGCGCAGCTTATTGCGCAGGGTTTTGATATCGAAAAGGATTTGTTGGTGTCAGTCGGCGATTTGATTGACCGCGGGCCAGACAGCCTTGGCTGCCTGCGGCTGTTGGATGCACCCTGGTTTCGCAGCGTGCGCGGCAATCATGAGGAGATGGCGCTGCAGGCGTTAGCGGGCGGCTCACGCGAAATGTGGCAACGCAACGGCGGCAACTGGTTCTGGAGCATGAAAGGCGCGGCGATGGTGTCGGCGCGGCATGCTTTGAAGCGCTGCTCGAAACTGCCGCTGATAGTGCACCTGCAACTTGGTGAGCGAGTGGTGGTGGTGGCGCACGCCGATTATCCCGCCGATCATTATGCTTATGATCAGCCGGTAGATGAACAGCAGGTGGTCTGGAGCCGGGCGCGCATTGGTGAAATCCAGCGCGGCGTTGTGCGCGATATCGCAGGCGCTGATGCCTTTTACTTCGGCCATACGCCGCTGGATAAGGTGCTGGATGCCGGTAACGTGCATTACATCGATACCGGCGCCGTGTTCGGTAATACGCTGACTTTAGTGCAGGTACAGTAGGTTAAAGGCGGAACAGTTTGCCGTCGCGTACCAGCTCACGCGGATAGCTGTTCTTTAGTCGCGTATTGACCTTTTTAGCCAGCCCCAGCGGCTGCTGTTGAAAGGTCACGATCACTTCATCAGCCGGTAGCGGCTGCTCAGGGTAAACATCGCGTCCGCGATACCATTCATGTGCCTGTTCTTCCGTCAGCTCAACGCGGTTGCTGGCCTGCGGGCTGGCAAGGGCGACGATCGCTTCATGCTGCCAGCGGTAGCCTTTGGGAAACGTCTCGGCCAGTTTGAGGCCAATGCGTGAAAAGCGCACCCGTGCCAGCATCGGCACAATCGGCGTGGGAAAAAGCCACAGCTCTTTATCACGCTGCCACAGTTCCTGCGTCTCCTCCCAGTACAAACCCACCTTTTTAGCGGCCTGGCGGATATCCTCCACCAGCTTGCGCGGCACCGGCGTAAACGGCAGTTTGCCCAGTTTGTAGTGCGGCGCAGGCAAGGGGGCCACCGCAGCGGTTTTGCGCAGACGAGCGACAAAAAAGCCTTCACTGTCGAACAGCATGGGGAAAACGTGCAGAAAACCTTCCGGCGTCAGCGCCTGTTCAGCACCCGCAAATAGTCCCGTCAGCGAGTCAATTTCCACCGCCTGCGGATAGCGCTGCAGCAAATCTTCGATCACCTGTTGGTTCTCAATGCGATTCAGCGTGCAGGTGGAATACACCAGTGTGCCGCCGGGCTTCAGGGCATGAAAAGCGCTTTCCAGCAGATCGCGCTGGGTTGCGGCAATGTCGTGAGTGCTCTCCAGCGACCAGTTGCGCAGCGCATCGGCGTCCTTGCGGATCACGCCTTCGCCGGAGCAGGGGGCATCCAGCAGAATGGCATCGAACTGCTCCGGCAGTGCGGCGCCAAATACCCGACCGTCGAAATGGGTCAGCGCGGTGTTGCTGACGCCGCAGCGGCTGAGGTTAGCGTGCAGTACCTTGACCCGACTGGCGGAAAATTCGTTGGCGACAATCGCCCCCTGATTTTGCATCAGCGCGGCCAGCTGGGTGGTTTTAGATCCGGGCGCGGCGGCCATGTCCATCACGGTCTCAGGCTGCGGCACGCGGTCGATGAGCGCGCTGACCGGCAGCATGGAACTCGCTTCCTGAATATAGAACAATCCGCTCAGGTGCTCGGCCACGCTACCCAGTGGCAATGCTTCATCCGCTTCCGCACGCTGGATCCAGAACCCTTCCGCACACCAGGGAATCGGCTCAAGCTGCCAGCCGTAGCCACTGACCTGCTGTAAAAAATCGACCACGCTGATTTTCAGGGTGTTGACCCGCAGGCTGCGGCGCAGCGGCTGCTGGCTGATGGCCAGGAACGCTGCCAGCTGTGCGTCATTGCCAAGGGTGTCACGCATGAGATCGATAAAAGCGGGGGGAAAGTGAGGAGCAGGATTGGACACGGTAATTTCCAGAAAATAAGCAGGCGGCGAGTTTATCACAGGCAAAAAAATGGGGCAGCTTTCGCTGCCCCGGTGAATCAGTTGGGTTGAGGAATGGCGGTTCCCCATTTACGCCACTCTTTCGGCTCCGCATCTTCCAGCAGGAAGTGCTTGTTGGAGGTCGCCTGAGGCGCCAGCGGCACCGTCGGCGGCGTGGCAAACTGGATGCCACCGCGAATGAACTGCTGGAAGGTGCCGGTTTTCACTACGCCACCGATCAGACCGAAATCGAAGTTGTAGCCGGAAGCCTGCCAGAAGATCGAGTTGTTGCGCACCAGATGCTGATATTTCTGGCTGATCTTCAGCGTCACCTGCACGCGATCGGCCATATTACCCAGCGAGGTGCCGGTAACGGTGCCGACTTCAACACCGCGGAACAGCACCGGCGTGCCGATTGAGAGCGAACCGGCGTCAGCGGTATCCACTACGATGCTCAGACCGTTGAGATAACGTGAATCGGTGATCGTCGTCTCTTGCAGCTCGAAGTTACGCGTGGCGCGGCCTTTGCCCGGATCAACGTTGAGATAAGGCTGCAGGATAGTTTCCAGATGGTTGACGCCCGCGGCGGAAATCTGCGGCGACACCACGGAGAAACGGCTGCCCTGACGGGCAAAATCGTCAACATATTCAGGATAGAGCACCGCTTTGGCGATCACCTGATTGTTATCCTTACTTAACTGCAGCGATTCTACCTGACCAATATCGATACCGAGGTAGCGAATCGGCATGCCGGAGGCGAGTTTACTGCCGTCATAGGTGTGCAGCACGATCTGGCTGCCCACCGCGCGAGCGGCGGTTTCCGAAGGGTAGAGCATGCGTTTCGCGCTGCGGCTCAGGCCTTTATCAGCACCGGCCAAATTGTCGAAGCTGATTGCACCTTTTAACGCCCGGTTCAACGGTGAAGCCTGCACGGTTAAGCCGCCGCCGTTGAGCTGCACGCGCGCGCCGCCTTCTGACCAGAAGACGCTGTCGGCGGTGAGCAGTTTGCGGTATTCCGGCTTGATATGCACGGCGACGTCAAACTCGTTGGCTTTAGGCGTTACGTCGACAATTTCACCGACCTGGAATTTGCGGTAGAGCACCACCGATCCCGCCTGCACATCGGGCAGGCTGCTGGCGGTCAGCATTAAGGTGGTCGGCGCACGGTTACCGATAATGCCTTCGCGCGCTTTCTCTTCATCGGCATAGAGCGGATAGCTGTCACGCGGGCCCGCTTTTGATCCTGGAATCAAACGGATGCCGCCGTCGACCCATTCACGGGCGCTGGCGCCCAGCACCTGCATACCATCGAGGCCGAACTTCACATCGAGGCGGCTGTTCATCACGAACAAACTGTCGCCGTGAACCAGCTGGCGATACTGCGGTTCAATGGCGGCTTTAAAGCTGACGCCACGTGCGGTGAGATCGCGACTGATGACCTGGCCGATGCGCATGCCGTAGAGCATGACCGGCTGACCGGCATCAATGCCGTAGCTTTCCGGTGCGGTCAGCGTGACGGACAACACCTGCGGCTGTTGCAGCAGCGTTTCGTTGCTGGCCAGCACGGTAAAGTGATTTTTCGGCTCGCCTTCGCCAGGCACCAGTTCCAGCGTGTTGCCGGTTAGCAGGCTACTCAGGCTGGTATCGGTCAGGCTAATTTTCGGGCTGCGCATTTCAATGCGCGTGCCGCTGCGCATCAGGCCAACCACCGACGGATCCAGCGTCAGCTCGCCGGTGACTTTGCCACCGTCATGAAGATTGAGGCCGGTTAAGGTGCCGACTTCCAGGCCCTGATAGAGCAGCGGCGTGCTGCCCGCCTTGAGATCGCGGCCATCCGGCAGGTCCAGCGTCACCTCAACGCCGCGCTGGCTGTGGGCCAGATCCGGATAGAGATGATAAGTCGCTTCGCCTTTTGCCTGTTCAGAATTGACCGGTGAATCAAAGGCGACTGCGCCATTGACCAGCGCTGCAACGCTTTCCAGTTGCACTTTGGCACCGCCCAGACCGACATCGGCTTTGACGCCGGAGACGTTCCAGAAGCGGCTATCTTTTTTCACCAGGTTGGTGAAGCGCCGTTCAATCAGCACATCGACCGTGACGCCGCTGTTATCGGGATTGATGCTGTAGTCATAAACACGGCCCACCGGAATTTTGCGGTAATAGATGAGCGAGCCGGTGTTCAGCGAGCTTAAATCGGGCGCCTGCAGGTGAATCATCATCTCGCCGCTGTTAACGCGGTATTTTGGCTGCGTATCCAGCGCGACAAAATGATCCTGCGGTTTGCCCTTGCCAGGCATCATGCCGATATAGTTGCCGCCGACCAGCGCATCCAGCCCGGACACGCCCGCCAGCGATGCTTTTGGCGTCACCAGCCAGAACTGCGTGTCATCGCGCAGCGCATCGCGCATGTCGCTTTTGATGCTGGCGCGAATTTTTATCGTGCGCAGATCGTCGGTCATGCTGATGCCCTGCACGGTACCGACCTCAACACCCTGATAGCGCACCGGCGTCCGGCCTGGCACGATGCCGTCCGCTGAGACAAAGTCGATAGTAACCGTGGTGCCGCGCTCCTGATAATTGGTCCACAACAGCCAGCCGGCAATCAGTAAAGCGATAACCGGTAATAGCCAAAAAGGGGAGATTTTGCGCTTGTTTTTAATGTGGGCGCTAGTCGGTGTAGTCGGCGTTTCCTGTTGCATGTGCATCCCAAAGCAGTCGGCTATCGAGCCATTCAACGGCCATGATAGTGAGAATAACCGCTGCGCCAAAATAGATGGCGGCCGGTCCCATAGTAAAAGCCAGCAGCTGATCACGATTGACCAGCGACATGGTTAACGAAATAACGAACAGATCCAGCATTGACCAGCGACCGACCCAGGTCACTACGCGCAGCAGGCGAACGCGGGTTTTTAATCCCTGCTCGCATTTAAAGTGAATGCTGAGCAGCAGCGCCAGCAGCACAAATACCTTGGTAAACGGCACCAGAATACTGGCGATAAAGACAATCGCCGCCACCGGGATATTGCCCGACCCGAGTGACATGATGCCAGAGAAGATGGTGTCTTCCTGACGGCTGCCGTTCAGATAAATGATGGAAATCGGCAGCAGGTTAGCCGGAATCAGCAGCACCACCGAGGCGATCAGCGCCGCCCAGGATTTTTGCAGGCTGTAACGCCGACGAAAATCGAGCGGCGAGTGGCAGCGCGGACAGCGGCCACGCGCATCGGGCAGGCCGGTATGATGACAATTCAGGCACACCTGCAGCTTTTCCAGCGCCACTTGAGCTTCCGGCTGCGGGTAAAAACGCTGCCACAGCTGCTCAACGTTGAGATGAATGAGCGTGACCAGACTGAGCAGCGTCAGCGCCAGAAAGGCGTACAGCCCGGTGCCGATGGCGATATCGGCATAATCCATCACTTTGATCGACGCCACGCCGATACCCACCAGATAGATATCCAGCATTACCCACTCTTTCAGGCGATCCATGATCAGCAACACTGGCCGGAGATTCATGCCGAGCCGGTGACCGAAATAGAGGTAGCAGATGGCGGTGACCAGCGTCACCGGCGCGCCGATGGCGCAGAAGGCGACCATGGCGGCGGCGATAACGTTACCCTGTTCAGCCATCTGCACCACGCCACCCAATAAACTGGCGCTGATGTTGACGCCGAGCAGGCGAATATCCACTAAAGAGAAGGTGTAAGCGAAGGGCATTAACAGCAGCATGGCCATCGCGGCGGCGGTCAAACGGGTCATCGACCAGTCGCGTCCATTAACGATTCGTGCGTTGCAGCGCGGGCAATGCGCGGATTGAAATGATTTAACATCCGGCAAGGAAAAAAGGGTATCGCATTGCGGGCAACGCTGATAACGTGCGTGGGGCAAAGCATGGCTGATAGCGGTAATTTTCATAGTTAAAGCAGCATAGCCCTGTAACGCAAAAAGACGGCGCTTCGCCACCAGGCGCAAGCGTAACGTAACGCGTGTATGACATCGCCGTTGCGTGTCAGGTCCACAAGATTCTAAGGTTATATTAACTAATCCTGTGATTCACCTTGTGGCCCCATATATTTAGTGCTTATTTTAACGAGCGGCAACATGTTGTTGCCGTTTGGGATTGTTATGGTTGGGAAATGGACAAAAAAGCGTTTTACCACGATCTGAATCGAGATATGTCAGCATTGCTGGCGGGCGAAACTCAGTTTCTGCCGTTGTTAGGTAACTGTAGCGCGCTGCTGTTTGAACGTCTGCATGACGTCAACTGGGCGGGCTTCTATCTGTTGACCGAAGCGAACACGCTGGTGCTCGGCCCGTTTCAGGGCAAAATCGCCTGCGTACGCATTCCGGTTGGCAAAGGCGTTTGTGGCACCGCCGTGGCGGAAGCCCGCATTCAGCGCGTTGAAGACGTGCACGCGTTCCCCGGACATATCGCCTGCGATGCCGCCAGCAACGCCGAAATCGTGTTGCCGTTAACGGTAAACGGACGTGTTATTGGCGTGCTTGATATCGACAGCACCGCATACAACCGCTTCGACAGTGATGACGAAGCTGGGTTAAAAACCCTGACTGATGGGCTTTGTAACCTGCTGGCTGACAGCGACATCGAAAAAATTCTTTGTCCCTGAAGCAGCTTATATGCTGGATCACGTAGCATTTGCCGATGGTGTCATTATAATGTCGGCTGTTCATGCCTGCGCTGGTTGGCAAACCCGTTGTAATCAGGAAATTTCATGGAAAATCAACCTAAGTTGAATAGTAGTAAAGAAGTTATTGCCTTTCTGGCTGAGCGGTTTCCGCAATGCTTTAGTGCCGAAGGCGAAGCTCGCCCATTAAAAATCGGCATCTTTCAGGATCTTGTTGAGCGCGTTCAGGGAGAAATGAACCTGAGCAAAACGCAACTGCGTTCAGCCCTGCGTCTTTATACCTCCAGCTGGCGTTATCTTTACGGCATCAAAGCTGGCGCAATCCGTGTCGATCTCGACGGTAACGCCTGTGGCGTGCTGGATGAGCAACACGTTGAGCACGCCCGCAAGCAGCTGGAAGAGGCGAAAGCACGTGTGCAGGCGCAGCGCGAACAGCAGCAGGCTAAAAAGCGTGAGGCTGAGGGTGAAGAAGGTGCGGCTCCGCGTCGTCCTCGCAAGCCCGCGCCGCGTAAAGCGGCAGAAGGTGAGCAGGCACGTAAGCCACGGCCTAAAACGCCTCGCTCTGAGTCACCACGAGCTGACGCTGCGCCACGCCAACCACGCGCTAAGCCCGTTACTGACACATCTACCTTGCAACCAGGCCAAAATATCAAAGTCAAAGCAGGCAAAAATGCGATGGACGCCACTATCCTTGAAGTTTCAAAGGATGGCGTTCGGGTGCAGCTCGCTTCCGGCATGGCAATGATTGTGCGCGCAGAACACTTGCAGTTCTGATACGGAGGCTGACCAGGGCATGAACAAACTGTTTAAAATGAGTATCATCGCTGGCCTGCTTGTTGCAGGCCATGCTTTTGCCGCCGATAACATTACCCGCGCGGATCAAATTCCTCAGCTAAAAGAAGAACCACAGCATGCCACGGTAAGTGAGCGCGTGACCTCACGCTTTACCCGTTCTCACTATCGTCAGTTCGATCTTAACGGTGATTTTTCCGCCAAGATTTTTGACCGTTATCTGAACATGCTGGATTACAGCCACAACGTGCTGCTGGCGTCTGATGTCGCCCAATTTGCCAATAAAAAAGCCACTGTGGGCGATGAGTTCCGCAGCGGCAAGCTCAACGTGTTTTACGATCTCTACAATCTGGCGCAGAAGCGCCGTTTTGAGCGCTATCAATATGCGCTGCAGGTGCTGAGCAAGCCGATGAATTTCACCGGCGATGACACCATTGATGTCGATCGCAGCAAGGCGCCGTGGCCAAAAACCACGCCTGAGCTGAATGCGCTGTGGGATGCCAAGGTCAAATATGATGAGTTGAGCCTGAAGCTGACCGGCAAAACTGAGCAGGAAATTCGTGACATCCTGACCAAGCGCTACAACTTTGCCATTCGCCGTCTGGCGCAGAGCAACAGTGAAGATGTGTTCCAGCTGGCGATGAATGCCTTTGCGCATGAGATTGACCCGCACACCAACTACCTGTCGCCGCGCAACACCGAGCAGTTCAATACCGAAATGAGCCTGTCTCTGGAAGGTATCGGTGCGGTGTTACAGATGGACGAAGATTACACGGTGATCAACTCGATGGTTGCGGGCGGTCCGGCTGCGCGCAGCAAAACCATCAGCGTAGGTGACCGCATTGTAGGCGTCGCGCAGCCAGGCAAGCCGATGGAAGATGTCATCGGCTGGCGTCTGGATGACGTGGTTGCCAAAATTAAAGGGCCGAAAGGCAGCAAGGTTCGCCTGGAGATCCTGCCTGCCGGTAAAGGCAGCAAAACCCGCATCGTATCGCTGACCCGCGAGAAAATCCGTCTCGAAGATCGCGCGGTGAAGATGTCGGTGCATAACGTCGGTAAAGAGAAAGTCGGCGTGCTGGACATTCCTGGCTTCTACGTTGGCCTGACTGACGACGTTAAAGTGCAACTGCAGAAACTGCAGAAGCAGAACGTCGACAGCGTGGTGATCGATCTGCGGACCAACGGCGGCGGTGCGTTAACCGAAGCGGTATCGCTGTCAGGGCTGTTTATTCCCAGCGGTCCGGCGGTGCAGGTGCGTGATAACAACGGCCGCGTACGTGAAGACAGTGACACCGACGGCATCGTTTATTACAACGGCCCGTTAGTGGTGCTGGTGGATCGCTTCAGTGCCTCTGCGTCAGAGATCTTTGCTGCGGCAATGCAGGATTATGGCCGCGCGCTGGTGGTGGGTGAGCCGACCTTCGGGAAAGGCACGGTGCAGCAGTACCGCTCGCTGAACCGCATCTACGATCAGATGCTGCGTCCGGAATGGCCAGCGCTGGGCTCGGTGCAATACACCATTCAGAAGTTTTACCGTATTAACGGCGGCAGTACGCAGCGTAAAGGCGTTACGCCCGATCTGCTGATGCCAACCGGTGTTGAAGCCTCTGAAACCGGTGAGAAATTCGAAGACAACGCGCTGCCGTGGGATAGCATCAATGCCGCAAGCTACACCAAGTCCGGCGATATTACGCCGCTGGTGCCGCAGTTGACGAAAGAGCATGCCGCCCGTATCGCTAAAGATCGCGAATTTCAGTACATCATTAAAGATATCGCCCGTTTCAACGCGATGAAGGATAAGCGCAACATTGTGTCGCTTAATCTGGCAAAACGCGAAAAAGAGAATCGGGAAGAGGATGCGCTGCGTCTGGAACGTATCAACGCGCGCTATCAGGCTGAAGGCAAGAAACCGCTGGCGAAGCTGGACGATCTGCCGAAAGAGTACAAAGAGCCCGATCCTTATCTTGATGAGACAGTGAATATCGCTAACGATCTGGCGCAGCTGGAAAAAGCGCAGCCACAGAAATAGTTCTTGAGCTGCCATGCAGCACGGATGAAAAGGCACCTTTATCGGGTGCCTTTTTTATGTCTGCGTGCCGGAGAGAACCAAGTGTAAAGTTATCTGTTTTCAGGCAATTAAACCTTTTTCATGCTTGAAAAGCGGTGCAATAGCCCTACGATATATGTCCGCGCAACTGCGCTTAGTTAAGTGAGGAAAATAACCTTTATGATGCGTATTGCTTTGTTCCTGGTAACCAACCTGGCTGTGATGTTGGTATTTGGGCTGATCCTCAGCCTGACGGGAATCCAGTCAAGCAGTGTTCAGGGTCTGATGATTATGGCAGGTCTGTTTGGCTTTGGCGGTGCGTTTGTTTCACTGCTGATGTCGAAGTGGATGGCGCTGAGATCCGTTGGCGGTGAAGTTATTGAACAGCCACGAAATGAGACCGAACGCTGGTTGCTGCATACCGTTGCGCAGCAGGCTCAGCAGGCAGGCGTCGCTATGCCGCAGGTCGCCATTTATCATGCGCCGGATATCAACGCCTTCGCCACCGGCGCACGCCGCGATGCCTCGCTGGTGGCGGTCTCCACCGGCCTGTTGCAGAACATGAGCCGCGATGAGGCGGAAGCGGTGCTGGCACACGAGATGAGCCACATCGCTAACGGCGACATGGTGACGATGACCCTGATTCAGGGCGTGGTGAACACCTTTGTTATCTTTATCTCGCGTATTCTGGCGCAGCTGGCTTCCGGCTTTCTGTCGGGTAACCGCGATGAAGAGGGCAGCAGCAACGGTAATCCGCTGGTCTATTTCGCGGTGGCAACCGTGCTGGAGTTGGTGTTTGGCATCCTGGCGAGCATGATCACCATGTGGTTCTCGCGTCACCGTGAATTCCATGCCGATGCCGGTTCAGCCAAGCTGGTGGGCCGTGAAAAGATGATTGCTGCTTTGCAGCGCCTGAAAACCAGCTATGAGCCGCAGGAAGCGGGCAGCATGATGGCGTTCTGTATCAACGGTAAGTCAAAATCGTTGAGCGAGTTTTTCATGTCGCATCCGCCGCTGGATAAGCGTATTGAAGCACTGCGCAACGGCGACTACCTGAAATAAAGGCTGCACTGCAAAAAAGGCGACTTCGGTCGCCTTTTTTTATGTCCGCTATCCGGCCGCGTCGGGGCGCTGCTGACTCATGCGCGTCAGGCTGATCGCCGCTGCCACGCTGGAAAAGATACCGGCAGCAATCAGCGATGCGTGAGTGCCGCTGTCGCCAAACAGATTAAACATCATGGCGACCAGCGCGGCGCCGGTGGTCTGACCCAGCAGACGCGCCGTGCCGAGCATGCCGCTGGCTCCGCCGCTGCGCTGACGCGGTGCCGAAGAGATAATAGTGTGATTATTGGGCGACTGAAACAGCCCAAAGCCTGCGCCGCACAGCATCATGCGCCAGATAATGTCCAGGTCGGAAGGCGAAGTGGGCAGCAATGCGAGCGCAAACAGCCCGCCGGCAAACATCATCAGCCCAATGCCACCGAGCAGCCCGGCGTGATAACGCTCGATCAGCCGACCGGCGATCGGCGCGAAGACCATCGTCGCCAGCGGCCAGGGTGTCAGCAGCAGGCCGGTTGCGACTTCATCGCGCTCCAGCACATTTTGCAGATAGAACGGCAGCGACACCATCGCCAACATTTGTGCGGTAAACGAGCAGACCGAGGTGCCTATCGACAGGGAAAAAATCGGCAGGCGCAGCAGATCGACCGGCAGCAAAGGAAATTCCATACTGAGCTGGCGACGAATAAACAGCGTGCCGATGATCATCAGCGCTAATAGTTGAACCACAATGAGCCAAAGCGGGCTGCCCTGCGCCATGCCGCTCAGCGCCGAGAGCAGCAGCCCAAAAGTCAAAGCATTCATTACCGCGCTGGGAATATCGAAACGCTGACCTTTGGCTTTTTGCAGGTTGTCCGGCAAAAAGCGTAGCGCCAGCCAGAAGGCGATAAAGCCCACCGGCACATTGATAAAAAACAGCCATTTCCACGATGCAATCGACAAAATCGCCGCGGCAACCGTAGGGCCAGCCGCAGTTGAAACCGCCACGATCAGCGAGTTGATCGCCATGCCGCGTCCCAGCTGGCGTTGCGGATAGATGATGCGGATCAGGGCGGTATTGACGCTCATCAGCGCTGCGCCGCCAAAACCCTGCAGCACGCGTGCAAATGTCAGCATGCTGAGTGAATCAGACAGCGCGCAGAACAGCGAGGTAAAGGTAAACATGACCAGGCCCGCCTGATAGATGCGCCGGTAGCCCAGAATATCGCCAAGAAAAGAGAGCGACAGCAGTGAGACGATGATCGCCAGCTGATAGGCGTTCACGATCCAGATCGACGCAGCGGGGCTGGCGTGTAAATCACGGGCAATGGTCGGCAGCGCAACGTTAGCGATTGCACCGTCCAGCACAGCCATGGTCAGGCCGAGCGCGATCGCCGCAATGGCACCGTAGCGACGTGGCAGCGGCAGTCCATCAGAAACAGAAGAAGGTGTCATGATGTTAAAAGGTAAGCGGGGTGAATATCATCATGCTAATGATTATTTGCGCTAAATGCATTGTTTGCCTGCAATTAATCATCAGCAAATATGTCTGCTTTATTGCAACCCGCTTGCGGTTGCCGGGCGAGGAGCCACGATCCTTGCCTGATGCAATGATCCGCGGTTTACCATAACGCTTAGGCAGTGAGGAATGTGCTGCCAAACCGCAATCAGGCCGATGTCTGACAGCATTAAGGCAAGGATGAGGGCCTTACCAGTGGCCTATGTTGCGGCTGCCGGACTGCGCTGAGCCACCGCCGATATGGTTGCCGCCCCCTAATCCATGCGCGCTGTTCGAATTCGCCGCGTTATTGCTGCCGTTGCCGGTTCCGTGTTCTGAGCGATTGCCCACAGAGTCACGCCCACCATTTGCCGTCTGGGGAGTCACGCCCGCGAAGTAAGACACAGTCTGAGGAACGGTAACCTGAACAGAGGGTGCCAGGGTGGACGCTGCAACCGTCTGGGTTACACCGTTCACCGTGACGCTAACCGGCGTTGAAGGTGTCAGCGTAGAGGCGGCAACATTGATAGTTACCGGGGCTTTAGCGGCAGTCAGGGTAGAGGCGGCAATGCGTCCTGAAGCAATTGCATTCGCCAGGCTGTTTACAGCACCATTTAGGGTTGCCTGAGCCTCAGCACGTTCAGTTGCTGCTTGTCTTGATGCATCAGCCCATCCCTGAACAGAGCCCGTTCCGTAAGCATTGGCAGCTGCATCTACACGGGCCTGAGCAGCGTCCAACATACGAGAGGCATGAGAAACAGCTTCAGAGGCTTGCGCCATTGTCTGAGCCTGAGCTGCGAATGAAGAAGCAGCCATTACCAGTACAGCAATTATTGAAATTTTCATCTGTGTCGTTCCCATCAAAGTTTAGAATAGCGGTTTATTCTCTCTGCGAACAAAGTTGACATAAATTGACATTAGATTTTTTGCGCTACGACAAGGAAAGGTGACGTCAGTCACGTTTTTCCGGTGGGATCCGCTATGCCGCTAATCGATCCAGCAGGGTGTAGCGGATTACGCGTCCAGGTCACAGGCAAAGGAGGAAGCGCGCAATCGGCGTAATGGCGCTCTGGCAGTGCGATAGCAGCAGAAAAAGAAGCTAATTCAGTGATGAGAAAGGTTAAGCAGGGTGAATACCCTCAGACTGAGGGCTTTGTGCGTTAATAGCAGCATGCCTGTGCTAAAACAGCGGCAAATATGTCTGCTTTGTTGCAACGCGATTGCGGTGGCGAGGGCTGTCACTTTATACTGAAAAACCTGTTCCAGTTTTTATGAAACAACCCTGAGGGTTAATGCCATGTCTGCCGCTGATAACGATAAACAACCCGACGCCGTCTCGTCTGTGATGAAGGTGTTCGGCATTTTGCAGGCGCTGGGTGAAGAGCGCGAAAATGGCATTACCGAGCTGTCGCAACGGGTGATGATGTCGAAAAGCACCGTCTATCGCTTTCTGCAAACCATGAAAACCCTCGGCTATGTCAGCCAAGAAGGGGAATCCGAGAAGTATGCGCTGACGCTGAAGCTGTTTGAACTGGGTGCCAAAGCGCTGCAAAACGTCGATCTGATTCGCAGCGCGGATATTCAGATGCGCGAAATTTCTCGGCTCACCAAAGAAACGATTCACCTTGGTGCGCTGGAAGAAGACAGCATTGTCTATATCCACAAAATCGATTCGCTCTACAACCTGCGCATGTACTCGCGTATTGGACGCCGCAATCCGCTGCACACCACCGCGATTGGTAAGGTGCTGCTCGCCTGGCGCGATCGCAGTGAGGTTGTCGATTTACTGAAGGATGTGGAGTTTCGGGCAAGCACTGAACACACTATTCTCAGCGTGGACGCCTTGCTGAAGGTGCTTGATCAGGTCAAAGCGCAGGGCTTTGGTGAAGATAATGAAGAGCAGGAGATTGGCTTACGCTGCATCGCCGTGCCGGTTTTCGATCGTTTTGGCGTGGTGATTGCCGGATTAAGCATCTCGTTCCCGACCATCCGCTTCTCGGAAGAGCGCAAAGTTGAGTACGTCGAGATGCTGCATCGCGCGGGTCGTACGCTCTCTTCACAGATGGGCTATCACGATTATCCGTTTTAACCCTCGCTAAAACCGGCTTAATTATCGATGACCTGCGTGCTTTTTTTCAGCAGCGGGCAATCGGTAACGCCGATAATGCCGCTTTCGCTATGCAGATACTGCGCGGTAACCAGGCCACGGGCCGTAAGGTAATCGCAGCGCAATCCCATGCCTGCGGCATTTTTGGTGCTTCCCGCTAACACGCCGTAGCCGGTTAACAACATCGCTAACCAGATAATCAGCACTAATCCGGTCAGTCGCGTGATAGTTTTCATCTTCTCTCCCTGTGGCTTGTCGCCTGCGCTGTAATGGTTTCAGTTGCAGCATGCGGCAAAAGCGCAGCGGCGTCGATCGGATCTGGCTGAAAACCGCCTTGCTGCTGGCAGCAGACCAGCGGAACCCTTATTATCTTGCCCTGAATAAACGCATAATAAGATGTTGAGGCAGCTATGAACGAGTTGAATACGAGCGGTTTACTGTTGCCCGTCGCGGTCCTGATTGGCACGGCGATCGGACTGGTGCTGTGGTTCTTTGTCAATCGCGCCAGCGTGCGGGCCAATGAACAGATCCGTCTGCTGCAAAACCTGCTCGACGAGCAGAAAAAGCAGAATGCCCTGCTGAAAAAATGGTTGCAGCCGGAGCCGGAGATCAAGCCGCAGGAAGAGATCGAACGCGACTTTATCCGGGTTATTCCTGAACGCTAAGCACAAGGCAGAACAGCATGGTATGGAAAAATCCCTGGTATGACGCCACCAAAGCGCATCATACCCCACAGGGTTTTCGTAATCCGGAGGCGGACACGCGCCAGCAGGGCGATCTGCAGCGCTGGCGCAAAGAACGTAAAGCCAGCGGATTGCCTTTTCCCCCTGCCGGTGGTTATGACGCCTTCCGGCAGCAATGGTATCAGCCTGCGCATTTGCAGGGCGATGACGATGCGGTCTGGTTTCTCGGCCATGCCTGTATCATGCTGCGTTTGCAGCAGCAGGTGGTGCTGATCGATCCTGCGCTGTCGCCACGCGCTTCACCGCTGCGTTTTTACGGCCCAAAACGGCACACTCCGGCACCGTTAGCGATCGCGCAGCTGCCGCGGCTGGACTATGTGCTGATCTCTCATAATCATTACGATCATCTTGATGCGCCCACAATCCGACAGATTCTTAAGCGCTTTCCGGACGTGCGCTTTGTTGTGCCATTGGGATTAAAACCCTGGTTTACGCGACAGGGCGCCCGGCACGTTGTCCAGCTTGACTGGTGGCAGCAGGCGACATTCGGCGATATTCAGGTGCATGCTGTGCCCGCGCGCCACTGGAGCATGCGAACCTTAAAGGATCGTAATCGTTCTTTATGGTGCGGATGGACGGTTCACAGCCAGACGCTGCGCTTCTGGTTCAGCGGCGACAGCGGTTATTCAGACAATCTGCTGGAGATTCCACGCCGACTGGGACCCTTTAATCTGGCTGCGTTGCCCATCGGTGCCTGGGCACCGGAATGGTTTATGCAGAGCCAGCATATGAATCCGACGCAGGCCGTGGCATTACACCGTGCTGCTGGCTGTCCGCTGACCATTCCGATTCACTGGGGTGTGTTTGAGCTGGCAGATGAGTCGCTGGATGCGCCACCGGCGGTTTTGTCGCAGGCGATGCAGGCGGCACAGTTGGATGAGCGCCTGTTCAGTGCATGGCGTATTGGTGAAAGCAGGGCGCTAAATTTTATTTAGTAAGATTTATCTTAAATGGCAGGTAAGGCTGATATAGAACAACACGCATTCAGCAGAAATAAATAAGTGTCGCAAATAAATCCTTGCTAGCAATCCTTGCGCTGCATTTAATTGGGGCAGCGCGATTATTTTTTCATGATTTTGGTGCAAAAAATGTTTTTCCGCTGCGCTTTTATAATTAGCCCTAAACTAATTGGCGGCTTCATTCAGGCCTAAATAATTAATTCAGTAAAGCATTACCGAAATAGTCATGTCATATTGCTGTCATCTTTGCTGGCATCGCTCAGGCGACCGAATGGCACGGTACAGAGGCCAAAAACGGCGATCGGGCTATGCACAAGTGCAGTGGCAGTAGTCACAATTACGGCAGTTCAACAACACATTTCGCTTCGCTTAAGCATATTTATGCATTCCGCTGCGGCTGTTCATAAAATATGTGCGTCCAGTCGCTCAGCGTTTAAAAAACCCTTGCCATTAATTATCGAATATGTGATAACAATTTCCGGATAAAACGAGGTACAGCTCTGTTTATGTGTGGCATCTTGAGTAAAGAAGTTCTGAGTAAAAACGTTTTCGTTGAATACCGCTTCCTTGCCGAGCCTTAATTAGTGCCTCATGCAGTAATGTCTCTGGTTTCTCTGTAAGTCAGCCCTCGGGCTATATAAACACTCTAAGGAATTTGCAAAATGGCAAAGATTAAAGGTCAGGTTAAGTGGTTCAACGAGTCTAAAGGCTTTGGCTTTATTACTCCTGCAGACGGCAGCAAAGATGTGTTCGTACACTTCTCTGCAATTCAGGGTAATGGCTTCAAAACTCTGGCTGAAGGCCAGAACGTTGAATTCGAAATCCAGGATGGTCAGAAAGGTCCAGCTGCAGTTAACGTCACTGCTATCTGATTAGCCGCCTGATGCGGTGCTAAGCACCTCTGATTCGGTACAGTAAAGCCCCGGCATTTTGCCGGGGCTTTTCTTTGGTTTCGAGCCGCCTGATTAACAGGTAAACTGCGCCTCTTTTGCGTAACCGGAGCAAACCATGATCTGGAATTGTCCCCTCTGCCAGCAGCCACTGACCCCTGCCAATAACGGCCTGCGTTGTGCCAGTCAGCACCATTTTGACCGGGCAAAAGAGGGTTACATCAATCTGTTGCCCGTGCAGCACAAGCGTTCCAAACAGCCGGGCGACAGCGCGGAAATGATGCAGGCGCGTCGCGACTTTCTTGATGCCGGTTTTTACCAGCCGCTGCAACAGGCGGTAACGACGCTGTTAAGCAATAACCTGCCGCAGCAGAAGTTAACCATTCTGGATATTGGCTGTGGTGAAGGCTATTACACGGCAGCGATCGCCAAACGCTTTGCCGACCGCGAGCAGCGTGAGGTTATCGGGCTGGATGTGGCTAAAGTGGCTATTCGCGCGGCGGCAAAACGCTATGCCGACGTCGCCTTTTGTGTGGCATCAAGCCACCGTCTGCCTTTTGCCGACGCCAGTCTGGATGCGGTGGTGCGCATTTATGCGCCCTGTAAGGCGAGTGAGCTGACGCGCGTGTTAAAGCCGGGCGGCATCATGCTCACCGTCACGCCGGGACCGCGTCATCTGATTCAGTTCAAATCGCTGATCTATTCTGAGGTGCAGCTGCACGCCGCCGAAGCGGAACTGCTGCCGGGAATGACGCTGCAACAGGAATCACAGCTGGCGTATGAGATGAGACTGGATGGCAAAAGTGCGACGACGTTACTACAGATGACGCCATTTGCCTGGCGGGCAAAACCGGCGGTGTGGGAACATCTGGCGGAGCAGGGCGAATTCAGCTGTGAGACCGATTTCATGCTGCGGCTCTGGCGCCGGGATTAAACCAGCGCGGCGTAGAGCAGATGGCTGCCAATGGCAATCAGCACCACGCCGCCGAGGATCTCGGCACGGTTACCAAGCAGCGGACCGATGACGCGGCCAAGGGTCATGCCGAGCGTCGACATAATAAAGGTTGCCGTGCCGATACAGAGCGCGGTTTGCACAATATTCACCTGCATAAAGGCCAGGCTGACGCCAACCGCCATCGCATCAATGCTGGTGGCAATGGCGGTCATTACCAGTAGCCAGAAGCCATGACGCAGCACCGGTTCACAGTCGCAATCGTGGCCGCGTACGCCCTCCATGATCATCCTGCCACCCAAAATTAACAGCAACGTAAAGGCGATCCAGTGATCCCAGCGCATGACATACTGAGTGGCAAACTGACCAATGCTCCAGCCAATTAACGGCGTAATCGCTTCTACCACGCCAAAAATCAGGCCGGTACGCAGCGCATCGGAAAAACGGGGGTTACGCAGCGCAGCGCCCTTACAGAGCGAAGCGGCGAAGGCATCCATGGACATGCCGAAGGCAAGAAAAAGTGTGGCGGTGATATTCATCGAAGTCATGACCTCGGCCGGGAATCCAAATAACACACAAGCCTTCCCAACCTGACCGGCCCATGTGTCTTTGGTCTCGCCAACCTGACAGGTCGCACCAACCACGTTCTGCGGAACGAGTATGTTGACTGGTGCGCTTCTGAAAAAACAGAAGCCGGCTACTCCCCAACGACGGCGGCTACATTAACACAACGCGATTTAGCGGCAAATAAAAATATTGCCTTTGAGACTATTCAAAAATAGCCGCAATAAAGGTGGGTAAATAGTAATCGTTATTTTGTTGGGGTTATTAAATAGTAAAAAAAATAACAAGCTGATGCTAAATAAATAAGCAGAGGGATAGAAGTATAACCTTTGCTATATTTTTAAGTGGCTAATTTTTAACGATTGTATGATAAATTTTCTCCAGATCGTCTAATTCACAGACGTGGATCAGTAACTGCTTCTGCTCAAGCTGCATCACCAGCACGCCATCTTCGGATAAATTCATCGCTTGCACACGCGGCCAGCGTATCCAGATATTGCTGAAAAAAAAGCCATCCTCTTTTAATAATAATTTGGGTCGCCGAATCCAGAAAAGATAAACCGCCATAAAAATTAACGTTAGCAGCAGCGTGGTGGTTAGCGGCTGGCCCTGGCGGGAGATATTGTTCCATACCAGAATGACCAGCAGGCCGATGAAAATCAGACTGTCGAGGCGTGCGCGACGGCGTAGCGGCACCCGCAGGCGAGTCGGACCATAGCGGCGCGGCATAATCAATTCATCATAAATGGCGTAGCCCAGCAGCAGGACAATCAGCGCCAGAATAAGGCTATCGGTTAATGTCATAACGGCTCTTCAGACAGGCGAAAAAACCGGAAGCCGCATGGCCTCCGGTGAGAAGGTTACAGACCCAGCACGCCAGCCCAGAAGCCAACGATACCGATGACGAAGAAGCCCATAATGATCCACAGCGCATTCACTTTTCTGCGCAACAGCCACATGCAGGCAAAGGTCAGCAACAACGGAATCAGGCCGGGCATCAACTGATCAAGGATGGTTTGCACGGTAGTAACCGTGGTTTTCCCGGTTTGATCGGTGATGCGCGACACCACCAGCGGAATGTTTACATGGGTCCATTTATTGACCAGTGCCCCCATGACAAACAGGCCAAGAATGGATGCGCCCTCCGTCAGCTTCTGCAGGAAGCCGCCGCCCATGTCGTTGACGATGTCGATGCCTTTGCGGTAGCCGTATGCCACGCCGTAATAACGGGTGGCGAGGCGCACCAGGTTAAACAGGACGAAAAACAGCAGGGGACCGAGCAGGCTGCCGCTCATGGCAATACCGGCTCCCAGCGCAGCAAACACCGGGCGCACGGTGCCCCAGAAGATCGGATCGCCCACGCCCGCCAGTGGACCCATCAGGCCAACCTTGATGCCGTTGATCGCCGCATCGTCGATGGGTGCGCCGTTAGCCCGCTGCTCTTCCATCGCCATGGTGACGCCGAGCACCGGCGCAGCAACATAAGGATGCGTGTTAAAAAACTCAAGATGGCGCTTGATCGCCTGCTTACGCGCATCGTTGTTTTCCGGATAAAGGCGACGGATCACCGGCACCATCGAAAAACAGAAGCCCAGCGCCTGCATACGTTCAAAGTTCCACGAGCCCTGGAACAGGTTAGAGCGCATAAATACGCCGCGGATATCGCCAGGCGTTAACTTTTTAGCTGTAGTGGTTGTATCGACCATGAGTGCACCTGTTCCTTAATCGAGTTCGTTATCAAGATCGTTTGCCGGGCCAGCGGTTGGCGCGCCTGCAACGCGGTTATATTTCGGACTGAGCTGGATATAGAGCACGGCCATTACCACGCCAATGACGCCCAGCGCCACCAGATTGAAATTGGTAAAAGCAGCGGTAACAAAGCCCAGATAGAAGAACGGCATTAAATAGCCCGCGCGCATCATGTTGATCACCATGGCGTAACCCACTACCACGATCATACCGCCCGCGATGTTCAAACCGTTGGTCACCACTTCCGGAATCGAGCTAAGCAGGGTGTGCACGGCGTCGGTACCTACCGATACCGCAACAATCACTGCTGGCACCGCGATGCGCATCGCCTGCAAAACCAGCGCAGACACATGGATCCAGGAAATAGCGGTGAGGTTGCCGTTATCGGCGGCTTTATCCGCCGCATGCTGGAAAGCAACGGTAATGGTACGCACGATAATGGTCAGCACCTGGCCTGCAGCGGCCAGCGGAATGGCCAGCGCAATACCGGCACCCACGCTCTGCCCGCCGGCAATCACCAGAATGGTGGAGATGATCGAGGCGAGCGCGGCATCGGGTGCCACCGCGGCGCCGATGTTCATCCAGCCCAACGCAATCATCTCCAGCGTACCGCCGATAATGATGCCCGTTTTTACATCACCCAACACAAAGCCGATCAACGTACAGGCCACCAGTGGCCGGTGAAACTGAAACTCATCAAGAATGGAACCCATGCCCGCAATACACGCAACGATAAATATCAACACGATTTGTAGCGTGGTGATCTCCATAACGTCTCTCCTGTGGTAAATCGATTCGGTAGTAAAAAGGTGCTAAACCGCACGCGGTCAGGCACTGACTTTGGCAATCAAATCCATCATCTTTAACTGCTGGTCGCTGGACACTTTCCGCACTTCCAGCTCAATGCCGCGCGCATGCAGCTTGCGAAACGCCTCGATATCTTTCTGATCCACAGAAACCGCGTTGTTGACCTGCGTTTTCCCCTGACGGAACGCCATACCGCCGATATTAACGCTTTTGATTTCCACGCCCTGGGCAACCAGCCGCTCAACGTCGGTGGGATTGGTAAACAGCAGCATCACCCGATCCTGCGCATATTTGTCGTTGTTCCAGACGCGCACCATCTTATCCACGCCCACTACGTGTGCCGTCACGCCGGGCGGCGCAACCTGAGTGAGCAGCGTTTTACGCACGTGGTCGGCGGCAACTTCATCGCTGACCACGATAATGCGGTTTACGTTGGTCTCTTTGGTCCAGCGGGTGGCGACCTGGCCATGAATCAGACGATCGTCTATACGTGCCAGACCAATTTTCATGTGGCCACCGCTGCCCTGCGGCGCAGTTGCTGGCGGGGGCGTTTTGCTGGCCGTGGCGGCCGGCTTTTGCTCCGGTTCCGGCAGCTTCAGCGCTTTAACGCCTTCGCGACCGGTTTCCACGGCGATAGCCACCAGTGCGT
This sequence comes from Duffyella gerundensis, assembly GCF_001517405.1. NCBI lineage: Bacteria > Pseudomonadati > Pseudomonadota > Gammaproteobacteria > Enterobacterales > Erwiniaceae > Duffyella > Duffyella gerundensis. Next base: position 2,176,595 of record NZ_LN907827.1, on the reverse strand, counting down.
TGAACGCCGGGTTATCGTCACGCGCCATCAGGGTTTCCACCAGCATGGGAATATTCACCCCGGCGACCACTTCATAATTCTCGCGATCGACCACCAGGCGGCTGGCCGCATTAAATGGACTGCCGCCCCAGGTATCCACCAGGAACAGCACGCCCTCCTGACAGTCAAGCGCAGCAAGGCGCGCCTGATATTTCTCCATCAGGGTTTCCGCATTTTCGCCGGGCACGAAATCGATCCAGCCGACGTTATCCTGCTCCCCTAATAACATTTCAGCGGTCTTCAGCAGCTGCTCCGCCGCCCAACCGTGAGTGCCGATCATAATAGCAATAGCCACTTGCTACCTCCGTTGAGGGATTGATGCATGGTCACGCTGCCGCCGCTGAGTGAAGCGGGCAGGCGCGTGACAGAAATGACACGGTGTTCTGTAAATTTATGTCTGTGAAGAGCCTAAAACCGCGAATTATTTTAGAGAGTGAAAAAAATTATTATGTGACCTGTGCCGCCTATTTGGCGCTGGAATAGGCCGTCAAGAGCGAAAACATGGCTAAACCTTGATCGCCATCGTAACTATTGTAAATGTAAGAAAATATTTTGACGGTACGATTGCAACTGATAGAGTAATCCTCTGTTTATTACTCAGGAGTAACGGGCCTCAGCCCCTCGCATGGACTGTCACCGACGTCATTTCACTGCTTCAGTCTGCTTTTCAGCAGCGCATGTTTCCCACGATTTATCCTCACGTTTTTTTCCGGCACCGCCATATTCATGGCTGCGGTGCGCTAACCGCTGTTTGAGTCACAGGAGCCTGTAATGGAATTTCTTCTCGATCCCTCAATATGGGCCGGGCTACTCACGCTGGTGGTACTGGAAATCGTGCTCGGCATCGACAACCTGGTGTTTATCGCCATTCTTGCTGACAAGCTGCCGCCTAAGCAGCGCGATAAAGCGCGTCTGATCGGCCTGTCGCTGGCGCTGATCATGCGCCTCGGCCTGCTGTCGTTGATCTCGTGGATTGTGACGCTGACGCGTCCGCTGTTTGAAGTCGGGCAGTTTGCCTTCTCAGGACGCGATTTAATTCTGTTGGCGGGTGGACTCTTCCTGTTGTTCAAGGCCACGATGGAGCTGCATGAACGGCTGGAAAACCGCGATCACGACAGCGGCGGCAATAAGGGCTACGCCAGTTTCTGGGCAGTAGTGATGCAGATTGTGGTGCTGGATGCGGTCTTCTCACTGGATGCGGTGATCACCGCGGTGGGCATGGTAAACAACCTGCCGGTGATGATGACGGCGGTGATTATCGCCATGGGCGTGATGCTGCTGGCGTCGAAGCCGTTAACCAACTTCGTTAACAAGCATCCTACCGTTGTGGTGCTTTGTCTGAGCTTCCTGCTGATGATTGGCCTCAGCCTGGTGGCCGAAGGCTTTGGTTTCCACATTCCGAAAGGGTATCTCTATGCGGCGATCGGCTTCTCGATTCTGATTGAGCTGTTCAACCAGATTGCGCGTCATAACTTTATGCGTCATCAGGCGCGCCGTCCGATGCGAGAACGCACCGCAGAGGCGATTCAACGCCTGATGGGCGGGCGTCGCAGCGCGCAGCAAAGCAGCAGCGAAGGCGAAACGCTGAACACGGTGATGCCGCAGGAGACCTTTAAGGATGAAGAGCGCTTTATGATCAACGGCGTGCTGACGCTGGCATCACGTTCTATCCGCAGCATCATGACGCCGCGTGGCGAAATCTCGTGGGTGGATGTCAATCGCCCGCTGGACGACGTGCGCAGGCAGCTGCTGGATACGCCACACAGCCTGTTTCCGGTCTGTCGTGGTGAGCTGGATGAGATTGTGGGCGTTGTGCGCGCCAAAGAGCTGCTGGTGGCACTTGATCATGGCGTTGACGTGGCCAGCTTTGCTGCCACCAATCCGGCGATTGTGGTGCCGGAAACGCTGGATCCCATTAACCTGCTGAGCGTGCTGCGTCGTGCCAAAGGCAGCTTTGTGATTGTCACCAACGAATTTGGCGTGGTGCAGGGGCTGATTACGCCGCTGGATGTGCTGGAAGCGATTGCCGGTGAGTTCCCGGATGAAGATGAAACGCCGGATATTGTGGCGGACGCCGATGGCTGGTTGGTTAAAGGCGGCACCGATCTGCATTCGCTGCAGCAGCTGTTTGATATTCACGATCTGGTCAGGCCGGAAGATGACCACGCTTCGCTGGCGGGCCTGCTGATTGCACAAAAAGGCCAGCTTCCGGTACCGGGTGAAGTGATCGATCTGCCGCCGCTGCACTTTTTGGTGCTGGAAGCGACCGATTACCGCATCGATCTGGTGCGGGTCACGCGCGATCGCCATGAGCATGATGAATCTGAAGCGGAATAACCGCAGACGACAACGACGAAACGGCGCCTTCGGGCGCCGTTTTTTATGCTGCGATATGCGCCAGGTGGCGATCCATCCACGCCGGGAAGTCACCCAGTGGCATCGGGCGGGCATAGAAATAGCCCTGCAGGCGATCAACGCCGCGCTCACGCAGGTAATTTGCCTGCTCCTCGGTTTCCACACCCTCCGCCACCAGGCTGATGTTCAGCCGCTGTGCCAGCGAAATCACCATATCAGTCACCGTGGCGTTTATCGCATCGGTGCCGATGGCGGCGGTAAACATCTTGTCGATCTTAAGAACATCAGGCTGCAGCGTTTTCAGGTAGGAGAGCGAGCTGTGCCCGGTGCCGAAATCATCAATTGCCAGCTGGACGCCCACCTTGTGCAGATGGGAAATTACCCGCTGATCGACCACCGGCAATGCGTCACGTTCGGTGAGTTCAACCACCAATTGTGGAACGGGGTTGGCGGGCCACCACAGGGTTTGTAAGTCGTCAAGAATCGCCCGATCGCGGAAATGGCTGGCCGCCACGTTAATCGCCACATGAAAAGATTTGCAGCGCGGCATTACCGGCAGGTGCGCCACCATTTCGGTGATGACAAAGCGTGTGAGCGGCGCGATCAGGTTTTGTCGTTCGGCAAGCGGAATAAAAACATCGGGTGGAATCCAGCCCTGACGTGCATTATGCCAACGCAGCAGCAATTCAATGCCGTCGCAGTTGCCGCTGCTGGCGTTAATGATCGGCTGGCAGTAAACCATAAACTCTTTCGCCGTCAGGCCGTAGCTGATCTGCCACGCCATGCTCATGCGGTTGGCGGTGGCCAGCCAGACGATATAGCTGGTCAGCATGCTGAGCAGCAGCGCCAGTGGCAGTTGCGACGGCAGCGTCATCAGCGCCAGACGCGCCGGGGGGGGACCAAACAGCGTAATGGAAAAGGGATAGCGCAGCGACGACTCTTCATAGCTCACTTCATCCGCCGAAGGCAGCGCCTCTTCAATCAGCGGATTGCCATATTCCAGGCTTTTGCCGCCAACGTTAAATACCGCGCGCTCTACCCAGGGCAGCGTTGGCTCAAGCAGATAATTGCTCATCAGCTCAATATTGATCACCTGAATTAAGCCGGAGTGGTTATCCAGCGTTTTCGGCGTCCACAGCATCAATACCGGTGAGCCTTTCAGCAGATAGTTGTCGGTAGTCAGCAACATACGCTGGCTGGAGATAGCCAGCTCAGGATAGGCTTCGCTGAAGGAGATCGCGCGCTCGCCGTAAATGCTGGAGCAGTAGATATTACCGTGATCGACCAGCAAAATAGCGCGCACGGTTTGCAGCGAAGCCAGGTTTTCAATTAACGGAAAACGCACTTCGCCACAGCGTAATCCTACCAACGCCTGCGTGTTATTCGCTGACACATCGAGGGGAGAAAACATACGATCAAAACGCGCTATCGTGTGATTGGCAAAGTCGCGCGATTGCTGCTCTATACGGCTTTTTTCTTCAAAAAAACGAAAGCTAAGCGTAAGAACCAGCACCAGCACGGCGACCATTGCAGCAATGAACAAGCGCTTACGGCGGAACTGTCCAACGATCTGCTGGGACGTCTGCATCAGCTACCATCCTAAAAATGCACAATTAATCCTCGACGTTCTGTTATCGGCATGACAGTCGCTGAGTTTAGCTGGACAGATTAAAAGTGTGGCCGTTTGCCCGGGGACAAACGGTTGCGCTATGAAGATGTCATTGTGGCGTGGAATGGGCAGGGCGACCAGAAACGAATGCGGTTATGTGGCGTTATGCGCAATAAAAATAAGTGACATTGTCACTTAGTCACACTGCACCTTGATCGCCAGGCCGCCGCGCGAGGTTTCGCGGTATTTGGCGTTCATGTCTTTGCCGGTCTCATACATCGTCTCGATCACCTTATCGAGAGAAACGCGTGGTGCACTGGTGCGACGCAGTGCCATACGCGCTGAGTTGATCGCTTTAACGGCGGCAATCGCATTGCGTTCAATACACGGCACCTGTACCTGACCGGCCACCGGATCGCAGGTCAGCCCGAGGTTATGTTCCATGCCGATTTCAGCGGCGACGCACACCTGCTCCGGGCTACCGCCCATCAGTTCGGCCAGTCCAGCGGCGGCCATTGAACAGGCCACGCCCACTTCGCCCTGACAGCCCACTTCCGCACCAGAAATAGAGGCGTTCATTTTGTAGAGCGTGCCAATGGCACCGGAAGCGAGGAAATAACGAATGAAAATAGCCGGCGTGACGCTCTCAATAAAGTGATCGTAATAGGCCAGCACTGCAGGAATAATGCCGCAGGCGCCGTTGGTCGGTGCGGTAACCACGCGGCCACCCGCGGCGTTCTCTTCGTTGACCGCCAGTGCAAACATGTTGATCCAGTCAATAACGTTCATTGGATCGCTGGAGTTTTTACTGGCCGATCCCAACATGCGGCGCAGGGCGGCGGCGCGGCGCGGCACACGCAGCGGGCCGGGCAGCACGCCTTCGGTATTTAACCCGCGTTCGATGCAGGCCTGCATGGTTTGCCAGACGTTGCTGAAGTAATCGGTGATCTCCTGCTGACTATGCAGCGCCAGTTCATTTTTCATCACCAGGCCAGAAAGCGACAGGCCGGTTTGATGACAATGCGCCAGCAGCGCTTTGGCTGAGTCAAATGGCCAGGGCACATTGACCTCATCCAGCGTTGACTGACCAAAATGCGCCTCATCAACGATGAAGCCGCCGCCAATCGAGTAATAGACCTTGCTTGATACCAGCAGATCGCCGGCAAAGGCGTTAATGCGCATGCCGTTCTCGTGCAGCGACAGATTATCGCTGCGAAACACCATGCCGCCTTCGCGTGGGAAATCGACTTCATGTTGGCCATTCGCCAGCGGCAGACGCTGCTGCTGTTCAACCTGGCTGATAAATGCCGGAATCGCATCGATATCCACCGTGTCAGGCATGGCGCCGGAAAGGCCCATAATAATGGCAATGTCGGTATGGTGACCTTTGCCGGTCAGCGACAGCGAGCCATAAACGTCTACCGACAGGCGCGTAATGTCGTGCAGTCGCCCCGATTGCAGGAGTTCATCGACAAACAGTTTTCCCGCTTTCATAGGGCCAACCGTATGCGAACTTGATGGGCCGATGCCCACTTTAAACATGTCAAAAACGCTAATCACGTAATGAACTCCTGGGGTAAATGTTATGTGCTGGTTATCGGCGTAATAGTAAACGTCAATGGGGCAGGAAATGGCGATTTTCACATGAAAAATAGTAATGCTTTTCCACAGAAAAAGTTATGGCTCACCTGCATGGGACGTGCTGGCGGCAAGCGGAATTGATTAATCAGACTATTCCGGCACGTCGGGATAAAGCTGCAGGCTGAGCTCGCGAATAATGCCTGCGGTCATTCCCCAGATAAAGTAGTCATCATACCAGGAAAGCCAGACCGGCAAGCGTCTGCCCTGACGGTGAACGCTGAGTTCACTGTAGCGCGAAACGCGCAGCGCTTCCTGTAGCGGCATCTCAAACAGCGATTCCACCTCCGCCGGATTCATGCGGTAATCAATCGCGGGTGGGATCAGGCCGACCACCGGCGTGACCTGAAAACCGGTGCTGCTGGTGACTGGCGGCAGCGTGCCCAGTACCCTGACCCGATCCGGCGGGATCGCCACTTCTTCCATCGCTTCGCGCAGGGCAGTAGCAATCAGTGACGCATCTTCCGCATCCTGCATGCCGCCGGGAAAAGCGACCTGGCCAGCGTGTTTACGCAGGGTGCGGGCGCGGCGGGTCAACAGCAGGCGAGGCTCAGCCGCTGCCACGATCGGCACCAGCACCGCCGCATGGCGCGTCGGCAGCTCAGCGGTTTTTACCGCCGGCGGATGCAGCAGAAAACGGGTTAAAAAGTTATCCAGCGTCAGGTTATTCTGCATCGTCAGCCTCCTGCGGCAGGCAGGGTAAAATGCGCTTAAGCTTGTGCAGCGTCTCGGCATATTCCGCGTCAACGTCGCTATCGGCCACAATGCCACCGCCCGCGGCACAAAACAGCTGACCCTGTTCGGCTATCAGAGTGCGAATGGTAATGCTGGTATCCATGCGTCCACAAAAACTGATGTAGCCAATGCTGCCGCACCAGGCGTTACGCCGCTGTGGCTCAAGCTCTTCGATAATTTGCATTGCCCGTACCTTGGGCGCGCCGGTGATTGAACCGCCGGGAAAACAGGCACGCAACAGATCGGTCGCCTGTAGCGGCGGTTTCAGTCGGGCACGCACCGTGCTGACCAGATGGTGCACCGCCGGAAAAGGCTCCACCACAAACAGTTCTGGCACCGATACGCTGCCGGGCGCGGCGACGCGGCCAATGTCGTTGCGCAGCAGATCGACAATCATCAGGTTCTCAGCGCGATCTTTTTCCGATGCCGCCAGCTTCAGCGCCTGCTGCTGGTCTGCGGCGGCATCATCCAGCCGTGGCAGCGTGCCTTTGATCGGACGGGTTTCCACCACGTCGCCCTGTAGCGAAAGAAACCGTTCCGGCGATAAGCTGAGAATGGTGCTCGTCGGCAGGCGCAGAAAGGCACTGAACGGCGCACGGTTCTGCTCATTAAGCAGACAAAAAGCGTGCCATTCGTCGCCGCGATAGGGCGCCTGAAAGCGCTGTGCCAGATTGACCTGATAGCAGTCGCCGGCCAGCAGATAGCGCTGCACCGCCGCAAAACGCTGACGATATTCCTCCGGGGACATATTCGACTGCCAGCGGCGGGTAAGGGTAAACGGCGCGGCGGCACGCGGCACCAGCCGTTGCAGCCAGTTTACCCGCTCACCGTCATCTGCCTGCGTGACAAGGGTCAGCTTGCGCAGATGATGATCGGCGATCAGCGCCCAGTCATAAATGCCCACCGCCATATCGGGCGTACGCAAATCATCTTGTGCCTGGCTGGCGATCTGTTCGTAGCGACGGCCCAAATCGTAGCCAAACAGCCCCAGCGCGCCGCCCTGAAAAGGAATGTCGGGATGGGCGGGCGTGCTGAGGTTCGATGCCAGCAGCGCGTCCTGCAGTAAGGTTAAGGGATCGTCCTCTGTGAGCCTGACGCCGTTATCGTCGGCGATTTCGGTGAGGGCTCCCTGGGTCACCAGCCGAACACGCGGCTCACAGACCATGATATCAAAGCGATTATCAGCGTGATCCGCCTGACCGGAGCTGAGCAGCATCGCCCACGGGCAATCGGCCACCGCAGAGAACAGCGAGGTCAGCGAATCGGGTTGATAATCAAGCGAGGTGTAGACGGGCGGCATAGTTATTAACCGTTCATTTCTCTGGGCAGTTAGCCTGCCACAATAATTTACTGGTAGCATCTCGCTTTAGCGTAGAATCGCGTGATACCCACAGGAGAGCAAAATGATTACTGGATTACCTGCGTTATCTTACGATCAGCAGCAAGAAGCGGTCGATCGTATCCATAAACTGATGTCCGAAGGCATGAGCAGCGGCGAGGCGATTGCGCTGGTGGCGCAAGAGATTCGTGAAACCCACACCGGCGGGCATATTACCGCGCGTTTTGAAGATGAAGACGACGAGGAATAAGCCCGCTTCGCTTACAGCGCGGCAACCACTTTGATTTCCACCAGGTATTTGGGATTCATCAATCCCGCCTGAACCGTGCAGCGCACTGGCGCATTGTCGGGAGAAACCCAGGCATCCCAGGCGCGGTTCATTGCAGCGAAATCTTCTTTATTGACCAGAAAGATGGTCGCATCGAGAATGCGGCTTTTATCCGATCCTACTCGCGTCAGCAACGCATCAATGACCGCAAGGGCATTGGTGGTTTGCGCTTCGGCATCATCATCAAGGTTTTCAGGCACGCTGGTATAATATACCGTGTCATTATGAATCACGGCTTCCGACATACGATGTTCCGGGTCAATGCGTTTAATGGTCATCTGTTTTACTCCTGAGAATCATGGCGCCCAAGCCTGCCACAAAAGTGCAACCGCGGCTATGCTGCGATACTTTCCCGCGCGAAAACCCCATAAAATAGCGGTTTTATTTTCAGCTGCATAGGGCTGAAATTAATCTTTATTTTCAATTTGTTAAACGAACCCTTAAGCAAAATGCAGCGTTGAAAACTGCGTGATTGCACTTTTTTTACAGCCTCAGCAGGCAAAAAATGGAAAGTTAAGTAAACTTAAATTTTTGAGGTCACCGTATCAGGATTACATTCATGGGTAGCTACATTGTTCGCATTGAATTACGCAACGCGCCGCCAGCGGCTTATGCCCGGCTGCGGGATGAGATGAAACAGCATGGCTTTATGCGCACGCTGATGTGTAAAGGAGGCATCAACTATCGTCTTCCCAGCGATGAGTTTGCCTACGTCGGCACCGAATATCGCCAGGAGATCATGCACAAGGTATTTGCACTGGCCGAGCGCATCAGCGCCAACCCTGCGGTGCTGGTGACCGAATCACTGGGGCGATACTGGCGAGGGCTGGAAGCGATTGAAGGGTGATCGGCCGCTACACTTTTGCCCGTGGACGAACAGCGTAAATTGCCACGCCCGGTAAACAGACCGCGCCAGCGGTCGCCGTATCGCGCAGGGAAGGCGCTCTAACCGCTTTTTCAATGCGACAGCAGGGCCTGGCGTATCCCGCTGCAGTTTTTTCCGCATGTCGCGCTTTCTCATGCCGTTTTGCGGTGAGGCCGGCAGCCCGTCGTCGCGCATGACGACGGGCCTTCGCCGTTTCGCGGCTAACCCTGCCGTAAAGAATAATCGTCATACGTCTTCACTCGTAAAAGCCCGGCACGCCTGCTAACACGCAGCCAACAGGTTAATTTATGCTCATCTTTATACTGTATTTATATACAGTATTTCAACCAATTTTGCTTGTTCCTGCTCCCTTTCTGTTAAATCATCGTCTGCTCTCGCAACGCCGACACTGAAACCCACCGCCATAGCGGCGTAAGCTAAGGCGAGAGCGGGTGAAAAATGGTATAAAAGCCGCCCTAAAAAAAGCACGGTTTACGAGGACTGAACGCAAAAAATGGCGAATCAACAATATCTTTTTTGGGTCATGGCGGGCGCACTGACGCTCTTGATCACCTTTGTTTCGGTGATGGTGGGTAAATCGCAAACCCCGCGTAAAGGCGTCCTCACCTTTATCGGCCTTTTCGTTGTGCTGGCCCTGCTGACGCTTTACGTCATCTATTGAACCCGACATGTCCGCAAAAATGCGGTGAGTGCGTTGCAGGTCGGATACTGACATAATCACAGGTGTTTTCGCAGGGTTGAGAGGAAGTGTGGCAGACGATTTTGCAGCAGAAGGCCTGTTAGCGCAGGCGATTCCAGGTTTTAAACCGCGGGCGGCCCAGCGTGAAATGGCGCAGGCGGTCAGTGACATCATCAGCGATCGCGGTGAGCTGGTGGTGGAAGCGGGAACCGGCACCGGTAAAACCTATGCCTATCTGGCGCCGGCCTTACGTTCGGGTAAAAAGGTTATCATCTCGACCGGCTCCAAAGCGTTGCAGGATCAGCTATATAGTCGCGATCTGCCGACCATCGCGCGCGCGCTGGATTTCAAAGGCCGACTGGCGCTGTTGAAAGGGCGCTCCAACTACCTTTGCCTGGAACGCATGGAACAGCAGTCGATGGCGGGCGGTGAGCTTCAGGCACAGGCGATGAGCGATCTGGTACACCTGCGCGGCTGGGCAAGCGAAACCGTTGATGGTGATATCAGCACCTGCGCCGCAGTGGCCGAAGACAGCACTATCTGGCCCTTAGTGACCAGCACCAACGACAACTGCCTCGGCAGTGATTGCCCGCTCTATAAAGAGTGCTTTGTGGTTAAAGCACGCCGCAAATCGATGGATGCCGACGTGGTGGTGGTGAATCACCACTTATTTCTGGCGGACATGGTAGTCAAAGACAGCGGGTTTGGAGAGCTGATCCCGGAAGCCGACGTGATGATCTTTGATGAAGCCCATCAGATCCCCGATATCGCCAGTCAGTATTTTGGTCAACAACTCTCCAGCCGCCAGCTGCTTGATCTGGCAAAAGACATCAATATCGCCTATCGCACTGAAATTCGGGATGTGCAGCAGCTGCAGAAGTCGGCCGATCGTCTTGCACAGTGCGCACAGGACTTCCGTTTGCGCCTTGGCGATTCGAGCTTCCGTGGCAACCTGCGTGAACTGATGCAGGATAAAGAGGTGCAGCGCGCGTTTACACTGCTGGATGATGCGCTGGAGCTCTGTTATGACGTGATCAAACTCTCGCTGGGACGCTCTGCACTGCTGGATGCCGCCTTTGATCGAGCCGCGCTCTATCGTGCACGCCTGAAACGGCTGCGGGATACCAGCCAGCCCGGCTTTAGCTACTGGTACGAATGTAACTCGCGCCACTTTATCCTGGCGTTAACGCCGCTGTCGGTATCGGATCGTTTTCGCGAAGTGATGAACGATCGCCCCGCGGCGTGGATTTTCACCTCGGCGACGCTGGCGGTGAATGAAAATATGGATCACTTTATCGACCGGCTGGGGGTTAAAGGCGCGAAAACGCTGATCCTCTCCAGCCCGTTCGATTACACCCGTCAGGCGCTGCTGTGCGTGCCACGTAATCTGCCGTCGCCCAATCAGCCGGGCGGTGCACGCCAGCTGGCGATTATGCTGGCGCCGCTGATCGAAGCGAACAATGGCCGCTGCTTTTTTCTCTGTACCTCACATCAGGTGATGCGTGAGCTGGCGGCACAGTTTCGCGCCATGCTGACGCTACCGGTGCTGTTGCAGGGAGAAACCAGCAAAGGGCAGTTGCTCAAACAGTTCGTTGCCGCGGGCAATGCGCTGCTGGTGGCCACCAGCAGTTTTTGGGAAGGGGTTGACGTGCGCGGCGATGCGCTGTCGCTGGTGATTATCGACAAATTGCCGTTTACCTCGCCAGAAGATCCGCTGCTCAAAGCGCGCATGGAAGATTGCCGTCTGCGTGGCGGCGAGCCGTTTGACGATGTGCAGCTGCCTGACGCGGTGATTACCCTGAAGCAGGGCGTTGGTCGCCTGATCCGGGACGTTGACGATCGTGGCGTGTTGGTGATTTGTGATAACCGGCTGGTCATGCGTCCGTACGGTGCGCTGTTTCTCAACAGCCTGCCGCCAACGCCACGTACGCGTGATATTGACCGCGCCGCCGCCTTTCTCCGTGAGCGCGAAGATCGGTAATTACTGGCGCGCTATGGTAAACTGCGCGCCGCAAAAAAGTCATTCCTGCCAGAGGTTAATATGTCTGCCCGAATTTTAGCCGTTGATACGGCAACGGAAGCCTGCTCGGTTGCCTTGTCCAACGGTGACACCGTTAATGCCCTGTTTGAAATCTGCCCGCGCGAGCACACGCAGCGCATTTTGCCCATGGTGCAGTCGGTGCTGCAGCAACAGCAGGCCACTTTGCATACGCTGGATGCGCTGGCCTATGGCCGCGGACCCGGCAGCTTTACCGGCGTGCGCATCGGTATTGGCATCGCGCAGGGTCTGGCGCTGGGCGCCGATCTGCCGATGATTGGCGTTTCCACGCTAGCAACCATGGCGCAGGGCGCATGGCGTCTGGCCGGTGCAACCCGCGTGCTGGCTGCGATAGACGCGCGTATGGGCGAAGTCTATTGGGCGGAATACCAGCGCGATGAGCAGGGCAACTGGCTCGGTGAAGCGAGCGAAGCGGTGCTGACGCCCGCCGCAGCGCAGCAGCGCATGGCGGCGCTGAGCGGGGAATGGTCCACCGTGGGCACCGGCTGGCAGGCCTATCCTGAACTGGCGACGGGCCACGCTCTGCAACTGCGTTCTGCCGGTGTGGAACTGCCTGTCGCTGAAGATATGCTGCCGCTGGCGCAGGCCGCGCTACGAGCAAATCAGGCGGTTGCGGTGGAGCAGGCGGAGCCAACCTATCTGCGTAATACCGTCGCATGGAAAAAGTTACCTGGCCGCGAATAAGGCAGCAACTTAACGTTGGCGGCATAGTCTAATTGCTAAGATTGTACTATTTAGACGATGGTCAGATTTTCCACAGGAGATGGCGATGCGTTACGCGGTAATAGGGCAGCGAGCTGCTCTGGTGTTGGCCACAGTGCTACTTGCAGGCTGTGTGACGGTCCCTGATGCAATTAAAGGTCATTCGGCCACGCCGCAGGATGATCTGGTGCGGGTAATGAATGCTCCGCAGCTCTACGTAGGTCAGGAGTCTCGTTTTGGCGGCAAAGTAGTCAAAGTCAGCAATCTCAACGGTAAAACCCGCCTGGAAATTGCCGCCCAGCCGTTGGATGAAGGTGCGCGTCCGACGTTAGGTGCCGCTTCTAACGGTCGCCTTTACGCCGACATCAACGGCTTTGTCGATCCGGTAGATGTTAACCAGCAGATGGTCACCGTGGTCGGCACCATTAAAGGCACTGAAAAAGGGCAGATTGGCGAGGCCAGCTACAACTATCTGGTTATTGATGTCAGTGGCTATCAGCGCTGGCGCGTCAGCCAGCAGGTCGTGATGCCACCGCAGCCGATGGATCCATGGATCTGGTATGGCCCGACGCGCCACCGGCACGGTTACTGGGGTCCAAACCCGTGGTACGGCTTTAATATGGGTGCACCGGCGCAGGTACAAACCTTTTTAACTGAATAAACCGGCTGTCCAGGATAAAATAGAAAACGGCCCGCTTGCAGCGATGTGAGCGGGCCTTTTTATTGGTGTTCTCATGGAATGAGAAAATTAGTGATGCGTCTCGCAAGCTGCAAACGGGCATGAAGGCTCAACTGGTCTAATAAGTTAAAATATTGTTAACACTGAACCGGTTTGAGGCGGCGATGGCGATCAAAAACGAGTATCGAGGTGATGCGTTGAACAAAGTATGGCTTAACCGCTATCCAGCTGATGTACCGGCTGAAATTAATGCCGATCGCTATGAATCACTGGTCGGGCTGTTTGAAGCGGCGGTGAAACGCTATGGCGACCGGGCGGCCTTTATCAATATGGGCCAGCAGATGAGCTTCAACCAGCTGGAGGAGCGCAGTCGTGCGTTTGCCGCCTGGTTACAGCAGGGGCTGGGTCTGAAAAAAGGCGATCGCGTGGCATTGATGATGCCGAACCTGCTGCAATATCCGGTGGCGCTGTTTGGCGTCTTACGCGCCGGGATGATCGTGGTCAACGTCAATCCGCTTTATACGCCGCGCGAGCTGAAGCATCAGCTGAACGACAGCGGCGCCAGCGCCATTGTCATCGTCTCAAACTTTGCGCATACGCTGGAAAAAGTGGTAGCAGAGACGGCGATTAAACAGGTAGTGCTGACCCGGCTGGGCGATCAGCTGTCGCCGGTAAAAGGCACGCTGGTCAACTTCGTCGTTAAATATGTCAAACGGCTGGTGCCAAAATATCATCTGCCTAACGCCATCTCCTTTCGCGACGTGCTGCAGCAGGGAAAAGCGCTGAGCTACGAACGGCCAGCGATGAGCAATGACGATCTGGCCTTTCTGCAATATACCGGCGGCACCACCGGCGTGGCCAAAGGCGCAATGCTGACCCACCGCAATATGCAGGCGAATCTGGAGCAGACAAAAGCGACCTACGGTTCGGTGCTCCGCGATGGCAAAGAGCTGGTAGTCACCGCACTGCCGCTGTATCACATCTTTGCGTTGACGGTAAACGGCCTGCTGTTTCTCGATCTCGGCGGCACCAACCTGCTGATTACCAACCCGCGCGACATCCCGGGCTTTGTGAAAGAGATGGCGAAATACCCCTTTACCGCCATTACCGGCGTTAATACCTTGTTCAACGCGCTGCTGAACGACAGCCATTTTCAGAAGCTCGATTTCTCAAGCCTGCGCCTTTCCGCCGGTGGCGGCATGTCGGTGCAGAAAGTGGTTGCCGAGCGTTGGGAAAAACTCACCGGTCACTATCTGCTTGAAGGCTACGGCCTGACCGAATGCGCGCCGCTGGTTTCGGTCAATCCTTACGATATCACCTGCCATAATGGCAGCATCGGCCTGCCGATTCCCTCTACCGACATTCGGGTCAGCGATGAGCAGGGCAATGAGGTCGCGCCGGGCGAACCCGGTGAGCTGTGCATTCGCGGGCCCCAGGTGATGCGTGGTTACTGGCAACATCCTGAAGCCACTGAAGAAGTGATGAAAAATGGATGGCTTCACAGCGGCGATATTGTTACCGTTGATCGTGAAGGGTTTATCCGCATCGTCGACCGCAAGAAAGATATGATTCTGGTCTCCGGATTTAACGTCTATCCCAACGAGATTGAAGATGTGCTGATGCAGCACAGCAAGGTACGGGAAGCCGCCGCGATTGGCGTGCCCAGCGACCTGTCGGGTGAAGCTGTGAAGGTGTGCGTAGTGAAGAAAGATCCGTCGCTGACCAAAGAAGAGCTGCTGGATCACTGCCGCCGCCAGTTCACCGGCTACAAAGTACCTAAAATCATTGAGTTCCGTGACGAACTGCCGAAAAGCAACGTCGGTAAAATTTTACGCCGTGAGCTGCGCGATGAAGCGTTGAAGAAAACCGCCTCTTAACGTTGTTGTTAACAACAGACGCATTACGCCGGTATCCTTACCGGCGTTTTTATTGAGATTATTTTAACGGTCCGCCGCTAAACGCGGACTGAGAGAGAAATGACATTGGATTATTTACTGATTGAGAATGACCAGTTGCTGGCTGAAGTGTGTGAAGCCGCTGGCCGCCACGACAGCGTGGCGCTGGATACAGAATTTGTGCGCACCCGCACCTATTATCCTCAGCTGGGGCTGATTCAGCTGTTTGATGGCGAACAGGTTAGCCTGATCGATCCGCTTAAAATCACTGACTGGACACCGTTTGTCGCGCTGATGAGCAACAGAAGCATCACCAAGTTTCTGCATGCCGGCAGTGAAGATCTTGAAGTGTTCCTCAACCAGTTTCGCCAGCTGCCTGAACCTCTTATCGACACGCAAATTCTGGCAGCCTTCAGCGGTCGCGCGCTCTCCTGCGGCTTCGCCACCATGGTGGAATCTTTTACCGGCATTGCGCTGGATAAGAGCGAATCGCGCACCGACTGGCTGGCGCGTCCGCTGACCGAGAAGCAGTGTCAGTATGCCGCCGCCGACGTCTGGTATCTGCTGCCCATCGCGCATCAGCTGATGAAGGAAACCGAGGAAGCGGGCAATATGGCCGCGGCATTAAGCGAATGCGCGCTGCTCTGCCAGCGTCGTACCGATGTGCTGCAGCCAGAAGACGCATGGCGGGAAATCACCAACGCCTGGCAGCTGCGCCCGCGTCAGCTGGCGGCGCTGCAGCGCCTGGCGGCATGGCGCCTGAAGGTCGCGCGCGAGAAAGACATGGCGGTTAATTTCGTCGTACGCGAAGAACACCTCTGGAAAGTGGCACGTTTTCTGCCTGGTTCACTGGGCGAACTGGACCATCTTGGCCTGGCAGGCAATGAGATTCGGTTTCATGGCAAAGCGATGCTTGCCTGTGTCGCGGAAGCGACGGCCGCTGACGAAAGCAGCCTGCCTGAGCCGCTGGCTAACCTGATCGATCATCCGCAATACAAAACGGCGTTCAAAGAGATTAAGGCGCTGATTAAGACGGTATCGGAAGAGAGCGGATTTAGCCCGGAGCTGCTGGCGTCACGCAGGCAAATCAACCAGTTATTAAGCTGGCACTGGAAGCTGAAGCCGCAAAAACGCGAGCCAGAGCTGTTAGCAGGCTGGCGCGGTGAACTGCTGGCCGCACGCATCCAACACATACTGAACGTGGAATAGACCCGGTAAACATTCCCCTGCTCAACAGCAGGGGAACGCTATACGCGTTGGGTGATCATTTAGTGTCGGCTTCTTCCACTTCCGGCAGCGTCACGTTCAGCTCCAGAATTGAAATATCGTCGCCTTTTTGATCCAGCTGCACGGTAACCATTTCCGGATCGATTTTCACATAACGGCAAATCACTTCCAGAATGTCACGCTTCAGCTGCGGCAGATAGTGGGGCTCACTGTCGCCCCTCCTGCGCTCAGCCACGATAATCTGCAGCCGTTCTTTAGCGATGTTTGCGGTGTTCTTCTTTCGGGATAAAAAGAAGTCAAGTAAGGCCATGGTTTATCCCCCGAACAGGCGTTTCAGGAAACCCTTCTTCTCTTCTTCAATGAAGCGGAAGGGGCGTTCTTCACCGAGCAAGCGATCAACGGTGTCGGAATAAGCTTTACCAGCGTCAGATTCGGTATCCAGAATGACCGGCTCACCCTGGTTAGAGGCGCGCAGTACCGACTGATCTTCCGGAATCACGCCAGCCAGTGGAATACGCAGAATTTCCAGCACGTCTTCCATGCTCAGCATGTCGCCGCGATTGACGCGTCCCGGATTGTAACGGGTCAACAGCAGATGCTCTTTTACCGGATCCTGGCTGTTTTCCGAACGGCGCGATTTTGAGGCGATAATGCCCAGAATGCGGTCGGAGTCACGTACTGAGGAGACCTCAGGGTTGGTGGTAATGATCGCTTCATCGGCGAAGTAGAGCGCCATCAACGCACCGGTTTCGATACCCGCTGGCGAGTCGCACACGATAAAATCGAAATCCATCGCGGCCAAGTCGTTCAGCACTTTCTCAACCCCTTCACGGGTCAGTGCATCTTTATCACGGGTCTGTGACGCAGGCAGAATAAACAGTTTTTCCGTGCGCTTGTCTTTAATCAGCGCCTGATTCAGCGTGGCATCACCCTGAATAACGTTGACGAAGTCGTATACCACACGACGTTCGCAACCCATGATTAAATCGAGATTACGCAGACCGATATCAAAATCGATAACGACTGTTTTCTTACCTTTCTGCGCCAGACCGGTCGCGATGGCCGCGCTTGACGTGGTCTTGCCAACGCCCCCTTTGCCTGATGTAACAACAATAATGCGTGCCATATAGAGTGATTTCCTTAACGAAAGAAAAGGGGCCTAAAGTAAAGTCTTAATGGTAAGCACGCCGTCCTGTAAGCACAGGCGGGCGGCCTTACCGAAAAATTCAGCCGGCAGTTGATCCATAATCCAGTATTCACCGGCTATTGAGACCAGCTCCGCTGAGAGACTGGTGCAAAAAATCTGGCAATCGCGATCGCCGCTGGCACCGGCCAACGCACGGCCACGCATCGTGCCGTAAATATGAATGTTGCCATCAGCAACCAGTTCGGCACCGGCGCTGACGCTGCTGGTTACGATCAAATCCGCATTCCGCGCATAAATCTGCTGACCCGATCGCACTGGCGTATTAATGATGCGCGTTTTCGACGCTTCAGCCGCCTGGACAATCGGTTCTGGCAGTGCCTCAGCCTGAGGCTTTGATTCTTTACCTTCGGAGAGGACCGGAAGCCCGGCGCGGGTGATCATGCGTTTCAGCGCGTCATCTTTACAGCCGCTGACGCCGACGATGCGCAGCCCGGTGGCTGCTATCGCCTGCTGCATCTCTTTCCAGTTCACCGCGCCATTAAGGCTGGATACATTCAGCACCACAGGTGCATTTTTCAAAAAAGCCGGAGCCTGGTCGATCTTGTCCTGTAGCGCCTGACTAACCACCTCGGGCTGAGTGTGGTGTAAATGAATGACAGACAGCGTAAAACTGCTGCCCTTTAACTCGATTGGCGTTTGCGACATCTGTCCTGACTCAGTCCTGTTATGTCTTACCTGGTTAAATTATGCCTGATTTAATCAATGCTTAATCGCGGCGGGACATTATTCCGAAGTACTGCAAGCATGTTATAGTTACCGCTATATTCAGGCAAGCCACCATTCCCGTTAATTCGAGTAAAAAATATGTTTTGTGTGATCTACAGAAGCGCATTGCGCGACCAAACTTACCTTTATGTTGAAAAAAAAGACGATTTTTCGCGGGTGCCGGAAGCGCTGCTGAAGAGCTTTGGTAAGCCACAGTTATCTATGGTTTTAAACCTGGGCAAGCGGGAGAAGCTGGCGGGCGCGGATATTAAAAAAGTGCAGCAGGCTTTATTAGATCAGGGCTATTATTTACAAATACCGCCGCCGCCGGAAAGCCTGTTAAAGATGCATCTGGAAAATAGCGGTCAGGATTAATTCGGATTCATCTGTAAATATATACACCCCCTTGTCTTCCGCGACACAATATTTAATTTTGTAAGCGTCGTAATATAAGGAACTCAACATGAAACATCCTGCGCCAGGCATCATTTTGGGTGCGCTTTTGATGGCAGGATGCGTCGTGCCAGCGAGCCGCGCGGCTGCCACGGATCAAGCGCAACAAACCTTGTCGCAACAGGGGCGCGACCCCGCCGAGTTTCCCGCCTTTGTAGAGTCGCTTAAAGCCAAAGCACGCGCGCAGGGCATCAGCCAGCCCACTCTCGAGCGCGCCTTTGCCAGCGTGCATTTTGTCGATCGGGTGATCAAGGCTGATCAGCAGCAACCGGAACAGCAGATTACCCTTGATGACTATCTGCGCCGCGTTCTGCCTGACAGTAAAATTACACAGGCGAAAGCTGCCATGCAGGATCACCAGGCGGCTTTGCAACGTGTCAGCCAGCGTTATGGTGTGCCGCCACAGTACATCGTGGCGTTATGGGCGATGGAGAGCCAATTTGGTCGTATTCAGGGCAAAGAAGATGTCATTTCTGCACTGGCAACGCTGGCGTTTGAAGGCCGCCGTGAGGCGTTTTTTACCCGTGAATTGCTGGCTGCACTGACCATCATCGAGCAGGGACATCTGCCAGATCGTGCGATGTCTGGTTCCTGGGCGGGTGCGATGGGGCAGAATCAGTTTATGCCGAGCTCCTTTCTCAACTACGGCGCGGACGGAGATGGCGACGGCAAAATCGATATCTGGAATAATCTCGACGATGTCTTTGCGTCCACTGCGAACTACCTGGCGAAAGAGGGGTGGCATCAGACGCAACGCTGGGGAGAAGAAGTGACGCTACCTGCTGAGTTTACCGCGTCACTGGCCGGTATCGAGACCCGCAAGGCAAAAAGCGTTGCCGAATGGCGTCGCCTCGGCGTGCAGGCATCAGCGGGCGCGTCCTCAGCCGATACGCAGCGCGCATGGATTATTCTGCCCGATGACCTACAGGGACGCGCGTTTATGGTTTATGACAATTTTCGCACTATCATGCAGTGGAATCGGTCCTATTATTTTGCCATCAGCATTGGTCGTCTGGCCGATGCGATCTCGCCGTAAACAGAGGTCAGCTTCGGCTGGCATCATCACTCATTGAATGCAGAGGTTAGCATGTATCAGCATCGTAACTGGCAGGGCGCCTTATTAGATTATCCCGCAGGCAAAGTGGTGTGCGTGGGCAGCAATTACGCGAAACACATCAAAGAAATGGG
The DNA here is from genome assembly GCF_001517405.1 of Duffyella gerundensis. NCBI lineage: Bacteria > Pseudomonadati > Pseudomonadota > Gammaproteobacteria > Enterobacterales > Erwiniaceae > Duffyella > Duffyella gerundensis. The sequence goes on along the minus strand of NZ_LN907827.1, from coordinate 2,156,872 downwards.
CAGTGCAACGCCAACCGAGCCGGTGATTTTTATCAAACCGGAAACCGCGCTGTGCGATCTGCGTCAGCCACTCTCGTTGCCCACCCAATTTGGCGAAGTGCATCATGAAGTGGAACTGGCGGTGCTGATTGGCGCGACGCTGAAGCAAGCCTCTGAAGATCATGTGCTGAAGGCGATTGCGGGCTACGGTGTGGCGCTGGATTTAACCCTGCGTGACCTGCAGGCGACGCTGAAGAAAGCCGGGCAGCCGTGGGAAAAATCCAAAGCGTTCGATAACTCCTGCCCACTTTCCGGCTTTATTCCGGTTAACGCGTTTGCTGGCGATCCGCAAAACTGTGAGTTACAGCTGTCGGTCAATGGCGAGGTACGCCAGCACGGCAGCACCGCTGATATGATTCACACGATTCTGCCGCTGATTGCCTACATGAGTCACTATTTCACGCTGCGTGCGGGCGATGTTATTCTCACCGGCACGCCGGAAGGCGTTGGTCCGATGAGCTCGGGTGACAAGCTGGATATCTCGCTTAACGGCGAACGCATTTCTACTCGCGTGCTTTAAAAGGTTGCATCACAGCGTGCAACCCTATATAAGGTGCGGTTTTTCATTAGCGGACAATCATCATGACTGAGATTCCATTCTGGCAACAAAAAAGCCTTGAGCAGATGAGCGATGAGGAATGGGAATCCTTGTGTGATGGCTGCGGCCAGTGCTGTCTGAACAAGCTGCAGGATGCTGATACCGACGAGATTTACTTCACTAACGTCGCCTGCAACCAGCTCAACATCAAAACCTGTCAGTGCCGTAACTATGAGCGCCGTTTTTGAGATGGAAGAGGGTTGCATCAAACTGACGCGTGAAAATCTCACCACCTTCTCCTGGCTGCCGCCCAGCTGCGCTTATCGTCTGTTAGGTGAGGGCAAAGGCTTACCGCAGTGGCATCCGCTGCGGGCGGGCAACAAAGCCGCTATGCACAGCGCGCGTATTTCTGTCCGGCACATCGCCGTACGCGAAAGCCAGGTGAGAGACTGGGAAGAGCACATCATCAATCGTCCTGAATGGACCATTGAATAAGATAAAAGGGCCGCAGGGCCCTTTTTTATTGCTGCTGATTCAGCGGGAGAAGAGGTCGCGACGCTTCGGCTTGAAAGGCTGGGCCAGCGTGACCAGTACGGCGGCGATCAGGTAAAAGGCAAATACCACAATCATCCATTGCGGCATGCTCAGCGACAGAAAGGTCCAGCCGCGCTCGGCGCAGTCGCCGCTGGCCACAAACACCGAAGGCAACCATTTATCCAGCGGCAGCCAGGCCGGAAAGCGTGCGGCAAAATCGCAGGTGGTAAAGGGGTTAGGATGGAGCTGAATCATGGTGTGTTCATAAGAGAGACGAATACCCTGCCACGCGCTGTAGATCCAGATACCCAGCGCGATAAAACGCAGCGGCGTGCGCGGCGCAATTGCGCCAACAATCCCGGCACCCATGACGCCAAACAGCGCGCAACGCTCATAAATGCACATCACGCAGGGCTTTAGCAGCATCACATGCTGGAAGTAAAGCGCAACCATTTCAAGCACAAACGCGGTAAAAGCCATTAACAGCCAGGCACCGCGCCCGCGAGAACACTGATTCAAATATCGCAACATACCTCTTCCCATACAGTGAAAATCGACACGGCAGTGTAAACCAAAAGCCAGGCGCTGCCAGCACGCGCGACCAGAAATCGCGGAAAAAAATGACTTAAATTAACTTATTAGGGGTTGTCAGGCACTTTTACGCAGGCAGGATCGATCGGGTAGACGCAGGCTTACCCTCGGAAAGCGATCGGGGCAGTATTTTCTGCTGCGAAATGCCCTAAATCCGCACGTAGTCTGTATCCGCGCCAGGCCGTCTGGTATGATGAGTCCATTACGCCGATTAATAAAGCAACGAGATTATTACGCTATGGTCATTAAGGCGCAGAGCCCTGCCGGGTTCGCTGAAGAGTATATTATTGAGAGCATCTGGAACAGCCGCTTTCCGCCCGGGTCCATTCTGCCCGCCGAACGTGAGCTGTCAGAATTAATTGGCGTGACGCGCACTACGCTGCGTGAAGTGTTGCAGCGTCTGGCGCGCGATGGCTGGTTGACCATTCAACATGGTAAACCAACGCAGGTTAATGATTTTTGGGAAACTTCCAGCCTGAATATTCTCGAAACGCTGGCGCGTCTGGATCACGATAGCGTGCCGCAGCTGATCGATAATCTGCTCTCTGTCCGCACCAATATTTCCTCGATTTTTATCCGTCGCGCCGTTGGACACCACCCGGAGAAGGCGAGGGAAGTGCTGCTTACCGCTGAACTGGCCGCTGACGAGGCGGATGCCTATACCCAACTCGATTACCGTATTTTTCGCGGGCTGGCTTACGCTTCCGGCAATCCTATTTATGGTCTGATTCTCAACGGCCTGAAAGGTTTGTACACCCGCGTGGGTCGCTACTATTTTTCCAATCCTGAAGCACGTCAGTTGGCACGCGATTTTTACCGCCATTTGCTGACGCTGTGTGAGAAAGGAGAAAAAGAGGCGGTGGTTGACGTGGTACGTGAATATGGCCGTCGCAGCGGAGAAATCTGGCACGGGATGCAAAAATCGATGCCCGCCGATTTGCCGCCCGCGCGGCGTTAATCAGCCAGAAAGAAGCCGGATTGCTCCGGCTTTTTTTATGGCGCTGATTCAGAGTGAAGCCGGGCGCGGCGGGCAGCGGTCGAGCAGCTCCACGCTACCATCTTCATTCTGTTGCTCAAGATAAACATCAAAGCCCCACAGCCGGTTAACGTGTTTCAGCACTTCTCGGCGGCTCTTATCAAGCGGCGCGCGACTTTGCGGCACATAGCTCAGGGTAAGAGAACGATCGCCACGCAAATCGACGTTATAGACCTGAATATTTGGCTCAAGGTTGCTCAGATTATATTGCGCAGAAAGCTGCTGGCGAATCGCACGGTAACCCGCTTCGTCGTGAATCGCCGCGATCTCCAGATAGTTATTGCGATCGTCATCCAGTACGCTAAACAGCCTGAAATCCCGCATCACTTTCGGTGACAGAAACTGGCTGATAAAGCTCTCATCCTTAAACTCGCGCATGGCGAAGTGCAGCGTCTCCAGCCAGTCTTTGCCAGCAATATCCGGGAACCAGTAGCGATCTTCCTCAGTAGGAGATTCACAGATGCGCTTGATGTCCTGGAACATGGCAAAACCCAGCGCGTAAGGATTGATGCCGTTGTACCACTGGCTGTTGTAAGGCGGCTGATAGATAACGTTGGTATGGCTGTGCAGAAATTCCAGCATCGCCCGATCGGACAGCTTACCCTCATCATAAAGATGATTAAGAATGGTGTAGTGCCAGAAGGTCGCCCACCCTTCGTTCATCACCTGCGTCTGTTTTTGCGGGTAGAAATATTGGCTGACCTTGCGCACGATACGCAGCACTTCACGCTGCCAGGATTCCAGCAGCGGGGCGTTTTTCTCCATAAAATAGAGTAAGTTCTCCTGCGGCTCAGATGGATAGCGCGCGGCGGAGACATGTACTTCCTCTTTTTCGCGGCGTGGCAGCGTGCGCCACAGCGTATTCACCTGACTCTGCAAATACTCTTCACGGCTCTTCTGCCGTGCCTTCTCTTCCTGTAGTGAGATCTTCGACGGGCGCTTGTAGCGATCGACACCATAGTTCATCAGCGCATGACAGGAATCGAGCAGCCGTTCCACTTCTTCAACGCCGTATCGCTCTTCGCATTCCGAGATGTAATTACGCGCAAACAGCAGATAATCGACAATCGAGCTGGCATCGGTCCAGCTGCGAAACAGATAGTTGTTTTTGAAGAACGAATTATGGCCGTAACAGGCGTGCGCCATCACCAGCGCCTGCATGGTGATGGTGTTCTCTTCCATCAGATAGGCGATACAAGGGTTCGAATTAATGACGATTTCATAAGCCAGGCCCTGCTGACCATGTTTATAGCGCTGTTCGGTTTCGATGAATTTTTTGCCAAACGACCAGTGGGTATAATTGATGGGCATGCCGACGCTGGAATAGGCATCCATCATCTGTTCGGAGGTAATGATTTCAATCTGATGCGGGTAGGTATCGAGCCGGTAGAGCTTGGCCACGCGGTCAATTTCAGCCAGATAATCGTCCAGCAGGTCGAATGTCCAGTCGGGTCCATCACTGAGTCGTTTGCTGTCCTTAATCGGATCGTCAAAGATAGTCGTCATAGCGCACCTCTGTTTTGCAAACCTGCCGCGCACCCTGATGGCATCACGACCAGTTCAGATTGTTCAAGGCTTCATCCTGAGAAAGACAGCCCAAATAAACTGAGCGAACACTTCAATGATAGATCACTGTGACCCATCCGAATCATGAACTCAACGGAAAAGTTTGAGGAAAAACAGGCTGTGAGCCAAATTAAGCCGGTTGCCTGAAGTATATGTTTGGTTTTTGCTGTTTATGAAGAATAAAGTTCTGTTTATAAGTGAAAGCGATGATGCGACTCTTTTCTGCTGCTGGCTTCGTTTTTTGCGGCTGACAAACTCATAAGCCGCCATAAAGCGCCTATCCTGCGCACAATATTCTGTATTTCACCTTAGCGCCTGTTTTTAGTTACCAAAAAAGTAAAAAAGATGTGAAATACCTTCATGAACTGTACGACAAAGTTGAGTAGCATATTCAACCTGAGTGCAGGCGATAAACTGGTTTATTCCTCTTTTGTTGATGCGGTGGAGACACTATGCGGGTTGTCATTCTTGGAAGTGGTGTAGTCGGCGTTGCCAGCGCCTGGTATCTGGCTAAAGCGGGACACGAGGTCACGGTGATCGATCGTCAGCCCGCTTCAGCGATGGAAACCAGCGCCGGAAACGCCGGGCAAATTTCACCGGGCTATGCTGCGCCATGGGCTGCACCGGGCGTGCCGTTAAAGGCGATTAAATGGATGTTTCAGCGTCATGCGCCGCTCGCGATTCGCCCGGACGGCAGTCGCTTTCAGATGGAATGGATGTGGCAAATGCTGCGCAACTGCGACATGACGCACTATCAGCAAAACAAGAGCCGCATGGTGCGCATCGCGGAATACAGCCGTGACTGCCTGAAGGCGCTACGTGAAGAGACCGCGATTGCCTATGAAGGTCGCCAGGGCGGCACGCTGCAGCTGTTTCGCACCGCGCAACAGTATGAAAGCGCGAGCAAAGATATTGCCGTGCTGCAGGAAGCGGGCGTGCCCTATGAACTGTTGGAAGCTCATGAGCTGGCGCGCGTTGAACCAGCGCTGGCGGCAACGCAGCATAAGCTCACTGGTGGTTTACGTTTGCCGAATGATGAAACCGGCGACTGCCAGCTGTTCACCCAACGGCTGACGGAAATGGCCAAAGAGGCGGGCGTGACCTTCCGTTTCAATCTCAGCGTCGATCAACTGCTGCGTGAAGGCAACCGCATCTACGGCGTTAAATGTGGCGATGAGGTGATCAAAGGTGATGCTTACGTTGTGGCCTTTGGTTCCTGGTCAACGGCGCTGCTGCGCAATATCGTCGCCGTGCCGGTCTATCCGCTGAAAGGCTATTCACTGACTATCCCGATTAAAAACGCCGAGGCGGCACCGCTATCAACCGTGCTGGATGAAACTTACAAAGTTGCCGTGACGCGATTCGACCAGCGCATTCGCGTCGGCGGCATGGCGGAAATCGTTGGTTTTAACAGCAAACTGCTGCCGGCACGACGTGAAACGCTGGAGATGGTGGTGCAGGATCTCTATCCTGAAGGCGGCCATATTGAACAGGCCACTTTCTGGAGCGGATTGCGTCCGATGACGCCGGATGGCACGCCGATTGTAGGACGGACACCGCTGAGCAATCTGTTTTTGAATACCGGACATGGCACGCTTGGCTGGACGATGGCTTGCGGATCGGGTCAGCTGCTGGCGGACATCATCTCTGGTACTACGCCAGCGATTGCGGCTGATGATCTGTCGGTATTCCGTTATCTGCCTGGCTTTAGCGCAGACTCTCATCGCCCATTGCAGCGTGCGGATGTGGCGCAATAAGTTTTACAAGGAGACGTTTTATGTCACGCCCAGTTGTCGCAACCCTTGATAGCGCTGCGTTGCGGCATAACCTGCAGGTTGCCCGTAAGGCGGCCCCGCATTCTCGTGTCTGGTCGGTGGTGAAAGCCAATGCCTATGGTCACGGCATTGCACGCTGCTGGCAGGCGCTCAGCGATACTGACGGTTTTGCGCTGTTGAATCTTGAAGAAGCGGTGTTATTGCGTGAACAGGGCTGGAAAAAGCCCATTTTGCTGCTGGAAGGCTTTTTTCATGCGGATGACCTGGCGATCATCGATCGCTACCGCCTCACCACCAGCATTCACAGTAACTGGCAGATTCAGGCGCTGGCAAGAGCAGAGCTGAGTGCGCCGGTCGACATCTATCTGAAGATGAACAGCGGGATGAACCGGCTTGGTTTTCGGCCAGAGCAAATTAACGCCGTGTGGCGCAAGCTGCGCAGCTTAGCGACCGTGGGCGAAATGACCCTGATGGCCCATTTTGCCGAAGCGGAGAAAGCGGATGGCATTACCGCGCCGTTGCGGCTGGTTGAGCAGGCGGCAGAAGGGCTGGAAGCACCGCGCTCGCTGGCAAACTCCGCTGCGACGCTGTGGCATCCTGAAACGCATTACAACTGGGTGCGGCCCGGTATTATTCTTTATGGCGCTTCACCCAGCGGTCAGTGGTGCGATATCGCCAGTAGTGGCTTACAGCCGGTGATGACGCTGCAGAGTGAAATTATCGGCGTGCAGCAACTGGCTGCGGGTGATGGCGTGGGTTACGGCTACCGTTATCGCGCCAGTGGCGAACAGCGTATCGGTATCGTGGCCTGTGGCTATGCTGATGGCTATCCGCGTCATGCGCCAACCGGCACGCCAGTGCTGGTGGATGGCGTGCTAACCCAAACCATTGGCGCGATTTCCATGGATATGATGATGGTCGATTTGACGCCGTGCCCGCAGGCAGGCATCGGTACATCGGTAGAATTGTGGGGCAATCAGGTAAAAATCGATGATGTGGCGCAGGCTGCCGGCACCGTGGGTTATGAGCTAATGTGCGCGCTCGCCCCGCGGGTACCGGTTAACGTTATCTGAATCAGAGCGCGGTCAGCGTACCGCGCATTTTTCGACTGCAGCGCCAGGCGATGAACGCCAGCAATGAACCCAGCAGCATCATACCCGCCAGCGCCGTTTTTTCAGTCAGCGGCAGCGCCATAAACAGTAGCCCGCCCGCGGCACCGCCTGCCATCTGAATACATCCCTGTAACGCTGATGCCACACCTGCCTGCTGCTGATAAGGTTCCAGCGCATAGCTGGTTGCCGGGCCCACGGTAAACGCCAGTCCCGCAACGGAAACCGCCACCGGAATCATATAGAGCGCCCAGTGCGTCTGCCAGCTGCCAGGCAGCAAATGCTCGCCAGCGCTGAGCAATATACAACCGCTCAGCATGGTCAGGCAGCCCGCAGCAAGGCAGAAAGGACGTCCAACCTTGCGAATGATCTTATTCACCAGCACGCTGACCAGCATGATCCACAGGCCGTTGGCGCCAAACGCCACCGAGAACTGCAGGGCGCTCAGCCCGCCGGTGCTCATCAAGACGTGCGGTGCCAGCGAAACGTAAGTTAATACCATGCCCAGCGCGCCAGCGTTGGCAAAGGCAAAGGCGAGAAAACGTGGCTCACGTAAAATCGCGGCATACTGGCGCAAGGGCAGGCTTGCGACGCGCTGGGTGTCAGCCGGACGCGTTTCCGGTAGCCAGAGCACGACAATCAGCGTGATGAACACGGCATAACCGGTGAGAAACCAGAAGTTAGCACGCCAGCCAAAGGCTTCGGCCAGAAAACCGCCCAGCATCGGCGCCAGCGCAGGAACGATATTTAATGCGCCGTTAAGAAAGCCGTAGGCGCGCGCGGCATCGTCGCCGGAAAGACGATCGCGTACCCCGCTGAAGGCGACCACCGCGGTACAACACACGGCACAGCCCTGAATAATGCGCGCTACCAGGAACATCGGCCACCATGCCGCCGTTGCCGCGACGATGCTGCCGACGGCATAAAGCGCCAGGCCAATCAGGGCCAGCGGCTTGCGGCCAAAATTATCCACCAGCGGACCGGCAACAATTTGGCCCAGGCCCATCACCAGCAGAAACAGCGGAATCGTCGACTGAATTGAGGCAATCGGCGTGTCCAGTCCGGCGGCAATTTGGGGCAGGGTAGGCAGATAAAGATCGATACCGAGCGGCCCTAACAGCACCAGACTCAGCAGTAATAAAGTAAAAGAGCGCATAACAGTCGATTCACATCCCGTAAAATCAAGCCGGACAGGGTAGTGAGTTCAGCGTCAAAAAGGAAGGCGGATTGTGCGTTTCGGCAGGAAAGCCTGCGCGGCAGCGCCGCACAGGCTTTTGAGCGGGATCAGTAGGCGCCGTCACGACGGAACACCACGCCCGCGGTTTTAAACAGGATAGCGATGTCGGTCCACAGCGCCCAGTTTTTGACATACCAGGAGTCAAAGTAAACGCGCGTATCGTAATCAATGTCATTACGTCCGCTGACCTGCCACAAACCGGTCATGCCAGGCTTGGCCATCAAATAGTAATCGACGTCACCGGCGTAGCGTTCCAGCTCGGCTTCAATTACCGGACGCGGGCCCACCAGGCTCATCTCACCACGAATCACGTTCCACAACTGCGGCAGCTCGTCGAGGCTGGTTTTGCGCAGAATGCCGCCGATGCGGGTGATACGCGGATCGTTTTTGAGTTTAAAATCTTTGTCCCATTCAGCGCGCGCCTCGGCGCTGGTCGCCAGCAGGTTTTGCAGCACTTCCTGCGAGTTGGTCACCATTGAACGAAACTTAAGGCATTTAAACTTCACGCCATTTTGCCCAACACGCTCATGCCCATAGATCGCGTTACTGCCGTCGCGCTTGACCAGCCAGCAGATCAGGCCAAACACCGGCGCGAGGAACAGCAGCAGCATCGATGCCACCACAATATCAAAGGTGCGTTTCAGAAAGCGCGATGAGTGCTTGGCGAGGTTATTACTGACGCGCAGGATCATCACTTCATGGCTGAAAATAAACGACATATCGGTGCCATACAGCGGTACGCCGCGCAGCGTTGGAATGACTGAAACCGAGCGGCATTTCATTTTGGAGAGGAACTTCAGCCATTTATCCCGCGTGGCCTGCTGTTCGTACTCCATGGCAACGATGAACTGCGTGTTATCCAGGTCCATTTTCTCCCAGTTGATATCTTTCTGGGTAATAACCGGTACGCCGTTCACGCTCTCCGGGAAGCGCTCATTTTCCAGTGCCACAAAGGCAGTGACCTTGTAGCCAAGGATCTCTTCGCTCTGCAACGCCGCATAGGCTTCCATGGCGTTTTTGCCGGAGCCGATGATCACCGTCTCTTTATGCCACTGACCCGCTTTGTGGATCACATGTTTCACCAGCGACCGGAACAGCGGCAGCAGGATCAGCGCGTAGGTCCAGCTGAAGCCCCAAATCAGACGTGAGAAATCCCACTTGGAAAAGGCGATCAGCGCCAGATCCAGCAGCGAAAACACAAACAAGGTTTTGATGATCTCTTTCAACTCAAACCAGAAAGGTTTGCGATACGTATAGTGGCGCATGCGTATCCAAAACCATCCGGTGCACAATACCGACATGACAAATTGCGCCATGAAGCGGTTTTCAATTTGCTGCGGCGGAATAAAGTGGTCGAGATTGCCCCAAATACCCTGCACCGTAGCAGCCGAGAGAAAAAGTGCCAGATTCAACGCCAGAAGATCGGAAAGGGATAACGTCACTTTGGCGATGATATTTTTACGCAAGCCGCTATAAGTGCGACCCGCACTGTTTAACACAATGGTACTTGCCATAAAACCTGCTCTCTTTTCTAAAGTAAAAGATGCCTGACCAGAATCAAGTACACGCTCAGGGGTTCTCACCGGTTAATTAATAAGGATTAATTACCAGTACATGAAGTTTTTGCTGCCATAGGCGCTGCATAAAAAGAATAAACGTAGCGTGATGAAACTCACGAAATTGTGCAGCAACGGATCAGAGTATGCAGGAGAAGTGGGACTTAGTTAATATGGAGTTTGTCTGAAAAGGCGAGAAATGCTTATTAGGGAAATAATCTTAATTTATTGAAATATAAGATTTTATTATCGATGAAGTTAAGTGCAGTGGAGAGTGTCAAGCGTAACAATTAGGACAACCCGCTATTCAGGTGAAATAGCGGGTCAGATTATTGGCTCAGGCAGGCTTCTTTAATATCCAGAGGTCCTGCTCTTTATCATAATGACCAAGCTTTAAATCAACCTTCTTACCATCGATCCATGCCGGCACGCTGGTCTCTTTATCCCAGCCATCGAGCTGGGTTATTAAGCCCGGATTAGTATTGCAAGGAATACTAACCGTATCGAGGTTTTGCACGTCCAGTTCGGCGTCTACAATTTCGTAGCGACCAATTTTGACTACATGTCCCATGATGACCTCCTGTTAATACGGTGAACATTAAGCGTAGCTCCTGCCACAGGAATTACGAGGCTTATTCTCCAGGATTAATCCTTCTCTTCTGCCATACGCACACCGATACGAACCACCTGATTTTCCTCTTTTTCCGCCACCGTCCAGATCAGGTTATTCCATTCCACCTGATCGCCGATAACCGGCGTGCCGTTAAGCAGGCCCATGATAAGTTGGCCCAGCGTCTGGCGGTCGTTGGTGTTTTCATCGAGCTCAAGACCATAAATTTGCGCCACATCGCGCAACCGCGCGTCAGCCTCAAGAATAAAGTCACCAAAGAAACGCTGATCGAGGGCAACCGGTGGCGTCTGGCTAAACATCTTGCCCAGCGCAGGCAGATCGCGCTCACGGCCAATGACACACAGCACATCGTTCTCTTTCAGGCGGGTGCTGCCGGTGGGGTGCATCAACACATTGTCGCGAAATAGCGCGGCAATGCGGGTTTCACGCGGCATTTTTAAATCACGCAGCGCCGCACCTACGCACCACTTATCGGCGCTGAGCTGATAAACAAACTGCTCCCACGGATTTTCCGGATGAATATCCAGACCCACGCGGTTAATTGGCGAGGCCATCGGCGGTATCACTACCTTGGCTTTACGCGCCGCAAACCCCAGCGAAGTGCCCTGAACCATCAGCGAGACCAGCACCACAAAGAACGCGATATTAAAGAACAGCGTGGCGTTTTCCAGGCCTGCCATCATCGGGAATACCGCGAGGATAATCGGCACCGCGCCGCGCAGACCCACCCAGCTAATAAAGCCGCGCTCGCGCAGCGTAAAGGCCCGGAAAGGCAGCAGGCCAACAAACACCGATAACGGGCGGGCAACCAGGATCAGCCACAATGAGAGCAGCATGGCCGGTACGGCGATCTGCCACAGGCTGGAAGGCGTCACCAGCAGGCCCAACACCAGGAACATGCCGATCTGGCTCAGCCAGGCCATGCCGTCAAAGGTCTGTAAAATACCGTGACGGTTGCGAATCGGCCGGTTACCCAACAGAAAACCGCACAGATAAACGGCGAGAATACCGCTGCCTTCCAGCACCGTGGTCAGCGCAAACACCAGAATACCGCCGCTAACCGCGAGCAGGGGATAGAGCCCTTGTGGCAGGGTGATGCGGTTGATTAATTGCTGCAGGGCCCAGCCGCCGCCCAAGCCCAGCACAATTCCCAGACCGAACTGCTGAATAAGATGCACAACAAACATCCAGCTGATGCCGGTTTCGCCCTGTTGAATCATCTCAATGAGCGTGATGGTCAGGAACACTGCCATCGGATCGTTGCTACCTGATTCAATCTCCAGCGTTGAGCTGACACGTTCATTCAGCCCCTTATCGCCCAGCAGTGAGAACACCGCAGCAGCGTCGGTGGAGCCGATGATCGCACCGACCAGAAAGCCCTGCATCATATCGAGATTAAACAGCCATGCCGCCGCCATGCCGGTCAGGCCAGCGGTAATCAGAACGCCCACGGTTGCCAGCGACAGGGCGGGCCCAAGCGCGATGCGCAGGGAGGTCGCTTTAGTACGCATGCCGCCGTCGAGCAGAATCACCGCCAGCGCAAGGTTAGAAATCAGGTAGGCCATGGGATAGTTATCAAAGGCGATACCGCCGATGCCATCCACGCCCGCCAGCATGCCAAGTGCAAGAAAGATAACCAGAATAGGAATGCCAAGGCGCGATGAAAATGAACTCAGCAGGATGCTGGCAGCAACCAACACCGAACCAATGATATACAAACTGTAAATCGCGCTGTCTTCCAAGACATTTTCTCCTCAGTTAGATAAACATTCAGGCTTCCAGTGTGTTGCATAAGCCAATGGGTTGTCAAAACATAACGCATTATCAATAACTTGTTGCCCTTTTAACAGTAAAAACAAGCTGTTAATTGCAGCAGTAATAAACACGGAAATGGTTAAAATAAATACTGGATGTTTAAACAGTATTTGGTATAATATTTGAACTCTGGTCAGAGTGGATGTCGTTAACAACTACCTGGTGAAGCCTATGATGATTTCAACTGAGAGCCTTAATTCTCTTCATCAATCAGTCACAATGAGCAGCCGTGAAATTGCCGAACTGACAGGCATCACGCACGGCGAAGTTAAGCGACTGATTAACAGCCTGGAAACCGCCCAGCGTTTAACTGAACCGTTAACGGCATGGGACTATGAATCTGCCTCGGGCGAGGTTCGTCAGGAGTATCGCCTTAACAAACGCGACTCGTTACTGGCGGTTGCCCGTTTATCGCCTGGCTTTACCGCGGAAGCGCTGGATCGCTGGCAGGCGCGCGAACAGGTCAACCATCTGCCCGATTTTACCAATCCGGCGGTAGCGGCTCGCGCCTGGGCAGAGCAGTTTGAACAGCGGCAGGCAGCAGAAAAACAGCTGGCCCTGTTTGCGCCAAAGGCGGAGTTTTTTGATCGCTATGTCACGGTGGACGAGTCACTGGGTTTTCGCCAGGTGTGTAAAATGCTCAAGGCGAAAGAGACCGATTTTCGCCAGTTCCTGCTGGAGCGCAACGTGATGTACCGTATCAATAACAGCATGGCGCCGCATCAGCAGCACATCGCGGCTGGCCGCTTTACGCTGCGTGCTGGTGTGGGTGAAAACGCGCACACTTTTTCACAGGCGCGCTTTACGGCAAAAGGGGTGAAGTGGATTGCCAGCCTGTGGGCTTCGCATCTGGCGGCACATCCGCGGGGCGCAGCGGCCTGATGCCAGGCGTTCTCTCTTTATCTTGCAGCCCATAAAAAAGCCGGTGATTAGCCGGCTTTTTAGTGCTTGCGTCAGGCTTCTGCGGCCTGGCGATGAAACAGCTCTCTGAATACCGGATAGATATCTTCTTGCTCGCGAATATGCTGAATAGCAAAGTTATCAAACATCGACTGCAGATGTTCATATTCACGCCACAGGGTTTGGTGCGCCCGTCGGGTAATCTCAATATAGCTGTAATAACGCACCACGGGCAGGATGTTTTTCGCTAAAATCTCATGACACAACGGTGAATCATCCGCCCAGTTATCGCCATCTGAAGCCTGTGCAGCGTAGATGTTCCACTGATTCGGGTCGTAACGCTCTTTCACCACCTCATCCATCAGCTTCAGCGCGCTGGAAACAATAGTGCCGCCGGTTTCCTGCGAGTAGAAAAACTCCTGCTCATCCACTTCTTTCGCCTGTGTATGATGGCGGATATAGACCACATCGACGTTTTTATAGGTTCGGCTCAGGAACAGATAGAGCAGAATATAAAAGCGTTTAGCCATGTCCTTAGTGGCCTGATCCATTGAGCCTGAAACGTCCATCAAACAGAACATCACCGCCTGACTGGACGGTTCTGGCCGCTTCTCAAAGTTTTTGTAGCGCAGATCAAAGGTGTCGATAAACGGCACGCGCGCAATGCGTGCCCGCAGCTCGGCAATTTCCTTGCGTAGCCGTTCCTCCTCCAGCAGCTGTGCCGGTTCGGCATTTTCCAGCGTTAACAAGGATTCTTCCAGCTCACCAAGCTGGCGCCGCTTGCCAGCGGTCATCGCGGTGCGACGCGCCAGTGAATTCTGTAATGACCGCACCACGCTGATATTGGCCGGTACGCCATTGGCAGTGTAACCGGCACGGTGGGTTTTATACTCATTCATCTGACGATGCTGGTTTTTACGCAGGTTGGGCAGGGCGAGATCTTCAAACAGCAGGTCGAGATATTCATCTTTGGAGATATTAAAGACGAATTCATCTTCCCCTTCGCCATCCTGACTGGCATTGCCCTGGCCGCTTCCGCCGCCACCGCTGCCGCCCTGTGGGCGTTCGATGCGATCGTTCTGCACAAAGTGATCGTTGCCAGGATGGACGCGCTGGCGGTTGCCGCCGCGACCCTGATGAAATACCGGCTCATTAATATCATCAACGGGAATGGATACGGATTCGCCACTTTCCACATCAGTAACCGAACGCTTATTGATGGCCTCGGATATCGATTGCTTAATTTGCGACTTATAACGGCGCAGAAAGCGCTGGCGGTTAACCGCGCTCTTGTTCTTACCGTTAAGACGCCGATCGATGAAATAGGCCATAACTTTCCCCCAAACCACATGGCTGGCAGGCCGGGCTTCCCCGGCCTGATGGTACGCAATGATTTATGACGATTTTCGCACGCGCAAATACCATTCACACAGCAAACGTACCTGTTTGCGGGTATAGCCTTTTTCCATCATACGATCGACAAAGTCGTCATGCTTTTTCTGCTCATCCGTTGAGGTTTTGGCATTGAATGAAATAACCGGCAGCAGCTCTTCGGTATTCGAGAACATTTTTTTCTCAATCACCGTGCGCAATTTTTCATAGCTGGTCCAGTTAGGATTTCGCCCACTGTTCTGCGCCCGCGCCCGTAAGACAAAGTTAACAATCTCATTACGGAAGTCTTTGGGATTGCTGATGCCAGCCGGTTTTTCAATCTTCTCCAGTTCAGCGTTGAGTGATTCACGATCGAACAGCTGTCCGGTATCGGGATCGCGGTATTCCTGATCCTGAATCCAGAAATCAGCGTAGGTGACATAGCGATCAAAGATGTTCTGACCATATTCGGAATAGGATTCCAGATAGGCGGTCTGAATCTCTTTGCCAATAAACTCGGCATATTTAGGGATCAGATAGCCTTTGAGATGCTCGAGGTATTTATCCGCCTGCTCCTGAGGAAACTGTTCGCGCTCTATCTGCCGCTCAATGACATAGAACAGATGTACCGGGTTCGCCGCGACCTCGGCATGATCAAAGTTAAATACGCGTGACAGAATCTTAAAGGCAAAACGCGTCGACAGGCCGTTCATGCCTTCGTCGACGCCAGCATAATCGCGATATTCCTGATAGGACTTCGCTTTCGGATCGGTATCTTTAAGACTTTCGCCATCATAGACGCGCATTTTTGAGTAGGTGCTGGAGTTTTCCGGCTCCTTCAGACGTGAAAGGATTGAGAAGCGTGCCAGCGTTTCCAGCGTGCCTGGCGCACAGGGCGCGGTGGTCAGCTCACTGTGGGTCAGCAGTTTGTCGTAGATTTTGATCTCTTCCGACACGCGCAGGCAATACGGTACTTTGACGATGTAAACACGGTCAAGGAACGCTTCATTATTTTTGTTATTACGGAAGGTCACCCATTCTGATTCGTTAGAGTGAGCCAGAATGATGCCGTTAAAGGGCAGGGCAGAGATCCCCTCGGTGCCGTTATAGTTACCTTCCTGAGTGGCGGTTAACAGCGGGTGCAGCACTTTGATCGGTGCCTTAAACATCTCGACGAATTCCATGATGCCCTGATTGGCGCGGCACAACGCACCGGAGTAACCGTAGGCATCGGGATCGTTTTGCGCGTGGTTTTCCAGTTTACGAATATCCACTTTGCCGACCAGCGCGGAGATGTCCTGGTTGTTCTCATCACCCGGCTCGGTTTTCGCTATCGCCACCTGCTCGAGAATCGACGGCCAGACTTTAACCACCTTGAAACGGGTGATATCGCCGCCAAAGTCATGCAGGCGTTTGGCCGCCCAGGGTGACATGATGGTGCCGAGATAACGCCGTGGCACGCCATACTCTTTTTCCAGAATATGCGCATCTTCCTGCGGATTAAACAGGCAGAGCGGGTGGTCGTTGACCGGGCTGCGTTCGCCATCGGCGCTAAGTACGTAAATAGGCACGCGCTGCATCAGCGCTTTTAAGCGTTCAGCCAGCGAGGATTTACCGCCACCTACCGGGCCCAGCAGATAGAGAATTTGTTTCTTCTCTTCCAGCCCCTGGGCTGCATGACGCAGATAAGAGACAATCTGTTCGATCGCCTCTTCCATGCCGTAAAACTCTTCAAAGGCGGGATAACGCGCGATAACACGATTGGAAAACAAGCGGGAAAGGCGTGGCTCGAGAGCAGTATCAACCATTACTGGCTCACCAATGGCCATTAACAGTCGCTCTGCCGCGTTGGCGTATGCACTGCGATCCTGCTTACAGGTAGCAAGAAATTCCTGCAGTGTGAACTCTTCGTCCTTGGCAGCTTCATAACGCTGACGATAGTGATCGAATATATTCATAGCAATGCCCGTCCTTTTGTTTTTAGCACAGGTAAGGAGCGTAAAAGGAAACCCAGCTGCTCCCGGAAGATATCCTTTAATTAAGTACAGCAACCCTTATGCCAACCTGGCGTATTCTCCTGGAAATACACAAATTATAGGGTTACTCTTCTCTCAGAATTGAGTTGGTATGAGAGTTAACTGTAGATCGACCTCCAGATTAATTCTCGGGCAAAAAGCCCTTTTTGATGATTTTTCAATAAGAAAGTTTGCGAAACTTGCGTGGTTCCTGCATATAGCGCGGCCTGGCGGGGATTTGTAAATCTCGTGTGCCCTTCACTCTGTCACGGTTGATGCTATTTTGCTATATACGTTGCGCCACACAAACAGGTATACGCTGTCGCCTTAGCTGTGGCACCGATATTGTCATTGTTATATTTATGGAATGAATAAATTGTGAACTATTTCAAACTTAGCGCGCTGACCATTATTTTACCTTGTGCTTTTACCTCTGCATTAACGCAGGCGGAAACGCTCTCACTGGGTGCCTCAGTGCTTTATGCACAGAGCCCTTATCGCGGTGGGCAGGATCGTTATCTGCCGATTCCGATCATTAATTATGAAGGCGACAGCTTTTGGTTCCGTAGCCTGCAGGGAGGTTACTACCTGTGGAAAGATCAGCAGGATCAGCTGTCTTTAACGCTGGTGGGATCGCCGCAGAAATATGATCCTAAAGACAACGATCACAGCGACATGAAAGCGCTGGATAAGCGCCGCATGACGCTGATGGCGGGCGCAACCTATCGCCACACCGCCGAGTGGGGCGTGGTGCGCACCGCGTTATTAGGAGATGTGCTGAACAACAGCAACGGCATCATCTGGGATTTAACTTGGCTCTACCCGGTTAAGCTTGGTCAGCTTACGTTGACGCCGGGCATTGGTGCCTTGTGGAGCAGCGCCAATCAAAACCGCTACTATTTTGGCGTGTCAGATCATGAATCGACGCGTACCGGCATTAACAGCTACGATCCTGATGACAGCTGGAATCCGTACGTTGAGCTGAACGCCAGCTATCAGCTCAGCACGCAGTGGAATGCCACTGTCTCGGGTCGCTATACCCGTCTCGCCAGCGAAGTCAAAGACAGTCCGATGGTGGATCGCGACGATCAGGTTTCTGTCTGGACAGGCATCAGCTATTCATTCTAATCGTCCGCTGATCTGCACGATAAAAGGGCGCTTGCGCCCTTTTGTGCATTTACGGGGCGCAACAATGGCGCAACAGGAGGCAAGATGACACAGCATGTAAACCTTGGCGGTATCGCATTACCCGCTGTGGGACAGGGTACGTGGTTCATGGGTGAGCAGCCTGCTGAACAGCAGCGCGAAATAGCGGCGCTGCAGGCGGGCCTTGATGCCGGTTTGACGCTGATCGATACCGCGGAAATGTATGCTGAAGGCGGCGCGGAAAAGGTGGTCGGCATGGCGTTGAAGGGACGTCGCGATCGGGCATTTCTGGTATCGAAATTCTATCCCTGGCACGCCAGCGCGACTGAGGCGATAGACGCGTGCGAGCGCAGCCTGAAACGGCTACAGACCGATTATCTTGATCTCTATCTGCTGCACTGGCGTGGCAACGTGCCGCTGGAAGAGACGCTGCTGGCCATGCAGACGCTTCAGCAGCAGGGTAAAATCGGTCGCTGGGGCGTCTCTAACTTTGACGTCGAGGATCTGCATGAGCTGTGGCAGGAAGCGGGCGGTGATGCCTGTGCGACAAATCAGGTTCTCTATCATCTGGCTTCACGCGGTATCGAATACGATTTGCTGCCGGAATGTCAGCAGCGCAGCCTGCCGATAATGGCCTATTGTCCGCTGGCACAGGCAGGTAAATTGCGCCATCAGTTGCTTACGCATCCGTTGCTGCAGGAAATTGCACAACAAAAGGGCATCAGCGTGGCTCAGCTGTTACTGGCATGGGTTATCCGTAAAGAGGGTGTAATGGCGATTCCCAAAGCCAGTTCAACGGCGCATGTGAAAGAGAATGCGCTGGCGATGCAGGTCACGCTGAGCAGTGAAGAACTGGCGCTGATCAATCAGGCTTTTCCGCCGCCGAACGGCAAACAGCCGCTTGATATGGTATGACGCGGCGAGACGATGCTCGCCGCGGAGAGATTACGCTTTGCGGCGCAAGCGGAAGGTGGTAGCCAGTCGGGCAGGCGTTTCGCCCGCACTTTTCATCGGCTGGTTGATGCTCGCGGTCTCCACGCAAACCATGGTTTTGTAGCCGTCGTTGGCCATATCCTGCATGCTGCAGGAGAGCTCAGCGCCTGGGTTCCAGGTCACCACATCCTGATGATAATGGTGATATACCTCAATGATGCGGTTATTGGCCGCATCGTTGATCAGGCTGCAATCTTCGGGCTGCGTATAGATGCGGTCAACCCGCTGCGTATAACGCTGTTTGCCGTCATCAGAGGTGCCGTTTTCACCGTTTTTCACCTTATCGATGAAGGTGTTGCCTAAGCCAGTGACTTCCGTCTGGTTGATATCACCCACGGCAAAGTAGGTGTGCAGCGCTGCGGTAGCAGTGTAGTCGCCATGCGCTTCCAGCTCGATTTCACAGCGTTCGCCAATGCGGAAGCGGGCAAACAGCGTGAAGTCGTGCGGCCACAGCTTTTTCGTCTGCTCACTGCTTTCCAGCACAAAGGTCAGCATGACGCTCTGGTCATTTTCATCATGGGCGCTTAACGTCCACGGCAACGTACGGGCAAAGCCGTGCGCCGGTTCTCCCGCCGGACCAAACCACGGCCAGCAGATCGGCACGCCGCCGCGAATCGCCTTACCCGGCGAGAATGCGGATTTTTCACTGAGCCAAATCGCTGGCGCTTCGCCATTGGGCTGCCAGGCAATCAGCTGAGCACCCTGCAGGGTCACAGCTGCACGAAATAACGGGTGATTAATGGCGATAACCGGCAGTTCTCCCAGCTGGCGTTGTGAGAGATAAGGTGAAATCTGGTTAACCACCGGCAGCGAAAAAATGGTGTGGGTCATAAGCTAATCCTTCCATCAGCGGCACGATAAAAAAGGGCGACCGAAGTCGCCCTTTGCCTGAAACGGAGCTGCAAATTATTTTGCAGAAACCAGTGCAATCAGGTCGAGAACTTTGTTTGAGTAGCCAGTTTCGTTATCGTACCAGGAAACCAGTTTCACAAAGTTGTCGTTCAGGGCAATACCGGCCTTCGCATCAAATACAGAGGTCAGCACTTCGCCGTTGAAGTCAGTAGAAACCACGTCGTCTTCAACGTAGCCCAGTACATCTTTCATTTCGCCTTCAGCAGCGGCTTTGATCGCTTCACAAATTTCTTTGTAAGACGCTGGTTTTTCCAGACGTACAGTCAGGTCAACCACAGAAACGTTTGGCGTTGGTACGCGGAAAGCCATACCGGTCAGTTTGCCATTCAGTTCTGGCAGCACTTTGCCTACAGCTTTCGCTGCGCCAGTTGAAGATGGAATGATGTTCTGCGATGCGCCGCGGCCGCCGCGCCAGTCTTTGTGAGACGGGCCATCAACGGTTTTCTGGGTAGCGGTGGTCGCGTGAACGGTGGTCATCAGGCCTTCAACGATACCAAACTTGTCGTTGATAACTTTAGCCAGTGGCGCCAGGCAGTTGGTGGTACAGGAGGCGTTAGAAACGATATCCTGGCCAGCATATTTGTCGAAGTTGGCACCGCGAACAAACATTGGGGTGTCATCTTTCGATGGACCGGTCAGAACCACTTTCTTCGCGCCTGCAGCGATGTGTTTACGCGCAGTTTCGTCGGTCAGGAAGATACCGGTTGCTTCAGCAACAACATCAACACCTACGTCGCCCCATTTCAGGTTAGCCGGATCTTTCTCAGCGGTAACGCGAATGGTTTTGCCGTTTACGACCAGATGACCATCTTTCACGTCAACGGTACCGTCGAAACGGCCGTGAGTGGAGTCATACTTCAGCATGTAAGCCATGTATTCTGCATCCAGCAGATCGTTGATTGCCACGATCTCGATGTCAGAACGCTGCTGAGCAGCACGGAAAACGATGCGGCCGATACGGCCAAAACCGTTGATACCTACTTTGATAGTCATATATTCCACCAGCTATTTGTTAGTGAATAAAAGGTTGGCTGTAAAATTACAAAAACCTTACCAGGCGTCAAGCGGAATCGTGTCAATAGTTGCGACAGGTCAATTCCTCGGCGAGGAATTATTCCTCTGCCGATCGCCTCTGACAGCTGATTTTTGCTCACTTCGCTTTGCTTTGCACAGTCCTGAAAAGACCCTGCATTGCCAAGAGTGATCTTCATCACAAATTCAGACTCTTCTTGCTACCGAACAGGGCAGGGCACAAATTATTCAGCTGCCATTGTTAGGTGTTTGTTAGAATATTAGCCGAAATTTCCAGATTCACCTTCCTCGAGACCTTCAATTATGGCAAAACCCGATACGCACCATGCATCAGACGTTGAGCTGAACGAAATGCAGCGTTACGTTACCCAGCAACGTGGCACCGAACCGCCTTACTCAGGCGCGTTATTGCACAACAAAGCTGAAGGTATCTATCACTGCCTGGTCTGTAATGCACCGCTGTTTCTTTCTGAAAGCAAGTACGACTCCGGCTGTGGCTGGCCCAGTTTTTATGAGCCGGTGAAGGATGATGCGATTCGTTATCTGGAAGATAATACTCACGGCATGCACCGCACGGAAATCCGCTGTGGAAGTTGCGATGCGCACCTGGGCCACGTTTTCCCTGACGGCCCGCAGCCTACCGGCGAACGCTACTGCGTGAATTCTGCGTCAATGCGTTTTACCGACGACGACGGCAATCAGGTAAAAGGGTAAGCCATGGATAAGGATCTACAGAGTGTACTGGCGGCAATGACGCCAGAGGTTTATCAACGTCTGGCGACGGCCGTTGAGCTGGGGAAATGGCCAGACGGCGTGGCGCTGACCCCGGAACAAAAAGCGCATTCGCTACAGCTAGTGATGCTGTGGCAGTCTCAGCACAACGAGCAGGCGCAGCATATGAGCATTGCGAAGGGCGGCGATATCGTCACCAAAAGCAAAAAGCAGCTCAAGCAAGAACTGGGTATTGATGACGACATTACCCGGCTTACTCTGCACTAATATGACAAAGGCTGCCGCGGCAGCCTCTGTTTTTAAATCAGCGTCGCGCCCTGCGCGGCCATCTGTGCGAACGCGATGTCGCTGTCTTCCGGCGATAAATTTACCCCGCGACAGCCTGCTTTGATCACGTCAACCTGATAACCCAGCTCCAGCGCATCCAGCACGCTGTACTTCACGCAATAATCGGTTGCCAGCCCCAGCATCACTAAATGCGTAATGCCGCGCGCCTGCAACCAGCCGTGCAGTTCTGTCTGGCGCCGGTGACCGTTATCGAAAAAGGCGCTGTAGCTGTCGACATCCACATCTTCGCCTTTGTGGAAAATCGCTTCGATGACGCTGCGATCGAGCGCGGGATGAAAATCGGCGCCCGGGCTGTGTTGAATCGCGTGATCGGGCCACCAAATTTGCGGCAGACCGTTGAGTTCGCCGAGGGTATAAACCGGTTCGCCAGAAACCGAAGCAAAACTGCCGTGTCTGGCAGGGTGCCAGTCCTGTAAAGCGATCACGCATTCACCACGTTGCTTAAACGCCTGTGCATACTGATTTGCTACTTCAACGGTTAAATCGCCCTCGGCTACCGCCATCGGCCCGCCGGGGCAAAAATCGTTTTGCAGATCGATAAGTACCAGTGCCCGTTTCATTGTTTCTCCTGCTTATTCGTCAGGGGTGAGTTCGCCGCGCAGGTTAGCCTGCATCTGCTGGCGGACCTGATCGCTGGTCAATGACTGGCTGAGCAGGAAGTGCAGCTTGGTCAGCGTCGCCTCCACCGTCAGGTCAGAACCGCTGACGACACCAGCATGCGCCAGCGCGTTGCCGGTGGCGTAACCGCCCATATTGACCTTGCCGGACATACACTGCGTCAGGTTCACCACCACGATGCCGCGTTCTGCTGCCTGCTTCAGCTCATTAATAAACTCCGGGTTTTGCGGCGCATTACCAACGCCGTACGAGCGCAAAATCAGCGCTTTGACTGGTTGTCGTAAAAAGTTGCGCACCACCTCCGCAGAAATCCCCGGATAGATAGTGACCACGCCGATTGGCTGTGGCGTGATCGGATGAACGATCAGCTCACCCTTGCCCTGTGGCGCAGGCGGCGTGCCGAGGCGGCGAATATGAATACCCGCTTCCAGCAACGGCGCCAGATTTGGCGAGGCAAAAGCATTGAAACCGTCGGCGTGGGCTTTGGTGGTGCGGTTGCCGCGAAACAGCGTGTTATTAAAGAACAAGGTGACTTCGCTGATGGGATAGTTGGCCGCGACAAACAGCGAATTGAGTAGATTCTGCTGACCATCAGAACGCAGCTCAGCCAGCGGAATTTGCGAGCCGGTGACGATCACGGGTTTGGTGAGGTTTTCCAGCATAAACGACAGCGCCGATGCGGTGAACGCCATGGTGTCGGTACCGTGCAGGATCACAAAGCCATCATAGCGATCGTAGTTCTTTTTGATGTCATTGGCGATGGCCAGCCAGTCTTCAGGGGTCATGTCTGAAGAGTCCATCAGCGGCTGATATTCATGAATGGTAAACAGCGGCATTTCGGCGCGGTGGAACTCGGGCATATTGGCCAGCTGCTGCTGAAGATGTCCTGAAACCGGAATATAGCCCTGCGCTGAACGCTGCATCCCGATGGTTCCGCCCGTATAGGCGACGTAAATATTTTTCTTATGCATGGGTAACTCAGGCTTGCCACGAAAGGCGCATTATAGAAGGAAAGCGGGGGAAAAACAGCCCGACCAGTGGCCGGGCTGTGAACTTTATCGCACCTGTCCGCAGGTCAGACAGAAGGCATAACGATGGGCCGGATCGTTCATTTTGGTCATCATGCCAGGCTGAGATTGCATGGCTGACATCACTTCGGCAACCGGCGCAGGCAGCAGCGCCTGGACGGCAGCAGGCAGCGTGGCGCGAACCGATGCGTCAACCTGATTAAGCATCATGTCAACCAGTCCTGGTTCATCCTGGTACCAGCTCAGCTGCGGCTGACTCAGTTTGGCCAGCGCGGCCGCTTTGTCGACGGCATCATCAAAGTCGCCCAGCGCGTCCACCAGACCATTGGCTTTGGCATCGCTGCCGGTCCAGACATGGCCCTGCGCAATCTGATCGATCTCTTGCGGCGTTTTGTTACGCGATTTGGCAACCAGACCAATGAAGTTTTTATAGCCGCTTTCAATGCTGATTTGCATCATCTGCTGCACTTCTGGCGGCAACGCCTTGGTGGTTGATACGTCGGCCAGCGGCGATGTAGCAACGCCATCGCCATGCACGCCAATTTCGTTCAGGCTGTTTTCAACGGTGTTGATGACGCCAAAAATACCAATTGAACCGGTTAGTGTGGTTGGGCTGGCCAAAATGTAATCCGCTGGCGTAGAGATCCAGTAGCCGCCGGAGGCCGCCATGCCGCCCATTGAGACTACCACCGGCTTGCCGGCTGCACGCGCCGCCGCCAGCTCTTCGCGAATCACCTCAGAAGCGGTAACGCTGCCGCCAGGGCTGTTCACACGGAACACGATCGCCTTGATTTTAGGATCGAGACGCGCTTCACGAATTTGCATGGCGGTGGTGTCGCCGCCAACGCTGCTGGCGGTCTCTTCGCCATCCATGATGGCACCGTTAGCCAGGATTACCGCGATATTGCCGTTATCCTGGGTGCTGGCGTGCAGCGGATAATCGTAAATGCTGATCGCATGATAATCGTTGCTCTGCTTGTCCCAGCCAAAGGTTTTGCTGAACAGCTGCTCAATGTTGGCTCGCGTGGCGAGCTGATCTACCAGCTTGTTATCAAGCGCATACTTCGCGGTATCGCCTTCTGCTTTCTGCAGGCCGACAATCACGCCCTGAGCACCCGGGAACAGCTGATCCGGGGTAATCTGGCGGTTAGCGGAAACGGTATTGAGATAGTTCTGCCACAGCTCGCCAATCCAGCGGCTGTCCGCTTCGCGGGCGGCAGGCGACATGTCATCACGCAGGAAGGGT
The DNA here is from genome assembly GCF_001517405.1 of Duffyella gerundensis. Classification (NCBI taxonomy): domain Bacteria; kingdom Pseudomonadati; phylum Pseudomonadota; class Gammaproteobacteria; order Enterobacterales; family Erwiniaceae; genus Duffyella; species Duffyella gerundensis. The sequence continues at coordinate 2,132,104 of NZ_LN907827.1, read as the reverse complement.
TCCACGGCAGACTTATAGGTACCCACGCGGAAGACGTGCGAGCTGACCTTTAACTTATCCAGCAGCGATTTGTAGTAAAGGCCGTTAGTGGCAAAACCGTGCAGGTCAACCGCGCCCTGCGGCGAGAGATAGATTTTATTGGCATAGCTGGCCAGATAATATTGTGCCTGCGTGTAGCTGTCGCCGGTGGCGAATATAGGTTTGCCCGCGTCACGGAACTGGCGCAGCGCTTTACCGATGTATTGCAGCGAAGGCTGATCGGCGCCGGCAAAATCGCGTAAATCGAGCACAATGCCGGTGATGTTTTTGTCATCTCTTGCCTGGCGAATGGCATCAACGACATCAAACAGGGAGTTTTCTTTGAGGCGATCGCTGCTGGCACCCAGAAGCTGACGGCTCAGTTTGCTGAGCTTATTGCTGACCGAGGGCTTATCCACCACCACGCCGGTCAGATCGATTTTTAGCGCGCCGCGCTGCACATCAGCGGGAGCAGACGCATGATTAATTTGCAGCCAGATGCCTACGCCCACCAGCACTAAAAAAATCAAAAAAAGGTTCAGGATAAATTCCCTGATAAAATTTAAAACGCGCCAGCTCCACTTAAAGAAACCAGCAATAATTCGCCACAAGGTGCGCATAGCATCTCCCTATTATCTCATTCAGACCGCAGAGGTCCGATTACCGCACTCATCCTAAAGAGCGGCGTGCTAAAAGTCAGCATGAAATCGAGCGCGACTGTTACAAAGTGCTGGCCTGTGCTAGTTTGTTGTTAATGCTAATCATTATCAGGAGGCTCAGATGGATGCGCTGGATTTATTGGTAAACCGACGTTCTGCATCGCGGCTCAGTGAGCCCGCGCCAGCCGGCGAGGCGCTGGAGAATATCATCAGGGCGGGCATGCGCGCCCCCGATCACGGTACACTTCAGCCATGGCGCTTCATTATTGTCGAAGGGGAAGGGCGCGAACGCTTCAGCCAGCTGCTGGAAAAATGCGCGCGCGATGATGACATGGAACAGAAGGCGATTGATAAAGCGCAAAAATCGCCATTCCGCGCACCGATGATCATTACTGTGGTGGCGCATTGCGAAGCACATCATAAAGTCCCGCGCTGGGAACAGGTGGTGTCCGCAGGCTGTGCGGTGATGGCCATGCAGATGGCGGCGCAGGCGCAGGGCTTTAACGGCATCTGGCGTAGCGGCCCATGGACCGATCACGCGGCGGTGCGTGAGGCGTTTGGCTGCCGCGAGCAGGATGCCATTGTGGGCTTTCTCTACTTAGGTACGCCGCAACTTAAATCCTCCACTACCGTTCTGCCACCCGATCACGCGCCGTTTGTCCGTTATTTCTGATGGCGTAAAGCAGGGCAGTGCTTGCCCTGCCGGGCTTGCCGTGTGCCCTGTCCGCGAAATTTCTCAATCCCCTTATCAGCTTACGTTGAAAACGCTACTATAGCCGCCGCAAAATCTTGCGATGCCGCGCGCATCTCGGCGCAATCTGCTGGTGCGCAGGCGCCGCAGCACGTTAAGATTTCGCCTCTCTGCACAGGGCTGATTAAGCCCTGGCGGATTTATTCGGCGCAAGACAACGCCGAGGATTTTTGTCTTTTCGAGTAGAAGGTTGCCGGCAACAGATGCGTTTGTTTATTGCAGAAAAACCCAGCCTCGCCCGCGCCATTGCAGATGTGCTGCCCAAGCCACATCGTCGCGGCGATGGCTTCATTGCCTGTGGCAACGATCAAATGGTGACCTGGTGCGTAGGTCACCTGCTGGAGCAGGCTCAGCCGGACAGCTATGACAGTAAGTACGCCCGTTGGTCACTGGCCGATCTGCCTATCGTACCGGAAAAATGGCAGCTGCAGCCGCGTCCGTCGGTGGCGAAACAGCTGAAAGTGATCAAAGGCTTACTGACGCAGGCCTCACAAGTGGTGCACGCAGGCGATCCGGACCGCGAAGGCCAGCTGCTGGTCGATGAAGTGATCGACTATCTTGGTCTGTCGGCAGAGAAACGCGAAAAAGTGCAGCGCTGCCTGATTAACGATCTCAATCCGCAGGCGGTGGAGAAGGCGATTGGCCGGCTGCGTGAAAACCGTGAGTTTGTGCCACTTTGTGTCTCTGCGCTGGCCCGTTCTCGCGCCGACTGGCTTTACGGCATCAATATGACCCGTGCCTATACGCTGCTGGGGCGCAACGCTGGTTACGATGGTGTGCTTTCGGTCGGACGGGTGCAAACGCCGGTGTTAGGGCTGGTGGTGCGCCGCGATGAAGAGATCGAAAACTTCGTCGCCAAAGACTATTTCGAAGTCAAAGCGCACATTATTACGCCCGATGGCGTACGGTTTACCGCGCTATGGCAGCCCAGCGAATCCTGTGAACCCTGGCAGGATGAAGAGGGCCGATTGCTGCACCGTCCGCTGGCCGATCACGTAGTAGCGCGTATTCAGGGTGTGCCAGCTAGGGTCAGCGGCTATCAGGATAAGCGTGAAAGTGAAACCGCGCCGCTGCCGTTCTCTCTCTCCAGCCTACAAATTGAAGCCGCTAAGCGTTTTGGGCTGAGTGCGCAAACCGTGCTGGATACCTGCCAGCGGCTCTATGAAACGCACAAGCTGATCACCTATCCGCGCTCGGACAGCCGGTATCTGCCCGATGAGCATTTCAACGGACGTCACGCGGTGCTCAAGGCGATTCAGCAGCATCAGCCGACGCTGGCGTTGCCGGAAGATGCCGATACTAATCGCCGTAACCGCTGCTGGGATGATAAAAAAGTTGACGCTCACCACGCCATCATTCCAACTGCACGCAGCAGCAGCGTTAATCTCAGTGAAAACGAAGCCAATATTTATGCGCTGGTGGCCAGACAATATTTGATGCAATTCTGTCAGGATGCGCTGTTCCGCAAATGCGTGATCGATCTCGATATTGCGGGCGGCAAATTCAGCGCCAGAGCCCGTTTTCTGGCGGAAGCGGGCTGGCGCGCCATGCTGGGAAGCAAAGAGCGCGATGAGGAAAATGACGGTACGCCGCTGCCGGTGGTGGCTAAAGGCGATGAGCTGCACTGTGAGCATGGCGAAGTGCTGGCCAAGCAAACGCAGCCACCGCGGCCCTTCACCGATGCGACGTTGCTCTCCGCCATGACCGGCATTGCCCGCTTTGTGCAGGATAAAGATCTAAAGAAAATCCTCCGATCGACCGATGGTTTAGGCACTGAGGCGACACGTGCCGGCATCATTGAGCTGCTATTCAAACGTACCTTCTTGTTTAAGCAGGGGCGCGCCATTCATGCCAGCGAAGCGGGGCGCGCCCTGATTCATTCGCTGCCGGAAATGGCTGCCCGGCCCGATATGACCGCGCAGTGGGAATCAACGCTGACTAAAATCAGCGAGAAGCAGTGTCGCTATCAGGACTTTATGCAGCCGCTGGTTGAGACGCTCTATCAGCTTATTGCGCAGGCGCGTCAACAACCCGCTGCGCATGCATTCCGTGGCCTGCCCGCAGCAAAAAAAGGCAGCCGCCCGGCTAAACAGACGACCTATCGGAGAAAGACCAGTGCGAAAAAGAGCGGCGGCAATAGCAATAATGTTGATGGTCAGTAGTGCAGCGATGGCGCACCGTGAAGAGTACAACTCAATGCCTTCTCAGGGCGGTAACGCGGATGTGGTGGTTGATCTGCCGCCGGAAGTCTGGACGCAAAATCAGCAGCGGCAGCAGGATGACTGTCAGCGTTGCTGTACTTACGAGAATCGGCGCTACAGTGAAGGATCGCTCGTTAAAGCGGAGGGCATTATTCTGCAATGTTCCCGTGACGAGAAATCACTGGGCACCAATAATTTGATCTGGAAAGTCCTGAAATAGTCGAACGGGCCGCGGATCAGCCGCGGCTCGTTGCGATTACAGCGTAAAGCTGGCCCAGACCGGCGCATGATCGGAGGGCTTCTCCATCGCACGGATCTGATAATCGATGCCGGTTTCAGCAAGGCGTTCCGCCAGTGGCTGGCTGGCCAGCAGCAGGTCGATGCGCAATCCGCGATTGTCATCAAACCCTTTGGAACGGTAGTCAAACCACGAGAACTGCTCGTTATCTTCAGGATGCTGCAGGCGCCAGGTATCGACCAGCCCCCAGCCCAGCAGCCGATCCATCCATTCACGCTCTTCCGGTAAAAATGAACATTTGCCGGTTCGCAGCCAGCGTTTGCGGCTCTCTTCACCAATGCCAATATCCAGATCGGTTGCGCTGATGTTCATATCACCCATCACCAGGATGGGCTTATCCATTGGCTGCGCCTGCAGATAATCCTGTAAATCGCGATAAAAGCGCGCCTTGGCGGGAAACTTGGTGGGATGGTCGCGGCTTTCGCCTTGGGGGAAATAGCCGTTAATCACCGTGATGTCGCCCAGCGGGCTCGGGATGTCGGCCATGATCAGCCGACGCTGCGCGTCTTCTTCATCGCCGGGAAAACCATAACGCACCTCGGTGGGGGCGGTTTTAGTCAGCAGCGCCACGCCATAATGGCCTTTCTGGCCGTGATAAAAAACGTGATAGCCCAGCTTACTGACCTCTTCAAGCGGAAACATATCGTCATGGACTTTTGTTTCCTGCAGGCCGATGACGTCAGGCTGGTGCTGTTCAACCAACGCGGCCAGTTGATGAGGACGCGCGCGCAGCCCATTGATGTTAAAAGAAACAAATTTCATTTCAGTTGCCATAGTGCAGGGAAAATATGCCGCGATGGTAGCAGAGAGCCCGGCGGATTGTCGAAGCTTCTACAGGCGCGAGGGTGAATTTAACGAGGCGGAAGGGCGGCAGACACCCTGGCATTGCGAATCAACAGGCGTCATTTTCGGGCAGGATGAAGCGTACGAAATTAACAGAACAGGGAATAACAAGAAGTGTTCAGGAAAATAGAGCAAGTAGGAGCGAGGCGAACTGAAATGGTGGTGGGAGAAGGATTCGAACCTTCGAAGTCTGTGACGGCAGATTTACAGTCTGCTCCCTTTGGCCGCTCGGGAATCCCACCGGGGATCATGTTGTAATACATGCATTCAGTTTAACGTGCTTAGCAGCAGCGAAGTAAATGGTGGTGGGAGAAGGATTCGAACCTTCGAAGTCTGTGACGGCAGATTTACAGTCTGCTCCCTTTGGCCGCTCGGGAACCCCACCACGGGGCTGCTTATTACTGAAAGCGGGCGCATCATACCAAATGAAATGTGGCTGTAAAGCGCCATCATCATAAAGCCGCGGCGTTTGCCCATTATTTAAACATCATGCTGGTTCGTCATACAAACCAGCATGAAAAGGCTTATAAAATGATGGTGCGGTTGCCGTAAACAAACACCCGTTGCCCCAGCACTTTATACAGCGCACGACTCAGCACGTTCTTTTCGACGTCACGACCAGCACGCATCATATCTTCAGCGGTGTAATTGTGATCAACGTGAATCACATCCTGCATGATGATCGGGCCTTCATCGAGATTATCATTCACATAGTGCGCCGTGGCGCCAATGATTTTCACCCCGCGCTCATACGCCTGATGATAAGGACGTGCGCCGATAAACGCCGGTAAAAATGAGTGGTGAATATTAATAATCTGATTGGGGAAGCGCTGAACAAAGGCAGGCGTTAACACGCGCATATATTTGGCCAACACAACATAGTCAGGCTGGTGGCGCTCAATCTCCACGGCCATATTAATGTCATGCTCTTCGCGCGTCAGGCCTTCATGGCTGACTAACACAAACGGAATGTCAAAGCGTTCAACCAGCGTGCGCAGCGTATCGTGATTACCGATGACGGCTGCGATCTCCACATCCAGCCCACCGTAAGCGCTTTTCATCAGCAGATCGCCAAGACAGTGCGCTTCTTTAGTGACCAGAATGACGATGCGCCGACGACCGGCAGAGTTCAGCTCGCGAGTGGCACCCTGCGGCAGGGCGCCATCCAGATCGGCCAACAGGGTTGCGTCGTTGAAAATACCTTCCAGCTCGGTGCGCATAAAAAAGCGCCCGGTGCGATGGTCAACGAACTCGTTGTTTTGCACGATGTTAAGCTCGTGCTTGTAACAAATATTGGTGATTTTGGCGATCAGGCCTTTTGCATCCGGACAAACGGTCCGAAGCACTTTTCTTTCGATGGTTTGCGCTTGCATATCAATTAGCATCCTGTGAAACAATCAATCCGCTGGTTTTTGAGCCAGACATCAAAGGCCGCAGCATTTTTTGTATTTTTTGCCCGAGCCACATGGACAGGCGTCATTGCGGCCTGGCTGCGGGTACGTACCGTCGACATAGTACCAGCGATGATCCTCGCGAAGAAAGCGCGAACGTTCATAGATAAAGCCGTTGGTATGGTTTTCGACATAGCGCGCAAAAAAGGTTACCAGGCTTTCATTCTCATGGTTTCCCGCTTCGCAAGCGGTTACATTCAATCCAAGCCATTGTGTATTTTGAAAACTTTCAGATAATGACGCACTTAGTGAAGGCGAACGCTGAGCGGGATGCCAGGTGGCCAGCAGCCAGGCAAGGTCGTGCTTAACGTAGGCGCTGTAGCGTGAACGCATCAGGGCTTCTGCTGTAGGGGGCTGAGCAGCCCGCGCTAAGTAGGGCTGGCAACATAGGCTATACTGCTGGCCACTGCAGCAGGGACAGGGTTCTGACACGTTAACTCCAAACTGTGATTAATGAGAGCGTTTACAAGCGCCCTATGTTACCCGAGTCAGGGAATTGAAGTCATCAGGGTGATGCCGCTGAGAGTAGAGGTTGTATGAGACAGGTAAAAATAGGCCTGGCCCTTGGCGCAGGCGCGGCAAAAGGCTGGGCGCACATCGGCGTGATTAAGGCGCTGGAGCGGGCGGGCATTCAGATAGATGTCGTGGCGGGGTGTTCGGTCGGCGCGTTGGTCGGCTCTGCCTACGTTAACCAGCGTCTTCCGCTGATGGAAAAGTGGGTCTGCTCATTCAGCTATTGGGATGTCATCCGGCTTATGGATTTTTCCTGGCGGCGTGGCGGCCTGCTGCGCGGCGAGAAGGTATTTAATCATATTCATCGTCTGATTCCGCACGAGACCATCGAGGAATGCGGCAAACCCTTCGGCGTGGTGGCCACCAACTTAAGCACCGGGCGTGAGCTCTGGCTAACCGATGGTGATCTACAGCGTGCCGTGCGCGCCTCTTGCAGTATGCCCGGCCTTCTGGCGCCAGTAAGCTACAATGGATACTGGTTGGTGGATGGCGCGGTGGTCAACCCGGTTCCTGTCTCACTGACACGCGCCCTTGGAGCAGATATTGTGATCGCCGTTGATTTACAACATGATGCTCACCTCATGCAGCAGGATCTCCTGTCCGTCACACCGCCGGTGGATGAGCCGGTAGCACCTGAAAGCCGCGGCTGGCGTACGTCAATCCGCCAGCGGCTAATGGGTATGACTCAAAGGCGGAATAATCAGACGCCCGGTGCGATGGAGATCATGACGACCTCTATTCAAATGCTGGAAAACCGCGTCAAGCGCCATCGTATGGCAGGCGATCCGCCAGATGTACTGATTCAGCCCTTCTGTCCGCAGATATCGACGCTGGATTTTCATCGGGCAGAAGAGGCGATTGCCGCAGGGAAAGCGGCCGTAGAGAAGAAAATGGATGAGCTTTTACCACTATTACGAAACATTTGATTGTGCCTGAACAAAAAACACAACGAGTTCAGCCAATTCTGACAGGCAAAACAGCAGTTTTTGAGCCACTATTGAAATATCTGGTACCAGGGGGAGATAAATGGAAAAGCCGCTAATTGGGAAAAAGATTCTCATCATTGAAGATGAGGTCATTTTCCGCTCTCTGCTGGAAAACTTCCTCCAGGCAATGGGTGGCGAAATCGCTACCGCTGGTGACGGTCTTGAAGGGATTGAGAAGCTTAAGGTCGCCGCGCCGGATCTGATTATTTGCGATCTTGAAATGCCACGCATGAACGGCATCAAGTTTGTGGAGCATCTGCGTACGCAGGGCTCGGTGATCCCTGTGTTAGTGATTTCGGCCACCGAAAACATGGCAGATATCGCCCACGTGCTGCGCCTTGGCGTGCAGGATGTGCTACTGAAACCGCTTAAAAATCTTGAGCGACTGCGCGAAGCCGTTTACGAATGCCTCTATCCCTCAATGTTTACCTCAAAAGTAGAAGAGGATGAACAGCTGTTTCAGGATTGGGATGCGCTGGTGCGCGATCCCAGCGCCGCCGCCAAGCTGTTGAAACAGTTGCAGCCGCCGGTGCAGCAAACCATCGCTAACTGCCGGATCAATTATCGCCAGCTGACGATGGCCGAGCAGCCAGGCCTGGTCCTGGATATCGCTGCGCTCTCGGATAAAGATCTGGCGTTTTATTGTCTGGATGTCACGCGAGCAGGGGATAACGGCGTGCTGGCCGCCTTGTTGTTGCGTGCGCTGTTTAACGGCCTGTTGCAGGAGCAGATTTCAGAGCGCAAACAAAGGCTGCCGGAATTAACCGGGCTGTTAAAACAGGTGAACCTTTTATTACGGCAGGCTAATTTACAGGGGCAATTTCCGCTGCTGGTGGGTTATTACCATCAGACCTTAAAGAGCCTTATCCTCGTTTCTGCTGGTTTAAACGCCACTTTGAACATTAATACTCATCAAATACAGCTGAGCAATGGTGTTCCGCTCGGCACAATGGGAAGCACACATCTTAATCAAATAAGCCAAAAAGGCGATGCATGGCAATGCCAGGTGTGGGGCGCTGGTGGCAGGCTGCGCCTGATGTTAGCGACCGATTAAGCCAGTAAAAAATATATTTTTTGGCACTTCCCAGCAGTGCCAAATTTAAGCTTTACACTTGGGTAATAATCTTAATTTCGTCGGATATGACCTAACCAGGATAAATCCGGCGCTATTCACCTGATATACTCATTTCGTTTTTAAATCGACATATCAAGTAATAACTTGAACTGCCTAAGAGGGGTATCTTAATGTCTGCCTATAAGTCAAAAGTAAAAAAAGCGGTAATCCCAGTTGCAGGTTTAGGCACGCGTATGCTGCCTGCCACCAAAGCAATTCCAAAAGAAATGTTACCGCTGGTTGATAAGCCACTGATCCAGTATGTCGTGAACGAATGTATCGCTGCCGGTATCAACGAAATCGTACTGGTTACCCACTCTTCAAAAAATGCTATCGAAAACCATTTTGATACCAGCTTTGAACTTGAGTCCATGCTGGAAAAACGCGTTAAGCGTCAGCTTCTGGACGAAATCCAGTCAATCTGCCCACCACACGTGACCATCATGCAGGTTCGTCAGGGTATCGCTAAAGGCCTGGGCCACGCTGTTATGTGTGCGCAGCCACTGGTTGGCAACGAGCCATTCGTGGTTATCCTGCCAGACGTGATCATTGATGAATATGAATCCGATCTGTCTAAAGAAAACCTGGCAGAAATGCTGCAGCGTTATGACGAAACCGGCCGTAGCCAGATCATGGTTGAGCCCGTTGCCGATGTAACCGCTTACGGCGTGGTTGATTGCCAGGGCGCAACCCTGAACCCAGGTGACAGCGCACCAATGGTGGGCGTAGTTGAGAAGCCTAAAGCGGCTGAAGCGCCTTCTAACCTGGCGGTAGTGGGTCGTTATGTCCTGTCTGCTGATATCTGGCCTCTGCTGGCTAAAACCCCAGCGGGCGCAGGCGGCGAAGTACAGCTGACTGACTCCATTGCAATGCTGATGGAAAAAGAGACCGTTGAAGCGTATCACCTGAAAGGTGTGAGCCATGACTGCGGCAACAAGCTGGGCTACATGCAAGCATTCGTTGAATACGGCGTGCGTCATGAAACGCTGGGTAGCGACTTTAAAAAGTGGCTTGAAAGCGAAGTCGGCAGCAACAAGTAATTATTAGGAACGGGATAACTCAATGAAAGTCTCCGTATTTGGTATCGGCTATGTTGGTCTGGTTCAGGCTGCAGTATTGGCTGAAGTCGGACATGACGTTCTTTGTGTCGATGTTGACGCGAATAAAGTCGAAAATCTGAAAAAGGGCATCATCCCTATTTATGAGCCGGGCCTTACCCCGCTGGTAAAACAGAACTATGAAGCGGGCCGCCTGAAGTTCACTACCGACGCGGAAGAAGGCGTTAACCACGGTGTGATGCAGTTCATCGCAGTGGGCACGCCTCCTGATGAAGATGGCTCTGCAGATCTGAAATATGTGACGGCAGTAGCCCGTACCATTGCTCAGTACATGACCGAGCACAAAGTGGTGCTGGATAAATCTACCGTACCGGTTGGCACGGCAGATAAAGTACGCGCAGTAATGGAAGAGACCCTGAAGGCGCGCGGCCTTGACGTTACGTTTGACGTGGTGTCGAACCCAGAGTTTCTGAAAGAAGGCGCGGCGGTCAGCGACTGTATGCGTCCTGAGCGTATTGTTGTCGGTACTGACAATGACGACGTAGTTGAACTGCTGCGTGAACTCTACGAGCCGTTTAACCGCAATCACGATCGTCTGATCCTGATGGATATCCGTAGTGCTGAGCTGACCAAATATGCGGCTAACTGCATGCTGGCCACCAAAATCAGCTTTATGAATGAGATGTCTAACCTGGCTGAACGCCTGGGTGCCGACATCGAGAAAGTGCGCCAGGGGATCGGTTCTGATCCACGTATTGGCTACCACTTCATCTATCCAGGCTGTGGCTACGGCGGTTCATGTTTCCCGAAAGATGTGCAGGCGTTAATTCGCACGGCTGAATCTATCGGTTATACACCGCGCCTGCTGCAGGCGGTTGAAGATGTGAATGACAAGCAGAAAACCAAGCTGCCAACGTTTATCAAACGTCATTTCGGTGATGACCTCAAAGGGAAAACCTTTGCATTGTGGGGTCTCTCTTTTAAACCGAATACCGATGATATGCGTGAGGCGTCAAGTCGTGTACTGATGGAAACGCTGTGGGAAGCGGGCGCCAGCGTACAGGCATTTGACCCAGAAGCAATGGATGAAGCACAGCGCATTTACGGACACCGTAGTGACCTGAAACTGATGGGCACGAAAGAATCTGCTCTGCAGGGTGCTGATGGCCTGGTCATCTGTACCGAATGGCAGAACTTCCGCGCACCGGATTTTGACGTCATTAAAAATGCCCTAAAAGAACCCGTGATTTTTGATGGTCGTAACCTGTATGATCCAGAAAGAATCAGCAAACGCGGTTTCGTTTATTATGCAATCGGCCGCGGGAAGTCTATCGACATTGCATAATTAACGAGGAAAGTATGAAATATCTGGTTACCGGCGCAGCAGGTTTTATTGGTTTTCATGTTAGCCAGCGCCTGCTGGACGCCGGTCACCAGGTTGTCGGTCTCGACAACCTGAATGATTATTACGATATCAGCCTCAAGCAAGCCCGTCTGGATCAACTCCTTCACCATCCTCAGTTTTCGTTCTGTCATGGCGATCTTGCCGATCGGCAGGCCATTGCCTCGCTATTTGAACAGAATGGCTTTGAGCGGGTGATACATCTGGCCGCCCAGGCTGGCGTACGTTATTCCATTGATAACCCTCACGCCTATGCTGATGCCAATTTAGTAGGTCACCTCAATATTCTCGAAGGATGCCGCCATCATAAGATTGGCCATTTATTATACGCGTCCTCCAGTTCTGTTTATGGATTAAATCGTAAAACGCCTTTTTCAACCGATGACAGCGTTGATCATCCGGTATCGCTCTATGCCGCGACCAAAAAGGCTAATGAGTTAATGTCGCACACCTATTCCCATCTTTATAATCTGCCCACCACAGGCCTGCGCTTTTTTACCGTGTATGGTCCATGGGGTCGGCCTGATATGGCTTTATTAAATTTACTAAAGCAATCATCGCGGGCGAAAGCATTGATGTTTATAACCACGGAAAAATGCGCCGCGATTTCACTTATATTGATGATATTGCCGAAGCTATCGTGCGTTTACAGGATGTGATTCCGCAACGTGATGAAAACTGGACGGTAGAAACAGGCTCGCCAGCAACCAGCTCTGCGCCATATCGTGTATATAATATTGGCAACAGTCAGCCAGTGACGCTGATGGCTTATATTGAGGCGCTGGAGAAAGCGTTGGGTATTGAGGCCAAAAAGAATCTGCTGCCAATGCAGCCTGGGGATGTACTGGAAACCAGTGCCGATACCAGTGCGCTTTACGAAACGATTGGTTTTAAACCGGAAACAACGGTGGAAGAGGGCATTGCCCGTTTTGTCAGCTGGTATAAAGCATTCTATCAACAATAAACCAGTGGAATTAAAAAAAGGAAGCCTGGCTTCCTTTTTTTATGCCCTGCATGATGTGATTAAGTGACAAAGTTTCGTCATTAAAACCCCATTAATAGATGGGGCTAAAAGCGTAGCACCTTAAAAGCGTTAAAGCAGGAAGTCATCCAGCTGTTTGCCTTCATCTTCGATAGCTTTCTTAATCACCGCTGGCGTACGGCCCTGACCAGTCCAGGTTCTGGCTTCGCCATTTTCATCAGTGTAGTGATATTTAGCCGGACGGGCCGCACGCTTGGTCTTGCCAGGTGCTTTAGTCGCCGCCATGGTCTGCAGTAATTCATTAGGATCAATGCCGTCAGCAATCAGCATTTCACGATATTGTTGCAGTTTGCGCGTACGCTCTTCGTTTTCTGCTGCGGTTTGATTATCTTCTTCGCGGCGTTCATTAACGACAACTTCTAATTTTTCCAGCATTTCTTCCAGCGTTTCGAGGGTGCACTCTCTGGCCTGAGCGCGAAGGGTGCGGATGTTGTTTAAAATTTTAAGGGCTTCGCTCATTATCTTAATCTCTTTTATATATTCATCGGGAGAGTTGTTCTGCCAGGTAATAGTAGTGATGGCAAAAAAGAACTGCAATAGTTAATTTTGTAAGAAACTCACAAATCCTATTTTAGCAGCATTGTGTAATGAAAAATAAACCCTATAACGCGAGCACTTAACCCGCTTAGCCCCTTATAAAATTAGAATTAATCATTGATAGCTAGCAAAGTGCCCTTTTTTAACTGCCGCTACGCTCGTAGTTATATCCGTAATCTTTTGTCAGCCATAAACAGATTCATTAAGCCTTTTCTCATTTGAATATGCCGTTAATCGCCTTGTTGATTAGCGGTTGCGGCAGAACGTAATGGCATTTAATCCGTTGCAGCGGCATTTCATCCTGTCGGCTAAATCTTAACGGCAGGCTTTTAAAACAGATAACGCGCTTAACATTAACCTGGGGGCAGGTTGCTGTCTTAGTGAAAATTTTCGCCTGCATGTTAGAATCGGCGGCATAAATATCTTTTACTGCGGAGCCCAGCCCGATGGCGCAGCTTTATTTCTATTATTCGGCGATGAATGCCGGAAAATCTACTGCCCTGTTACAATCTTCCTATAATTATCAGGAGCGAGGCATGCGCTCCGTCGTTTACACCGCAGAAATTGACGATCGCTTTGGTGCCGGACAGGTCAGCTCACGTATCGGACTCAGTTCGCCAGCCAGCCTGTTTAATACCCAAACCGCGCTTTATACGGAAATTTCCTCTAAGCATCAGCGGCAGCCTATTCACTGCGTGCTTATTGATGAATGCCAGTTCCTGACGAAAGAGCAGGTCAGGGAATTGTCAGATGTGGTCGACGAACTGGATATACCGGTGCTCTGTTACGGTTTGCGCACCGATTTTCGCGGTGAGCTGTTTAGTGGTAGTGAATATCTGCTCGCGTGGGCGGATAAGCTGGTCGAGCTGAAAACTATTTGTCATTGCGGACGCAAAGCGACCATGGTGCTACGGCTGGACAGCGAAGGGCGTCCCCGTCACGAAGGGGAGCAAGTTGTGATTGGCGGCAACGAGCGTTATGTATCGGTCTGCCGTAAGCATTATAAGCAGGCGTTGAGCAGCGGTTCGCTGGAAGAGGTTCATGGCGTACCCGTGCGTTCGATTTGACCGCCAGCAGGCCAAAAAAAACCCGCCTTAGCGGGTTTTTTATTGTCAGCGTTTTACACTTTCTTCGCTTTTTTCTCTGCTTTCACCGGCTGCTCGGCAATTGCTTCTGCTACTGAAGCAAAAGGTTCGTCATACGGACGACCGTAGAAGCTGTCGAGCATAACCTGTTTCAGTTCAGCAATCAGCGGATAGCGTGGGTTAGCACCGGTACACTGGTCATCAAAGGCATCCTCAGCCAGCTTATCCACTTTGGCCAGGAAATCTGCCTCCTGCACGCCTGCTTCGCGAATCGATTTTGGAATGCCCAACTGCGCTTTCAGCTCTTCAATCCAAGCCAGTAACCGCTCAATTTTTTGGGCGGTGCGGTCGCCAGGCTGAACCAGACCCAGATGCTCGGCGATTTCTGCGTAGCGACGACGCGCCTGCGGACGGTCGTACTGGCTAAAGGCAGTCTGCTTAGTTGGATTGTCGTTCGCGTTATAGCGGATGACGTTACAAATCAGCAGCGCGTTCGATAAACCGTGCGGAATGTGGAATTCAGAGCCCAGCTTATGCGCCATGGAGTGGCAGACCCCAAGGAAGGCGTTGGCAAAGGCGATACCGGCGATAGTCGCAGCATTGTGTACGCGTTCACGGGCAACCGGATTGCTCGCGCCGTCACGATAGCTGGCTGGCAGGTTCTCTTTCAGCAGCTTCAGTGCCTGCAATGCCTGACCGTCTGAATATTCATTTGCCAGTACAGAAACGTAGGCTTCCAGTGAATGGGTTACCGCGTCAATGCCGCCAAAAGCGCAGAGAGACTTCGGCATGTTCATCACCAGATTTGCATCGACGATAGCCATATCCGGCGTCAGCGCATAGTCTGCCAGCGGATATTTCTGACCGGTGGCGTCATCAGTTACTACCGCGAACGGTGTCACTTCTGAACCGGTACCGGAAGTGGTGGTAATCGCCACCATTTTGGCTTTGACGCCCATTTTCGGGAATTTGTAGATGCGTTTACGAATGTCCATAAAGCGCAGCGCCAGCTCTTCGAAATGGGTTTCCGGATGCTCGTACATTACCCACATGATTTTAGCCGCATCCATCGGCGAACCACCGCCCAGGGCGATAATCACATCCGGTTTGAATGAGTGCATCTGCTCAGCGCCTTTACGCACCACGCTCAGGGTTGGATCCGCTTCCACTTCAAAGAACACTTCGGTTTCAATACCGTGACGTTTCAGAACGTTGATAATCTGGTCGGCATAACCGTTGTTAAACAGATAACGGTCGGTCACGATAAACGCGCGTTTCGCACCGTCTGTTGCCACTTCTTCCAGGGCAATCGGCAGTGAACCGCGACGGAAGTAAATAGATTTCGGCAGTTTGTGCCACAACATATTTTCTGCTCGCTTAGCCACGGTTTTCTTATTGATCAGATGTTTTGGACCGACGTTTTCAGAGATAGAGTTACCGCCCCATGAACCGCAACCCAGCGTCAGGGATGGTGCCAGTTTGAAGTTGTAGAGGTCGCCGATGCCGCCCTGAGAAGCAGGCGTATTGATCAGAATGCGCGCGGTTTTCATTTTGTCGCCAAAGTGGTGCACGCGCTGCAGTTGGTTATCCTGGTCAGTATAGAGGCAGGAGGTATGGCCGATGCCGCCCATTGCCACCAGTTTTTCCGCTTTCTCTACGGCATCTTCAAAGCTTTTGGCTCGATACATCGCCAGCGTTGGCGAGAGTTTTTCATGAGCGAACGGCTCGGACTCATCGACCAACACCACTTCACCAATCAGGATACGGGTATTGACCGGCACGCTGATTCCGGCCATTTCAGCAATTTTGACCGCTGACTGACCTACAATCGCCGCATTCAGGCCGCCATTTTTCAGAATAATATTCTGCACTGCTTTCAGCTCTGCGCCCTGCAGCAAATAGCCACCATGGCTGGCAAAACGTTCACGCACCGCATCATAAACGCTGTCGACCACGATGACGGATTGTTCAGAGGCGCAAATCACGCCGTTATCAAAGGTTTTTGACATCAGAATAGAGGCGACGGCACGCTTGATATCAGCGGTTTCATCAATTACCACCGGCGTGTTACCCGCACCTACGCCGATAGCCGGCTTGCCTGAACTGTAGGCCGCTTTCACCATACCCGGACCACCGGTTGCGAGGATCAGGTTGATATCGGGATGGTGCATCAGCTGATTGGAGAGTTCGACGGAAGGCGCATCGATCCAGCCAATAATGTCTTTAGGCGCTCCGGCAGCAATCGCGGCCTGCAGGACAATGTCCGCCGCCTTGTTGGTAGCGTTTTTCGCCCGTGGATGCGGAGAGAAAATAATGCCGTTACGAGTTTTAAGGCTGATAAGCGCCTTGAAGATTGCGGTGGACGTTGGGTTAGTTGTCGGTACAATCCCGCAGATCAAGCCGGTTGGCTCCGCGATGGTAATGGTACCGAAGGTGTCATCGCTTTCCAGAATGCCGCAGGTTTTTTCGTCTTTATAGGCGTTGTAAATATATTCAGAGGCAAAGTGGTTTTTAATCACTTTATCTTCAACGATGCCCATGCCAGATTCGGCAACCGCCATTTTTGCCAGCGGGATGCGGGCGTCGGCGGCGGCAAAGGCAGCAGCACGGAAGATTTTATCAACCTGCTCCTGCGTGAAGTTTGCGTACTCACGCTGTGCCTGTTTTACACGGGCAACCATTGCATTTAGTTCAGCAACATTAGTAACGGCCATAATGCTCTCCTGATAAAGGTAAACTCTTTTAGTTAAGGAGCATGTTTTTCGTTTGTCCGCCCTCTGTTGGCTGAGATAAACGAGAATTGCATTAAATAGTGCTTTATCATGCTTATTACTAAAAGTGTTTGGCTAAAATGCTGCCCTGAGCGCTTTACTATGAGTGTTTATCTGCTTTGTCTGATTAAAGATTACTCTTATCGGAGGCAGTGAATAATGATTTGGATCAATTTTTACGCATGCTGACACCATTCAGCTTGTTAAGGATCAAGTATTGACAGAGTTACTTTATAAAGGCAGAAAACCGGTGGCCTCGGGCTGGCTGCCTGTCAGGGGGTTAAACGTATTTAGCACAGTGATTTACCGGCTCAGGAGCGCGCAATGAATCCGGCTATTCTTGATTTATCAGGCTACATAAAATTTTTTGTCGGTCTTTTTGCCCTGGTGAATCCAGTGGGCATCATTCCAGTTTTTATCAGCATGACCAGCTATCAGGCGGTCGCCGAGCGTAATAAAACCAATTTTACCGCCAACCTGGCGGTAGCGATTATTCTCTGGAGTTCGCTGTTTTTAGGTGACGCCATCCTGCGTCTGTTTGGCATTTCGATCGATTCATTCCGTATCGCTGGTGGCATTCTGGTGGTGACCATTGCCATGTCGATGATCAGCGGTAAATTGGGTGAGGATAAACAGAACAAGCAGGAGAAATCAGAAACCGCGATTCGTGAAAGCATCGGCGTGGTACCACTGGCGCTACCGTTAATGGCCGGTCCGGGTGCCATCAGCTCTACCATTGTCTGGAGTACGCGCTATCACAGCTGGATAAACCTGCTGGGCTTCAGCCTGGCTATCGCCTTATTTGCGGGCTGTTGCTGGTTGCTTTTCCGTGCCGCGCCGCTGATGGCACGCGTACTGGGACAAACCGGCATTAACGTCATTACCCGTATTATGGGCTTGCTGCTAATGGCGTTAGGCATCGAATTTGTGGTGACCGGATTGCGTGCGCTATTTCCTGGCCTGGTGAATTAAATAACGCCCTGAATGCTCAGCATTTAACCAACCCAATCACAGCTTATTTCGCAATGATAATGGCCCGCCGCACTTAATTAGTGCAGCGGGCCATTTTTATGTTCCATTAAGGTGCAATTATTCACGCGGCTTAACAGGAGCAACAGCCCATAAGTTTTATTTCTTAAAAATAAACCCGGCAAAATAGCGTGAAAAAATGTGATTTTTCTAACATTAAATAATGCTGGTTAAAATTTAAGAAGCAGTGAGACCCGCCTGAAATGCAATTAATAGTAGGCGATCGTGCTACAAAAAAGGCATTTGGAACGAATTGCGTTGCCGCGAACGGCGAGTTTCGTCATTCCGCTGATGCAGAGAGGGAATGTCCGGTAAAGTACTATTTTTCATTAAGTTAGCTATTATTTTTTAGCGAAAATTAATACTTTGCACACCAGAATAAAAATGTTAAAAGAGAAATAGGTAACATTTTTGTTATTTACTCTTAGCGCACGTCGTTTCCTTCTGATAGCTTGCCTGCATTCAGAATTTTTTGCGCTTACCGGCAAAATGAGAACGAAATTTGCTAGTAGCCAGTAAGGTCATCTAATTGAGGTTGGTTAACGTTTAATGAATGAGCTCTCCCTTACTCGCATAGGCACGGCTGTCGCAGGCATTCTGTTCTCATTTACTGTCTGTGCTGCTGAGGTCCCTGCGGGAACCTCTCTCGCTACACAGCAAAATATCGTTATTAACAACGGCACGGAAGTTTCCTCGCTGGATCCGCAAAAAGTCGAAGGCGTACCGGAATCCAACGTGATTCTTAATCTGCTGGAAGGGCTGGTTTCAACTGACAATAATGGCCATGTTGTGCCTGGCGTGGCCACATCCTGGCAGCAGAAGGGCACAGAGTGGATCTTCACCCTGCGTGACGATGCCAAATGGAGCGACGGCACGCCGGTGACCGCTGAGGACTTTGTTTATAGCTGGCGTCGCCTGGTCGATCCCAAAACCGCATCCCCTTACGCCAGCTATGCGCAATATGCGCACATTGCCAACGTTGATGAGATTATCAGCGGCAAAAAATCCCCCGATACCTTAGGCGTGAAAGCGCTGGATGCGCATCGTTTGCAGGTCACGCTGAGTGAGCCGGTGCCTTATCTGCTATCGATGCTGACCCACACCGCCATGCGCCCGGTCAACGCTCGGGTCATCGCGCGCTGGGGCGATAAATGGACGCAGCCGGATCACTATGTCGGCAATGGCGCCTATACGCTGAGCGAGTGGGTGGTGAATGAAAAAATCGTGCTTAAGCGTAATCCGCACTATTGGAACAACGCGCATACGGTGATTGAGCAGGGCACATTTTTACCCATCGCCTCCGAAAACAGCGATATCAACCGTTATCGTGCCGGCGGTATCGATATGACCAACAGTGCGGTGCCGCCGGAGCTTTATGGCCGACTGAAGAAAGAGCTGGGCGGTGAGATGCGCGTCAGCCCTTATCTCTGCACCTTTTATTACGAAATCAATAATCAGCGCGCGCCCTTTAACGATGCGCGCGTGCGCAGCGCCATCAAGCTGACGCTTGATCGTGACATCATCGCGCAGAAAATCATGGGGCAGGGACAAATCCCGGCTTACGGCCTGACGCCACCGTTTACCGACGGTGCTAAGCTCACGCCACCGGCCTGGTTTGGCTGGACGCAGCAGCAACGTAACGACGAAGCGAAAAAGCTGTTGGCTGAAGCGGGCTATAACGCCGGGCACCCGTTGCAATTTACTCTGCTCTACAACACCTCCGATCAGAATAAAAAGCAGGCGATTGCGGCGGCGTCAATGTGGCAGAAAAATCTTGGTGCGAAAGTCACCCTGCAAAATCAGGAGTGGAAAACGCTGCTGACCACGCGTCATGAAGGGCAGTACGACGTGGTACGCGCCACCTGGTGCTCTGACTATAACGAGCCGTCAACCTTCCTGAATATGCTGCTGTCGAACTCGTCGACCAACACCGCGTTCTATCGCAGCCCGGCGTTCGACGCCATTATGGCGAAAACCCTGGCGGCATCCGACAGCGATGCACGGGCAGCGCTTTATCAGCAGGCGGAAGCGCAGCTGGATAAGGATTCAGCCATCGTGCCGGTCTACTATCGCGTCAGCGTACGGCTGGTGAAGCCGTGGGTGGGTGGGTTTACCGGTAAAGATCCGCAGGACTACACCGATCTGAAATACTACTTTATCAGGAATCATTGAGCGCAGGCATTATCCGGCGGTACAGCCGGGCGCGCCTGAGTCACGATAAGACCATTACGGGTCACGGCGTTAGCGGCTGACGTTCCTCACCGTGAAGCGCCTTCCGGAAAACGGAAAAACGCTGAGCAGACTGGCTCAGCGATGATAAAAAACACTGGAGTGTAATAATGACCAACATCACAAAGAAAAGCCTTGTTGCTATTGGTGTTTTCACCGCGCTCAGCGCAATGAGCAGCAACATCGTTATGGCGGCAACCGTTCCTGCCGGCACCGAACTGGCTCCGAAACAAGAGCTGGTGAAAGGCAACGGTGCGGAACTGCAGTCACTCGATCCGCATAAAATCGAGGGCGTACCCGAATCCAACGCCAACCGCGACGTGCTGGAAGGGCTGATCATCAGTGACGTGCAGGGGCATCCGATTCCTGGCGTGGCAGAGAGCTGGGACAATAAAGATGGCAAAGTGTGGACCTTCCACCTGCGCAAAGATGCTAAATGGTCAAATGGCGAACCGCTGACGGCGCAGGACTTTGTCTACAGCTGGCAGCGCCTGGCCGATCCTAAAACCGCGTCTCCGTATGCCAGCTACCTGCAATATGGTCACCTGCTCAACGTGGATGACATTATCTCCGGTAAGAAAAAACCCGATCAGCTCGGTGTGAAGGCGCTTGATGAACATACGCTTGAAGTCACGCTGAGCGAACCGGTACCGTACTTCTTTAAGCTGCTGATCCATCCTTCCATGTCACCGGTGAATAAAGCCGCCATTGAGAAGTTTGGCGATAAGTGGACGCAGCCAGAAAACTGGGTCGGCAACGGCGCATTTAAGCTGTCGCAGTGGGTGGTGAATGAGCGTCTGGTGCTGGTGCGCAACACCAATTATTGGGACAACGTCAATACCAAACTGGATAAAGTGACTTTCCTGCCGATCTCTTCTGAAGTCACCGATGTTAACCGCTATCGCAGCGGCGGCAGCGATATGACCTACAACAACATGCCAATTGAGCTGTTCCAGAAGCTGAAGAAAGAGATCCCGACCGAGGTACACGTCGATCCTTACCTCTGTACTTACTATTACGAAATCAATAACCAGAAGCCGCCATTTAACGATCCGCGCGTCCGTGCTGCCCTTAAGCTGGGTGTCGATCGCGATATCATCGTTAACAAAGTGAAAAACCAGGGCGATCTGCCAGCCTACGGTTATACACCGCCTTACACCGACGGCATCAAGTTAACGCCACCGGAGTGGTTTACCTGGTCACAGGAAAAGCGCAACGAAGAGGCGAAGAAGCTGTTGGCTGAAGCGGGTTATACCGCGGATAAACCGCTGACTTTCGATCTGCTGTACAACACTTCTGACCTGCACAAGAAGCTGGCTATCGCCGTGGCGTCGATCTGGAAGAAAAACCTCGGCGTCAACGTCAAGCTGGAAAACCAGGAGTGGAAAACCTTCCTCGACACGCGTCATCAGGGCAACTTTGACGTGGCGCGTGCTGGCTGGTGTGCGGATTACAACGAACCGACCACCTTCCTGAACACCATGCTGTCAGACAGCAGCAACAACACCGCGCACTATAAGAGCCCGGCGTTCGATAAGATCATGGGTGAGACACTGAAGGCGCCGGATGATGCAAAACGCAGCGCGCTTTACGCGCAGGCAGAGCAAATTCTGGATAAAGATTCGGTGATCGTGCCGGTTTATTATTACGTCAACGCGCGCCTGGTGAAACCTTATGTCGGCGGTTATACCGGCAAAGATCCGCTGGACAACGTTTACGACAAAAACCTTTATATCATTAAGCACTGATGACAGTTTGAGAGGCGGAATTTTCCGCCTCTGATAAGGCAATGTGGATCCGCTCCTGCGGGGGCGGAACTGGCAGCACGTGGGTACAGGCAATGTTAAAATTCATCTTTCGTCGCTGTCTTGAAGCGATTCCAACGCTCTTTATTCTGATCACTATCTCCTTCTTTATGATGCGCTTAGCACCCGGTAGCCCGTTTACCGGCGAACGAACGCTGGCCCCGGAAGTAATGGCCAACATCGAAGCGAAATATCATCTGAACGATCCGATGATCAAACAGTACGGCAACTATCTGTTGCAACTGGCGCACGGTGATTTAGGGCCGTCGTTTAAGTACAAAGATTACAGCGTCAATGATCTGGTCGCCGGTGCGTTTCCGGTTTCGATCAAGCTTGGCCTGGCGGCGTTCCTGCTGGCGCTGGTGCTGGGTGTTACCGCGGGCGTGGTCGCGGCGCTGAAGCAAAATACCAAATGGGATTATGCGGTGATGGGCGTGGCGATGACCGGCGTGGTTATCCCCAGCTTTGTCGTTGCGCCGTTGCTGGTGCTGGTGTTTGCGATTCTGCTGCGCTGGCTTCCGGGCGGCGGCTGGAACGGCGGGGCGCTGAAATTTATGATTTTGCCAATGGTGGCGTTGTCGCTGGCTTACATTGCCAGTATTGCGCGTATCATGCGTGGCTCGATGATTGAAATCCTGCATTCCAACTTCATCCGTACCGCGCGCGCTAAAGGGCTGCCGATGCGCCGCATTATTCTGCGTCACGCGCTGAAGCCTGCGCTGCTGCCGGTGCTCTCCTATTTGGGTCCCGCTTTTGTCGGCATTATCACCGGTTCAATGGTCATTGAAACCATTTACGGATTACCTGGCATTGGCCAGCTGTTCGTCAATGGCGCGCTGAACCGCGACTATTCGCTGGTGCTCAGCCTAACCATTCTGGTGGGGGCGCTCACCATTCTGTTTAACGCGATTGTTGATGTGTTATACGCCGTTATCGATCCTAAAATTCGTTATTAAGCGAGGCTCGCCGTGATGTTGACTAAAAAAAATAGCGAGGCTCTCGACACATTCAGTGAAAAACTGGAAGTAGAAGGCCGTAGCTTGTGGCAGGATGCCCGCCGTCGTTTTATCCACAACAAGGCGGCGCTGGCCAGCCTGTTTGTGCTGCTGTTAATCGCGTTGTTCGTGACGATTGCACCGATGGTGGCGCAGTTCACCTACGATGACACCGACTGGGCGATGATGTCTGCGCCGCCGGACACCGTTTCCGGCCACTGGTTTGGTACCGACTCCTCCGGCCGCGATTTGCTGGTGCGCGTCGCCATTGGCGGTCGTATTTCGCTGATGGTGGGCGTCTCTGCCGCGCTGGTGGCGGTGGTGCTCGGCACGCTGTACGGATCACTGGCGGGTTATCTGGGCGGAAAAACCGATTCGGTGATGATGCGCCTGCTGGAGATCCTCAACTCCTTTCCGTTCATGTTCTTCGTTATCCTGCTGGTGACCTTCTTTGGTCAGAACATCCTGCTGATCTTTGTGGCGATCGGCATGGTGTCGTGGCTGGATATGGCGCGTATCGTACGTGGTCAGACCTTGAGCCTGAAGCGCAAAGAGTTTATCGAAGCTGCGCACGTGGGCGGCGTGTCCACCATGAAAATCGTTACCCGCCACATCGTGCCGAACGTGCTTGGCGTGGTGGTGGTTTACGCTTCGCTGCTGGTGCCGAGCATGATCCTGTTTGAATCTTTTCTCAGCTTTCTGGGGTTGGGTACGCAGGAGCCGTTAAGTAGCTGGGGCGCGCTGCTCAGCGATGGCGCTAACTCGATGGAAGTGTCGCCGTGGCTGCTGCTGTTTCCGGCAGGTTTTCTGGTGATTACGCTGTTCTGCTTTAACTTTATCGGCGATGGCTTGCGTGATGCCCTCGACCCGAAAGATCGCTAAGGAGTTCCCGATGAGTACGATTGAAATGCAGCCAGCAACGGTGCAGAGCGCGGGAAGCGATCTGTTATTAGACGTAAAAGATCTGCGCGTGACCTTTAGCACGGCAGATGGTGATGTTACCGCGGTGAACGACCTCAATTTTAACCTGCGCGCCGGTGAGACGCTGGGTATCGTGGGTGAGTCCGGTTCCGGGAAATCACAGACCGCCTTTGCCCTGATGGGATTGCTGGCCAACAACGGCCGCATCGGCGGCTCAGCGCGCTTTAACGGCCGTGAAATCCTTAACCTGCCGGAGCACGAGCTGAACAAGCTGCGCGCCGAGCAGATTGCGATGATTTTTCAGGATCCGATGACCTCGCTGAACCCGTATATGCGCGTTGGCGAGCAGTTGATGGAAGTTTTGCAGTTGCATAAAGGCATGAGTAACAGTCAGGCGTTTGAAGAGTCGGTGCGCATGCTGGACGCGGTGAAAATGCCGGAAGCGCGGAAACGCATGAAAATGTTTCCGCATGAATTTTCAGGCGGGATGCGCCAGCGCGTGATGATCGCCATGGCGCTGCTGTGTCGGCCAAAACTGCTGATTGCCGATGAGCCGACCACGGCGCTGGATGTGACTGTACAGGCGCAGATCATGACGCTGCTGAATGAGCTTAAGCATGAGTTCAATACGGCGATCATCATGATCACCCACGATCTCGGCGTGGTGGCCGGTATCTGCGATAAAGTGCTGGTGATGTATGCCGGGCGTACTATGGAATATGGTCAGGCACGCGACGTTTTTTATCGTCCGGCGCATCCATATGCCATTGGTCTGCTCAACGCGGTGCCGCGTCTGGATGCTGAAGGGGAATCCCTGATGACCATTCCGGGCAACCCGCCGAACCTGCTGCGCTTGCCGTCAGGTTGTCCGTTCCAGCCACGTTGTCCTTATGCCATGGAAATCTGCTCCAGCCCGCCACCGCTGGAAGCCTTTGGCGAAGGCCGCCTGCGCGCCTGCTTTAAGCCGGTTGAGGAGTTAGTATGAGTGATGTTGCCGAGAAAAAAGTCCTGCTTGAAGTAGCCGATCTGAAGGTCCACTTTGATATTAAAGATGGCCGCCAGTGGTTCTGGCAGCCTTCTAAAACCCTGAAGGCGGTCGATGGCGTTAGCCTGCGTTTGTACGAAGGCGAAACGCTGGGCGTGGTGGGCGAATCAGGCTGCGGTAAATCGACGCTGGCGCGTGCCATCATCGGCCTGGTTAAAGCCACCGATGGCCGCGTTGCCTGGCTGGGACGTAACCTGCTGGGGCAGAGCGAAGAGGAGTGGCGCCGCGCACGCAGCGATATCCAGATGATTTTCCAGGATCCGCTTGCTTCGCTCAATCCACGCATGAACATCGGCGATATCATCGCTGAGCCATTGCGCACCTATCATCCAGAAATGCCGCGCCAGGAAGTCAAAGAGCGCGTCAAAAACATGATGATGAAGGTCGGCCTGCTGCCTAACCTGATCAACCGCTACCCGCATGAGTTTTCCGGCGGTCAGTGCCAGCGTATTGGTATCGCGCGTGCGCTGATTCTGGAACCTAAGCTGATCATCTGTGATGAGCCGGTATCCGCACTGGATGTTTCTATTCAGGCGCAGGTGGTTAATCTGCTGCAGAAATTGCAGCGTGAAATGGGGCTGTCGCTGATCTTTATCGCGCACGATTTGGCGGTGGTAAAACACATTTCCGATCGTGTGCTGGTGATGTATCTCGGACACGCGGTGGAATTAGGCACCTACGATTCGGTGTACAACAATCCACAGCATCCCTATACCAAAGCGTTGATGTCCGCAGTGCCGATTCCCGATCCGGATCTGGAGAAGAACAAAGTCATTCAGCTGCTGGAAGGGGAACTGCCGTCGCCGATTAATCCGCCGTCGGGCTGCGTCTTCCGCACCCGCTGTCCGATTGCCGGTCCGGAGTGCGCGAAAACCCGTCCGCTGCTGGAAGGCAGCTTCCGCCATGCGGTCTCCTGCCTGAAAGTCGATCCGCTGTAATAAAAAAGGCCGGATAATTTCCGGCCTTTTTTATCGTCTTATTCCCGCCACAAAATATGGCAGAGCTTGTGATCTTTTTCCCGGCACAGCAGCACGCGGGCAAAAATATCGTTGATCGGTTCGCCATCAGCATCACCCAGACCAATCACGACTTCTGAAAAGAAATCGGGATTGACGTCAAAATCAACATGCTCATGCCAGTCTTCTGATGGATCAAATAACTCCGCGCCGCCGCGCTCTTCAAACTGTAGATTGAAGAGAATAATGTCTGCCGGATCGAGGTTATCGCCTGCCAGCTCAAGAAAAATATCGTAAGCCTGTTCCAGTGTTTCATCTTCAGTAAGACGATTATTGAGGTCCATAATATGTCCTGTTTGCCCGCGGGCAGTTTGCAATTTCGCTCGTTTTACAGCAAAGGGCTGAAGAAGTAAAACAGTCGTTCCACAATGCGCTGCCACCAGGCGCGCTGCGACCAGCGGCGCGCATCCAACAGGCGGGAACGGGCAATATAATCATCCTGAACGTGGGACAAATCGCCGCCAAAACCGGCATCATCGATCACCAGCGTGATCTCAAAGTTTAGCCACAGGCTGCGCATATCCAGGTTAACCGTGCCGATTAAACTGAGCTGACCGTCGACCAGTACGCTTTTGGTGTGCAGCAGGCCGCTTTCAAACTGATATATTTTCACGCCCGCTTCCAGCAGTTCAGTGAAGAAGGCGCGGCTGGCCCAGCCGACCAGCAGGGAATCGTTGTGACGCGGCACGATAATGCTGACGTCGACGCCGCGCAGGGCGGCGGTGCAAATAGCATGCAGCAGATCGTCGCTGGGCACAAAGTAGGGCGTGGTCATGATCAGCTGCTCACGCGCGGAATAAACCGCGGTCAGCAGCGCCTGATGAATCATATCTTCCGGGAAGCCGGGCCCGGAGGCGATCACCTGAATAGTATGGCCGCTCTCCTGTTCAAACGGCATGATATTGCCGTCCGGCGCCGGGGGCAAAATGCGCTTGCCGGTCTCAATCTCCCAGTCGCAGGCGTAGACAATGCCCATGGTGGTGGCGATCGGGCCTTCCATACGCGCCATCAAATCAACCCATTGGCCGACACCGGCATCCTGCTTGAAGAAGCGCGGATCAACCAGGTTCATGCTGCCGGTATAGGCGATGTAATTGTCGATCAGCACCACTTTGCGATGCTGACGCAGATCCATACGGCGCAGAAATACGCGCAGCAGGCTTACCTGTAACGCTTCAACCACGTCCACGCCGGCATTGCGCATCATGGCGGCCATCGGGCTGCGGAAAAAGGTCACGCTGCCGGCAGAGTCCAGCATCAGTCGACAATGCACGCCGCGCCGCGACGCCGCCATCAGCGATTCAGCAACCTCGTCGGCCAAACCGCCGGGATGCCAGATGTAAAACACCATCTCAATATTATGCCGGGCGAGCTGAATATCACGAATTAGCGCCGCCATGGTCTCTTCCGCGCTGGTCAGCAGCTGCAGCTGATTGCCGCGCACCCCGGCGACGCCCTGGCGATTTTCACACAGCTGAAACAGCGAACGCGCCACGTCGCTGTATTCGGTCGCGAAAATATGGTGGCTCTGCTTGAGCTCAGACAGCCATTTGGCGGTGGAGGGCCACATGGTCCGCGCGCGCTCGGCGCGACGCTTACCCAGGTGCAGTTCGCCAAATGAGAGATAGGCGATGATGCCCACCAGCGGCAGGATAAAGATAATCAGCAGCCAGGCCATCGCCGAGGTGACCGCCCGGCGCTTCATTAAAATGCGCAATGTCACACCGGCAATCAGCAACCAATAGCCAAACAGCAGTAACCAGCTAACAAAAGTAAAAAAAGTGGACATTACGTGGACATCCCGTTCGCGCATTGATGTGAGAAGTTTACGTGCAGATTGCGGGTTAAGGAACCCTTTGGCGGCAATGACTACGATAACAGATCCGATCTGGTTACGACGAAGAAAGGTCTATACTGCGCCGCGTATTAAATCGCGGAGAAAGTCAGATGAGAAGAAGCAGGAATGAAGTGGCGCGCTGGAGAATGATGCGGCAGGTGCAACGGCGGCGTGCGCGCTGGGTTGAAGGGCAATCGCGGCGCTATGGCCGGATTCATGCGGTTCGTCATCAGCTGGCGCAACAGCAGCGACGCTCCATTCTGTTTATCTCACAGCATCATTAATAATCAGGGCGCCGAAGCGCCCTGAATTACATCACACGTTTAAATGGCTTCACCGCCACCTGTTTATAGACGCCCGCCGCCACATAAGGGTCATCCTGCGCCCAGGATTGCGCCGCTTCCAGCGATGAAAATTCAGCAATAATCACCGAGCCGGTAAAGCCCGCGGCACCTGGATCGTTGCTGTCCACTGCGGGCAGCGGGCCTGCGGCGATCACGCGGCCTTCGTCCTGCAGCAGCTGCAGGCGTGCCAGATGCGCCGGGCGAACCGCCGTGCGTTTTTCCAGTGAATCAGCGGTATCTTCGGCATAAATTACATAGAGCACAGAGTGACTCCTGTCGGATCAAATGATGTGGCTGACACGGTAAGTCATCGTGATCGAGAGTGCAATTGAAAGATAAATTTGCCGCTGCGAAAGCGCCGTTGCCGGGCACGAAACGCTTTTATGGCCGCGATGGCCTAATGTTATTGAAACTGATTGCTATTTGCATTTAAAATTATCGCCTCACTCTATCAACCAGATTGTTATGACGACGCTGACTTCGACATTACCCAAACGACTTTCTCTTCCGGTATTGCTCTCCGTTGCGCTTCACGGCTCGGTGATTGCAGGCTTGCTCTATGCATCTTTTCACCAGGTTATTGAAGTGCCTAAAGCGTCTCAACCGATCAGTGTCACGATGGTCGCGCCGGAAGTTCAGCCGATGCCGGCGCCAGCGCCTGCCGTACAGCAGCCGCCTGAACCCGTTGCCGAGCCGCAACCTGAGCCGGAGCCCGTGCCGGAACCTGCACCCGAGCCGCCAAAACCCGAGCCGGTGCCGATTCCAAAACCCGAGCCAAAGCCTAAACCCAAGCCTAAGCCCAAACCGGTTAAGCACGAGGCGGTAAAGCCAAAGCAGCCGGTTAAGCCTGCGGAGCCGCGTGCTGCATCGCCGTTTGATCAGAAGGCACCAACCACGCAGAGCAAGCCGCAAACGGCACCTAAACCGTCACCAGCGCCGTCGCAAAGCGTGGCAACAGGCCCACAGGCGCTGAGCGTCAGCAAACCGGCTTATCCGGCGCGTGCGTTTGCCTTGCGGGTCGAAGGAAAAGTACGCGTGCAGTTTGATGTCGACAGCGATGGCCGCGTGGACAACATTCGTATCCTTTCGGCTGAGCCGCGCAATATGTTTGAGCGTGAAGTGAAGCAGGCGATGAAAAAGTGGCGCTATCAGAGCGGCAAACCCGGGCAGAACATGACCATGAATATTGTGTTCCGGATCAACGGCGGGGCGAGCGTCGAGTAACGCAGAGGGGCGGCATTGCCGCCCCGGTTTCAGGCAGGATCGGTTTCAGCCGTAAAGTGGCTTTTATCCGCCGGTAACGGACGCGATTTGCCCGCCTCGTCCACGGCAACATAGATGAACACCGCTTCGGTAGCACAGTAGGTCTGGCCAATGGGTTCAGAAGAGACCTTCTTGATCCACACTTCCACGTTGATGGTGATGGAACTGCTGCCGGTGCGTAAACAGGTCGCGTGGCAGCTCACCACATCACCCACGGCGACCGGCTTAAGAAAGCTCATGCCGTCCACCCGCACCGTTACCACACGACCTTCAGCGATCTCCTTCGCCATGATCGCGCCGCCCATATCCATCTGCGCCATCAGCCAGCCGCCAAAAATATCGCCATTGGCATTGGTATCAGCTGGCATCGCCAGGGTGCGCATAACCATCTCACCCTGCGGCATTTTATGCTCTCTGTTCATGATTCACTCTTCAGATAAGGCGGGCTTCCGGTTGTGTCGGAAGCCGCAATTATTTTTGTTCCTGCGGCATCAGGCGGTAGATATAAACACCGCTCAGCAGGGTGAACAGCAGGGTCAAACCCGTCAGGCCAAAGACTTTAAAATTAACCCATACTTCCTGCGGCAGCCAGAACGCGACATAAATATTGGCAACGCCACAGGCGAGAAAGAAAATTGCCCAGGCAACGTTCAACCGACGCCAGGCGTGGGTGGGTAACTGCAGCTCTTTGCCCAGCATGGTCTGAATCAGAGGCTTCTGCATAAAGAACTGGCTGAACAGCAGCGCCAGCGCAAACAGGCTGTAGATCACCGTCACCTTCCACTTGATGAACTCATCGTTGTGGAATACCAGCGTCAGAGTGCCAAACACCGCGACCAGCACAAAGGTCACGATGGTCATTTTTTCAACTTTACGGAACAGGATCCAGCTGGCCACCAGAGCCAGGCCGGTGGCGACGATCAGTGCGCCCGAGGCGACAAAGATGTCGTACATTTTGTAAAAGACAAAAAACACCACCAGCGGAAGGAAATCGAGTAACTGCTTCATAGCGCGTCCAGAGTAGGGGCGGCGCAGCGGGCGCCGCCTGTGCATTAACGTACCAGCATATAGAGACGGTACAGATAGATAACCAGCAGGGCGGAAACCAGATTGCCCAGCGCGTTCAGCACCACCGCTGAGACATTAGCAGGCAGCAGCGTCAGCGTGGAAAAGAAGAGCATGATGGCGACTTTTGCCAGCAGCCATAACATGATGGCCGGCGCGATGAGCTTCACGTTGCGCCACGCCAGCTTGCTGCTGGCCTTGAGTGAGCCAAACACGCCCAGCTTATCGTTGGCCAGCATAACCGGCGCCAGCGAAAAGAGAATCGCCAGAATGACCCCCGGCACAAATACCGCCATGAATCCCAGCTGTACCAGCAGGGTGATCAGAAAGGTCTGCAGCAGCAGCTTAGGCAGCAGCGGCGCCGCCGTGCCGATGGCGCGCAGCGCACTGACGCGCTTCTGTGACGATGCCATTGGAATCAGACACAGCATGCCGCCAAGCAGCAGCGTGTTACCAATCAACGACGCAAAGGTACCGGCAGCCGAGGTGCGCAACAGCACGCTTTGCTGTTCAGGAGACATATTCTGCACCATTTCAAACAGCGAACTGGCGCTGTCGCTGCTGCCTTCAGCCAGCAGGGAAAGCTGCTCGGCGTTGGGCGTCAGGGCGTGACCGACGATCACCGTAATGAATGAGGTCAGCAGGGCCATCAGCACGATGGTCACCAGCTGATCGCGGAAAAAATTTCCTGTGTCACGGTATAGCGAACCCGCCGTGATAGACATGTACTCTCCTTGGAAAAACCGGGTTAATTAACCCGGCGATTGTACATGGTCTGAGGGAATGCTGGCACCCCGACTTACATAACTTTCCGCAAATGTGAAAAGCCGCTGCGGTCTGCGCCCGCGATAATCGGTTCTCCGCTGGCTATCAGCAGAATAATGCGCACAACAGGGGTTTACCGGACCTCAGGGTGATGGCGTTTTTGATCCAGATCAAATCATTGTTTTTTAAGCAGAATAGAAGACGTTCTCCGCATGATCTTTGCCCGTTTTCATTGTAAAAAAGAGGCCGCTGAAAACACGGGTGCATCGTCTGGGCGGTGGCCCGCTTCCCGAAGAGAAAACAGGAGTGGTTATGAAACTGGCAGCCCTTGCATTGGCTATGGTGGCGGCAATGCCGATTGTCGCGAGTGCACATCAGGAAGGTGATTTTTTTATGCGCGCAGGCAGCGCAACCGTAAGGCCAACCGAGGGTTCTGATAACGTCATGGGGCTGGGCTCGTTTGACGTCGATAACAATACGCAGCTTGGCCTGACCTTTACCTGGATGGCCACCGATAATATTGGTGTTGAGCTGCTGGCCGCCACGCCGTTTCGTCATAAGGTCGGCTTAGCCGCTACCGGCACGCTGGCTACCGTTCGTCAGCTGCCGCCGACGTTGATGGCGCAATACTACTTCTTTGACAGCGCCAGCAAGCTGCGTCCATATGTCGGCGCCGGTATTAACTACACCACGTTTTATGACGCTGATTTTAATCAGACCGGACGTGATGCCGGGCTCAGCGATTTAAGCGTCAAAGATTCCTGGGGTATGGCGGGTCAGGCGGGGCTGGATTACAAGGTCGATGATAACTGGATGATCAACGCCTCTGTCTGGTACATGGACATCGATACGGAAGTGAAATTCAAGGCCAACGGACAGCAGCAGAACATCAATATGCGCATCGACCCGTGGGTATTTTTCTTTGGCGTCGGTTACCGCTTCTGAACATAAAAAAACCGGGCCGCAGGGCCCGGTTGATCAATAAACTTATTTAACCTGCATGTTGTTCACAACAGATTTCACGCCTGGTACGCTACGGGTCACTTCTACCGCGTGACGCGCCATCTGTGGCGAGGAAACAAAACCGCTCAGCTGCACACGGCCTTTAAAGGTTTCAACGTTGATTTCGCGTGATTTCAGCGCGTCATCGCCCAGCAGCTGGGTTTTAACTTTGGTGGTTACCACGGTGTCATCGATATAACCGCCAGTGCCTTCTTTGGTTGGTGTTGGGGCACAGGCACTTAACGTTAATGCCACTACTGCTGCCATTGCTGCGCTTGCCAGGACTTTAACCATCTTCATTATTTTATCTCCCTGTCGTAATCATTGGTCACGCTTCACCGGGCGGTGAATACGTCATAAGTGTGGTTCAGGATTGGCGGAACTACAAATGGCGAAAGAAAATAAAAGAGAGGGGAAAGAGTGCCTTATCCAGCGATAAGGCACAGATTATTATTGACGCGTGGCTGCCTTCAGGTTGCTGACAAACTGCTGCAGTTCAGCCAGCATCACATCCGGCGTGGCATGATGTTTTTCGATGATTTTTACGATAGCCGAGCCGGAGATCGCACCTGCGGCACCCAGCGCAATCGCCTCTTTGACCTGCGAAGGTTCAGAAATACCAAATCCCTGCAGAGAAGGCGCCGCATTGTACTCTTTCAGCTTATCGACCAGATGCTTCAACGGCAGCTGAGCGCGATTTTCTGCGCCGGTGACGCCCGCTCGCGACAGCAGATAGGTGTAGCCGCGGCCGTGCGAGGCGATTTCACGCAGCAAATCGTCATCAGCATTCGGCGGACAGATAAATATTGGCGCCACGTTGTGCTTCATCGCTGCTTCGCGGAAAGGCGCAGACTGTTCCACCGGCACGTCGGCCACCAGAACGGAATCGACACCCACTTCCGCACAGCGGGCATAAAAACTGTCAACGCCGTTGGTGAATACCAGGTTGGCGTACATCAGCAGGCCGATTGGCAGATCGGGATACTTCTGCCTTACTGTGGCCAGCATCTCGAAGCAGCGCGCTGGCGTGGTGCCGGAAGCGAAGGCGCGCAGCGTGGCATTCTGAATGGTTGGGCCATCAGCCAGCGGATCGGAGAAGGGAATGCCCAGCTCCAGCGCATCGGCACCGCCCGCGACCAGCGCGTCGATAATCTGCAGCGACAGTTCCGGAGAGGGATCGCCGAGGGTAACAAAGGGCACAAAGGCGCCTTCCTTGCGTTCGGCAAGGCGGTTAAACAGTTGCTGATAACGCTCCATCAGATTTCTCCCTGCGCGGTCAGAATGTCGTGAACGGTGAAGATGTCTTTATCACCGCGGCCGGAGAGATTAACCACCAGCAGCTGCTCTTTCTCCGGTTCGGCATGTATCATTTTCAGCGCATGTGCCAGCGCATGCGACGATTCCAGCGCCGGAATAATCCCTTCTGAGCGGCAAAGTAGCTTGAACGCGTCCAGCGCTTCGGTATCGGTGATCGAAACGTAGTCTGCGCGACCAATACTGTTGAGGTGCGCGTGCTGCGGTCCTACCGACGGAAAGTCCAGGCCGGCTGAAATCGAATAAGACTCTTCGATCTGACCATCTTCGGTCTGCATCATCGGCGCTTTCATGCCGAAATAGATGCCGGTACGGCCATGCTTGAGCGGCGCGCCGTGCTCACCGCTTTCAATGCCGTGTCCGCCGGGCTCAATGCCGATCAGCTTAACCTCGGTATCGTCGATGAAATCGGCAAACATACCGATGGCATTGGAACCACCGCCCACGCAGGCCAGCAGCGCATCAGGCAGACGGCCCTCTTTTTCCAGAATCTGCGCTTTGGTCTCTTCGCCGATCATGCGTTGGAATTCGCGCACGATGGTCGGGAAAGGATGCGGACCAGCGGCGGTGCCGAGCATGTAATGTGACGTTTCATAGCTGCCGGACCAGTCGCGCAGCGCTTCGTTACAGGCATCTTTCAGCGTGGCGGAACCGCTGTGTACCGGAATAACTTCCGCGCCCATCAGCCGCATACGGAAAACGTTAGGCGACTGACGTTCAATATCTTTCGCGCCCATATAAATGCGGCACTTCAGGCCGAGCAGTGCGCAGGCCAGCGCTGATGCCACGCCGTGCTGACCGGCGCCGGTCTCTGCGATGATCTCTTTTTTGCCCATGCGCTTCGCTAACAGCGCCTGACCCAGCACCTGGTTAGTTTTGTGCGCGCCGCCGTGCAGCAGATCTTCACGTTTCAGATAGAGGCGGGTTTTGGTGCCTTTGGTCAGGTTCTGACAGAGCGTCAGCGCGGTAGGGCGACCGGCATAGTTTTTCAGCAGATCGGTGAACTCCGCCTGAAACGCAGGATCCTGCTGCGCCTCAACAAACGCCGCTTCAAGCTGATTGAGCGCCGGCATAAGAATTTGTGGTACGAACATGCCGCCGTACTCACCAAACCATGGATTTAAAAGCGTCATTATGTCTCCCTTTCTCAGTTCGGGGCGATCGCCGCCGCCCCGATGAATCAGTAGGCGCGCAGTGTTTGAAACACGGCGGCAAGTTTGCTGTGATCTTTGATGCCGGGTGCGCTTTCAACGCCGGAGTTAAAGTCCAGGCCGGCACAGCCCAACTGGGCGGCAGAGACCGCATTGTCGGCGGCCAGTCCGCCTGCCAACAGAACGTTGTCCAGCTTTTCACCCTGCAGCAGATTCCAGTCGAAGCGTTGACCGCTGCCGCCGGCGCCGTTATCCAGCACGTAGCGATCGACGTGCGGCCAGTCACGCGCAGGCAAGGTCTCTTTGACGCTAAACGCCTTCCAGATCTGCGTGCTGGCGGGCAGCATATCGCGCAGGGCAGCCACAAAGTCACGATCTTCATCACCGTGCAGCTGCACCGCAGCAAGGCCCAGCTCGCAGGCCACCTGCGCCACTTCTTCAACGGGCGCATTGCGGAATACGCCAACATATTTCAGCGGCGCCGCGGCAATCACGCGCGCAGCCTGGCTGACATCAATCTGGCGCGGTGAACCCGCGGCAAAAATCAGGCCACCGAAAATGGCGCCGGCCGCATGCGCGGTTTGCGCATCTTCCGTCCGGGTCAGGCCGCACACTTTGTTTTCGCCGGTCAGCACGCGGCGCACGGCGGCGTGCAGATCCTGTTCTGCCATCAGCGCTGAGCCGATCAGAAAACCGTTGGCAAAGTTGCTCAGCTCACGGATCTGCGCATAGGTATTGATGCCCGATTCGCTGATCACCGTTACACCATGAGAAAGGCGCGGCGCCAGTTCGCGGGTGCGATTGAGATCGATCGACAGATCGCGCAGATCGCGATTATTGATGCCCACCACTTTTGCTTCCAGTGCAATCGCGCGCTCCAGCTCTTCTTCATTGCTTACTTCGGTCAGCACGCCCATGTTCAGGCTGTGCGCCACGGCGGCAAGCTGGCGATACTCGTCATCATTCAGCACCGACAGCATCAGCAGAATGGCATCGGCCTGATAGTGACGCGCCAGATAAATCTGGTAAGGATCAATGATGAAGTCTTTGCACAGCACCGGTTGCGTCAGCGCGGCGCTCACCACCGGCAGGAAATCAAAGCTGCCCTGGAAATATTTTTCGTCGGTTAAGACCGACACGGCAGAGGCGTAATGACGGTAGACGTCAGCAATGGCGGCAGGATCGAAATCCTCGCGGATAACGCCTTTGGAAGGCGATGCTTTTTTGCATTCCAGAATAAATACGGTGCGCGTGCCCTTAAGCGCTTCATAAAAGTGGCGCGTGGCGGGGGTGATCGCATTCTGGAACGAGGCTAAAGGCTGTTGTGCCCGACGTGCATTGACCCAAATGGCCTTATCCTGCACGATTTTTGTCAGTACGGTGTCCTGCATGATTAACCTCTCCTGGCTGCCAGCGCGGTAACACGCTCATAAGGTTGGCCGCTACGGATAACAGCCAGCGCACGCTGAGCGTTTTCGCGCAGGTCTTCATGTCCAAAAACTTTTAAAAGCATCGCGACGTTAACGGCGACGGCTTCCTCGTGTGCGAGGTCGCCATTACCCTGAAGTAAACGTGTGAGAATGTCACGATTTTCTTCCGGCGTGCCGCCTGCCAGCGCATCCTGGCTGTGCATGCTGCAGCCAAAGTCTTCCGGCGAGAGCTGATAGCTGGTGATTTCACCTTCGCGCAGCTCTGCTACTAAGGTTGCGCTGTGCACTGCCACTTCATCCATGCCGCCACCGTGTACCACCGCCGCGCGATGATAGCCGAGAACGCGCAACGTCTGTGCAATCGGCAGCACCAGTTCCGGGCTGTAAACACCGATCACCGCCAGCGGCGGACGAGCCGGGTTGATCAACGGGCCAAGTACGTTAAACAGCGTCCGCGTTTTCAGCTGCTGACGTACCGGCATCGCATGACGGAAGCCACTGTGATACTGCGGCGCAAACAAAAAACAGACGTTGAGATCGTCCAGCGCCTGGCGCGCCTGCTCAGCAGGCAAATCCAGGCTGATGCCAAACGCGGCCAGCAGGTCGGAGGAGCCGGATTTGCTGGACACGCTGCGGTTGCCATGTTTCGCCACCTTCAGGCCACAGGCAGCGGCAACAAAGGCGCTGGCGGTGGAAATATTGATACTGTTGCTGCCGTCGCCGCCGGTGCCAACGATATCCGCAAAAGCGTAATCGGGACGGGGAAAAGGTTTGGCATCCGCCAGCAGCGCTGACGCCGCACCGGCGATTTCTTCCGGCCTTTCGCCGCGCACCTTCATGGCAACCAGCGCACCTGCCAGCTGAGTAGGCTCCAGCTGACCACTGATAATCGCGCTAAACAGCTGGTGGCTCTCATCCTGAGTAAGGGTTTGCGCCTGGTAAAGCTTCTCCAGTAAGTTTTGCATGTGCTTCTCCTTGTTACGCCAGTGCCCAGGCTAAAGTCTGTTCCAGCAGGGTTGCGCCGTGCGTGGTCAATATCGATTCCGGGTGGAACTGGAAGCCGCAGACGCGATCGCCTTCATGACGCACCGCCATCACCATGCCGTTAAAGGTGGCATTCACCGTGAGTTCCTGTGGCGTGTTGCTGCCAACCAGCGAGTGATAACGCGCCACTGGCAGCGGATTAGGTAGCCCGACAAACATGGCGCTGTCGTCATGGGTCACGGCAGAGGCTTTGCCATGCAGAATTTCGCCCGCCTGGCCAACATGGCCGCCATAGGCTTCGACAATCGCCTGATGACCGAGGCAGATACCGATAATTGGCAGTTCGCCGCGCAGGCGTTGTAGAAGCTCAGGCATGCAGCCCGCGTCTGCCGGTGCGCCGGGACCAGGCGACAGCATCAGTATTGGATTTTCCATGTGCTGCAGACGTTCAATTAACGTTTCTGCCGGCACGCTGTTGCGATAAATCACCACGTTATGGCCGAAGGTGCGTAACTGGTCGACGAGGTTATAGGTAAAGGAGTCGATATTATCGAGCAGTAAGATATCGGCCATCAGAAGATCTCCTTGCAGTGATGGGCAGTAGCGATGGCGCGCAGCACGGCGCGTGCTTTATTACGGCTCTCATCGGCTTCCGCCTGCGGATTGGAGTCGAGCACCACGCCAGCGCCAGCCTGTACGGTGGCGATGCCATCTTCAACATAGGCGGAGCGAATCACGATACAGGTGTCGAGATCGCCACTGGCGGTAAAGTAGCCCACTGCGCCGCCGTAGCTGCCGCGTCGCGTGCCTTCAGCAGCAGCGATTAACTGCATGGCGCGAACTTTTGGTGCACCGCTCAGCGTGCCCATGTTCATACAGGCGCGATAGGCGTGCAGCACATCCAGATCGTTACGCAGCGTACCGACCACGCGTGAAACCAGATGCATAATAAAAGAGTAACGATCGACTTTAGTCAGGTCGGCAACATAGCGGCTGCCGGGTTCACAGATACGGGCCAGATCGTTGCGCGCCAGATCAACCAGCATCAGGTGTTCAGCCAGCTCTTTATGATCGGTACGCATTTCCAGCTCAATGCGGCTGTCGAGATCGCGATCGAGTGAACCATCGGCATGACGGCCCCGTGGGCGTGAACCGGCGATGGGGTAGATTTCAATCTGCCGCGACTGCGCGTCATATTTCAGTGAGCTTTCAGGCGAGGCGCCGAACAGCGTGAAGTCATTGTCCTGCATAAAGAACATGTACGGGCTTGGGTTGCTGCGCTTCAGTGTGTCATAAGCCGCCAGCGGAGAAGGGCAAGGCAGTGAGAAGCGGCGTGAGGGCACGACCTGAAAAATCTCACCCACGCGAATCGCCTGCTGCATATTGCGTACGACATCACAGTACGCTTCATCGCTCTGGCTGCAGTTCAGCGTCATGCTTTCCACCTGTTGCACCGGCAATGCGGGCGCCGGTTGCAGCATCTGTCCGTGCAGCTGCTCGATGCGGCCCTGCAAACGCTGAAACTCATGAGTAGACGGTGTAAACAGGCTCGCCTGTAAACGTGCGCTGCGGCTCTGATGGTCGATCACCAGTAGGGTTTCGGCCAGATAGAAGCAGAAATCCGGGCAGCGCTGGTGGTTATCCAGCGCGGGCAGGGACTCAAAGCCAGCTACCAGATCGTAGGCGAACAGGCCACCGAGCAGCATCGCTTCGCGCTCATCTTCTGGCGTATTCACTAACTGCGGCAGCAGGCGCAGGGCATCAAACACCGACAGCGACTGCAGACGTGAATCTTCATCCTGAACGTCCTCAACGGCGGGGAAACGCAGCTCACGGCCATCAGGGCGGGGCTGGTTGATGACGCTGGCAGGCAGCGCGGCATCCAGCAGCGGCAGCAGCGCGCGGCCATTTTCAGACAGCGCCTGAAGGGTGACCACGTTGTCCAGCGCGGTAATCCGCAGCGCGCTGTCGACGATCAGCAGGCTTTTTAAATTATGTTTGCTGTCAATATCCGCTGACTCAAGCAGCAGGCTTGCCGGACGTGCGCCGCATAACTGATGGAATACCGCGGCCGGATCTTCGCGATAAGGCGCATTCCCGGTAATCAACTTCACTGTAGGTTTCGCATTTGGCATGATGATTTCTCTGAATTTCACTCAAAAAAAAGCCCGCTTAAGCGGGCTGGGTGTCTGCACGGCAGTTACGCGAAATGTGCATGACGACGTCGCCCTGATTCGGGAGAAGCGCGCCACCAACCATTTAAAGACGTACCAAACTGAGCCATGATTAACACCCCATACGTGTGAACTTGTGTACTAGTTAACTGGTTCAGCGGAAAAATGTCAATACTCTTTTTCTCTGACGGCCAGCTTTGGTTATCATGTCAGTTGTTTGCCACGATTTCCGGAGTACCTTTGACCGCTTCAATCCCCAATAGCACCTTTCCTTTATACGATCTGCACAGCCATACCACCGCCTCCGATGGCCTGCTAAGCCCGGAAGCGCTGGTGCAACGTGCGGTGGACATGCGAGTAGGTGTGCTGGCGATCACCGATCACGATACCGTCGCCGGGGTCGTACCCGCTCGCGCAGCGGTTCAGCAGAGCGACCTGCCGTTGCATATCGTTGCTGGCGTTGAGGCGTCCACGCTGTGGGAGAATCATGAGATACACATTGTCGGGTTGGGCATGGATATCGCCCATCCTGCGCTGACCGCCTTTCTTGCCGGGCAGGCCAGCACGCGTTGGCAGCGGGCTGAACGTATTGCTGAGCGGCTGGAGAAGGCGCGCATACCGGATGCGCTTGCTGGCGCGCAGCGGCTGGCTCAGGGCGAAAATATCACCCGTGGCCATTTCGCCCGCTTTTTAATCGAGCAGGGAAAAGCGGAGAATATGGCGCAGGTGTTTAAAAATTATCTGGCCAGGGGCAAAACCGGTTACGTGCCGCCAGAGTGGTGTACAATGAAACAAGCCATTGATGCTATTCATCATTCGGGCGGCTGCGCGGTACTGGCGCACCCTGGCCGCTACGGACTTTCAGCAAAATGGCTTAAGCGTTTGATCGCCCAATTTACCCTGAGCGGCGGCGATGCGATGGAAGTCGCGCAGTGTCAGCAACCGCCCAATGAACGTAGCCAACTGGCGGTCTACGCCAGAGATCATAACCTGGCCGCTTCGCAAGGTTCCGATTTTCATCAACCTTGCCCGTGGATCGAGCTGGGTCGAAAACTGTGGTTGCCCGGTGGTGTGGAGCCAGTCTGGACGCGCCATCCACATATCACGCCACAGCTGGTCGATATGGCACAGTGACAAGAGGATATTATGAGTCAACTTTTTCCCGTACATCCAGAGAATCCCCAACCACGTCTGATTAAACAGGCGGTGGAATACCTCACTAAAGGCGGCGTGATCGTCTACCCAACGGATTCCGGCTACGCGCTGGGCTGCCGTCTGGAAGACAAAAATGCTATGGAGCGTATCTGCCGTATTCGCCAGCTGGATGGTAACCATCACTTCACCCTGATGTGTCGCGATCTCTCTGAGCTGTCGACCTACGCCTATGTTGATAACAGCGCATTCAGACTGATTAAAAATAATACGCCGGGCAGCTATACCTTTATCCTCAAGGCGACGAAAGAGGTGCCGCGGCGGTTAATGAATGACAAGCGTAAAACCATTGGATTACGCGTGCCTTCAAACGCTATTGCTCTGGCGCTGCTGGAGGCGCTAAACGAGCCGATGATGTCGACCTCGTTAATGTTGCCAGGCAATGACTTTACCGAGTCCGATCCCGAAGATATTCAGCACAGCATAGGCAAAGTGGTGGATTTAATTATCGATGGCGGGGCGATTGGTCAGCATCCGACCACGGTAATCGATCTCACCGGTGACGCACCGGAGATCATTCGCGAAGGCGTAGGCCCGACAAAACCGTTTGAATAAATACGCGGCGCATTATTGTTTTTAAACAATAATGCGCCTGCTTGGTGTATTAATGATTATTCAGGAAGTGGTTTCGCGCGCCAGCCATTTCGAGAAGTCGCTATAAGGAATATAGAGCGAGACATCTTTCAGCACTGGCTGATCGCGGCGACGACTTTTAATTTCACGTGAATAACCAATAATCACGCCCGCAACGGTGTTATCGCTGTTATATACCGCGCCGCCGGACATACCCTGCACCACGCCAGCGTTTGACGCCATAGCAATGCAGGGACTTTTATTCCACTCATTGCGAATGCCGGTGCGCGCTAAATTAACGCCGCTGGATTCGACCGGCATGGCAGAATAAAAGCTATAACCAAACATTTTGACCGCGTCACCCGGCTTACCGGCACGAAAAGCGGGCAGCGTTTTCAAATCGTTTTTATGATAAATGATCGCCAGATCGCAATAGGGATGGTAGGCCTTTACGCGCTGCACGGCGAACTTCGCCACGTGCGCAGCGGTCAGGCTGTATTCAGGCGTGAGCGGTATGCTGGTACCCATTGTGCCGAGGCCCAGAATGGTCGGTATACCCGTTACGCTCATATCAACGCGTTCCATCGCTTCCCGGCTGTACTCATATTTTCCCACTGAGCAGCCACTGAGTAATAGCGCAGCTACTACTGACAATAATGGCAGTGTTTTCATGGTGTTCACATCGTTAGTGTTATATGCCGAAAAATCCCTGGTGAAGACTCATGGCATATTAAGTGGGCAGTCAATTGCAGATTATTTCATCCAGTCCGGCAGATGATATTTTTTGTTAAAAATGAGTTATTTTAATTTTTTAATAATGCGAAGGTTATATTTTAGTTAAGTCATTAAATCTTTGCGCATCAGTGATTGAATAATACACTGATTAATTAATTCGACAACGTAATTCAAAAGGAGAAGAATCAAATAATATTAATGATATAGAGTTAAGTTAATCCAGAAATTACTTAAGCTGAAAATTTCCCTGCCGGTGTCAGGATAAAACAGAGAATATAGCTTAAGGCGTTATAAGCTGCTTTTACGGTTGTTTTTTGCAGTGTCTTTTGCTGATTAATATTACAATTCCTTGTTTTATGAGGAAAATCCTGGTCTGCCTGCGAGCTGACAGTCATTCAGGCCGCAGGCAGAAGGAAAGCGTGGCTCAGCGTCAGGCTGTGAAACCTTGCGCCAAACGGCAAGTGAGCGATTAAAACGCGATGTTCACGCCAAGCGATGCGTTAAGCGGAGCGGTTATTGAGGCGCCTTTTTGACCGCCAATTTCCCCGAACAGACGCGTCGTATCGCTCACGGCTAATGAAACGCCGGCGGCATAGGTGGCAGACGCGCCGCTAAAGTCGTTATCAAAGCGATAACGATCGTTGATCACCGTGTCCTTGCCTTTTAGCGTTTCATAACTCATGGCCGCTTTAAGCCAGGGCGTTACCGGTAGAGAAGCCAGCTGCAACGTTCCTCCTACATAGAGGCCCGCTTCACCCATTAGCGAACGGTCACGACTGAAATGCGCCCGCATGCCGTTATCCAGCGCCACATTTTTGCTGTCAGCGGTGAAGGCGGTCAGCCGGGCATAGGGCTCGAGCCACACGGCACCGGTGGTGGCAATGCGATAGCCTGACTCCAGCGCGGCGCCAAAACCCTGACGAGCCCATTCTCCGCTTACCTCTGTGCCGCTGCTCATTCGGGTACCCAGCCGATGGTCATATCGGCTGGTGGTCAGCAGCGTGTCGATCCAGGCGCCATTGTCGAATACCCAGCTGGCCTCCAGGCCAATACCCCAGCTGTCAACCTGACCGTTTGCACCACGCCGATCGGTAAGGGTCTGCGAAGAGAAGGTAGCAACCGGCCCGAAATAAGCTTCTCCTCCTTCAAAAGCAAAGGGTGTATTGATCGCCACTTCCACGCCACGGCTCTGCATTTTCCATTCGCTGTTAGCCGCGCCCTGATAACGACGGGTGCCGCCGAGGAAACGAGCGTTAACCTGCTCCTGCTGTCGCTTAACACCGCCGGTGTCACCGCTGCGGGTGCGCCAGGCGGGCAGATGCGCATTAAAGATCATTCGCGGTGCGATACCCATGGCAATCAGAGCATCGGTAGAGGGTGTGGTTACACAGCCGCCGTGCGCGCAGGGATCGACAGGCTTTTCTGGTTCAACCGGTTTAACCGGCTCCTCGGGTTCTTCCGGCTTGCCTGGCTCCTCAGGTTCTTCCGGCTTACCCGGCTCCTCAGGTTCTTCGGGAGTAACCGGTTCGCCAGTCAGG
Source organism: Duffyella gerundensis (assembly GCF_001517405.1). Classification (NCBI taxonomy): domain Bacteria; kingdom Pseudomonadati; phylum Pseudomonadota; class Gammaproteobacteria; order Enterobacterales; family Erwiniaceae; genus Duffyella; species Duffyella gerundensis. The sequence continues at coordinate 2,088,948 of NZ_LN907827.1, read as the reverse complement.
CAGGTGGCGCTGTTCTGGCAGAGGAAGTAATCCTGCTCCTGTTGTACCAGCGTATATTGCCAGGTGCCTAAATCAACGCTGCCGCCCGGAAGATAAAACGAGGCGTCGCCTCCGGCGATATGCGCCACATTAAGAGGCTGGTTATTCTTACCCGGCTCGCTGCCCTGATGCGTGAAATGCAGATAATAGTCGCCGGTGGCGCGGTTATTGATGCGCAGAAAATCGCTGCGGTTGTCGGCTGTCCAGGCGTTCATATAAAAATGGCCACCACCGTAGAGGTCGTTGGCCGTCAGGGTACGGGGTGCGGAACCGTCACCAAACACAATTTTGCTGTCGGCATCCAGTTCAAGCTGTTGTAAATCATTGTCGGCAGGTAGATACCAGGTGCTGTTGCGACTTAAAGTCATGTGCGTGGCGTTCCGTACATTGCCAGTAAAATTTGCGTTGCGATCGAGCCACAACAGCATTTCTGCACCATTACGGGCAACCACATCGCCTTCAATGGTGGTATTTCTGAACAGAATATCAAGCAGGGTATTTTCACCCACCGCTTCGACAATCGTGTCGGTGCCGGAGATTAATTTGCTGTCATTCGTCATGTTGAGATATTTGATTTGTTTTATATTATCCTCAACGCGTACAGCCGGACCATTCCGTCCTGAGATAATCGATCCGTTGTCAACACCAATTGATGTATTAGTCTGGTTTGGGAAATAGCCGCCTCCCCATAATAAACCGACATCGTTGCCGATAATTTCACTGCCATTGGTTAACGTCATATATCCGCTGCGTAATTCAACACCATGCTCGCCATTTTCCCCTGCAATGATTTTTCCATTGTCCATGCGAATAATGCCGCGCTCGTCTAATTTCACCACGCTGTCGCGATTGCTGGTTACAGTACTGTTGTTAACATCCAGCCAGGGGCCGACCTGGAAACTGTGGTCCTGAGCGGTGAGATCGATGGCTGTGCCATCCGCACCTGACACTAACGTATCGTTGAGAAACACGGTGACGGAGCCGTGTTCACCTTCAGGCGCGACGCTGCGTATTGAACGAATATGAGAAAAGTGGAAATCGAGCAGCGCCGGGTTGGTCCATTTTACATAGTCATCATAGGGCGCAGAAGGACCGTAAACAAAGCCGTCACGTATTTCGATCAGCGCCATGGATGGGGGCGTAAAAAAGAGAGCTAATAGCGTTCCTTTGCGTAGCAGTGCCGAACAGGAAAACATGTTCATCCTGAATCCTTTTAATTGCTGTTGTGAGATAATTATTAAAAAATAAGCGTGCAGATAATCAGCCTGCGCGGGCTGGCTATATATTACGGGTTACTGTAACGACTATTTCCCTGGTGTTAATTTGCCAGTCAAATCCTAGCGCAGTACGCATTCTTGTAAATAAGACTATATCGATAATTATCGATAATATTTATTTGTCGAAAATAATCGGTGCGGTTAATTACGCGGTAAATAAATCAATAAACTGATGCGGTACGAGCCGTTACGCAGACGTTAACTACGGGGTGAAGATTTCACAGCTTTATGCAGTTAACTGGTATAGAATATGCCGCCTCTGCGCAGAGCGACGATTCGCCGCGATCAGAGTGCGGTGTGCAATCCCCGGCGTTAATTCCTGCGGAATGACCAAAATTGCCTGAATGTTTTTTCCACGACGCCTGTGAAGGCGACAGCGAGGCAGCTCAATGAGCGAAAAGTTACAAAAAGTTTTAGCGCGCGCGGGCCATGGCTCACGACGCGAAATTGAAACGATGATCAGCGCCGGACGCGTCAGCGTCGATGGCAAAATTGCCACCCTCGGCGATCGCGTTGAAGTCGACAAATCGATGAAAATCCGTATTGATGGGCACATTGTTGCCATCACCGAATCGGCCACGGAAGTGTGCCGTGTGCTCGCTTACTATAAGCCGGAAGGCGAGCTGTGCACGCGCAACGATCCCGAAGGTCGCCCAACCGTATTTGATCGCCTGCCACGCCTGCGCGGCGCGCGGTGGGTAGCGGTGGGTCGTCTCGATGTTAACACCTGTGGTCTGTTGCTGTTCACCACCGATGGTGAGCTGGCCAATCGCCTGATGCACCCAAGTCGTGAAGTTGAGCGTGAATATGCGGTACGCGTTTTTGGCCAGGTTGACGATGATAAAATTCGCCAGCTGAGCCGCGGTGTGCAACTGGAAGATGGTCCGGCAGCATTTAAAACCATCAAGTTTGCCGGCGGTGAAGGCATCAACCAGTGGTACAACGTCACATTGACCGAAGGCCGTAACCGTGAAGTGCGCCGCCTGTGGGAAGCCGTGGGTGTACAGGTTAGCCGTCTGATTCGTGTGCGTTATGGCGATATTCCGTTGCCAAAAGGTCTGCCACGCGGTGGCTGGACCGAACTGGAGCTGCCGCCAATTAACTATTTGCGCGAGCTGGTGGATCTGCCTGCGGAAACGGTCACCAAGGTGGCGGTAGAAAAAGATCGCCGTCGCACCAAGGCGAACCAGATTCGCCGGGCGGTGAAACGTCACAGCAATGTCAGCAGCGGTTCGCGTCGCACTAACAGCAACAGCAAACGCGGATAACAAAAAAGGCGCCTTCGGGGCGCCTTTTTTTTACCAGTCAATTCCCTGCTGTGCCTGAATGCCGGCATCAAACGCATGTTTGACCGGTCGCATCTCCGTCACTGTATCCGCCAGTTCCAAAATGTCACGATGGCAGCCGCGCCCGGTAATGATCACGCTCTGATGAGCGGGGCGTTGCCGTAATGCCGTGAGCAGCGCGTCCAGCGGCAAGTAATCGTAACTCACCATGTAAGTTAGCTCATCCAGAATCACCAGATCGAGACGCGCATCAGCCAGCATGCGCAGGCCATGTTGCCACACTTCCGCGCAGGCGACGCTGTCCGTTTCCCGGCTCTGTGTTTCCCAGGTAAAACCGGTGGCCATCACCTGAAACTCCACGCCCTGCGGCTCCAGCAGCTGGCGTTCACCGTTTGGCCATTCGCCTTTGATAAACTGAATCACGCCGACGCGCTTGCCATGACCGACCGCCCGCGTAGCCGTGCCGAAAGCCGCGGTGGTTTTGCCTTTGCCGTTGCCGGTGAACACCATCACAATGCCGCGCATGTCCGTTGCCGCGGCGATGCGGGCGTCAACCTGATCTTTCAACCGCTGCTGGCGCTGTTGATGACGATCTTCAGCGGCCATTATTCTGCAGCTCCTGGCTTGCGGCCCGGCTGAGCATCAAAGCTGACACCGTTCTCGTTGCGGCTGTCGTCGCCCATTAGATAGAGGTAAAGCGGCATTAAATCAGCTGGCGTTTTCAGCTTATTGGCGTCTTCCTGTGGGAAGGCGCTGGCGCGCATTTTGGTACGCGTTCCGCCAGGATTGATGCAGTTCACCCGTAAATGACGATCTTTATACTCATCGGCAAGCACTTGCATCATGCCCTCGGTAGCAAACTTGGAAACCGCATAGCTGCCCCATCCGGCGCGACCGGTACGGCCAACGCTTGAGGTGGTAAACACCAGCGAGCCGGCAGCCGATTTCAACAGTAATGGCAACAGCGCCTGCGTCAGCCAAAAAGTGGCGTCTACGTTAACCTGCATTACTTCGCGCCAGACGTGCGGTTTAATCTCTGACATTGGCGCAATGTCGCCCAGCACGCCAGCGTTATGCAGCAGACCATCCAGCCGAGGAACCTCAGCGGCAATCGACGCTGCCAGCGTCTGGCAGGTTGCGGGGGTAGCGCTATTCATATCCAGCACGAACGTTTTGCCGGGCTTGCGGGTTATGGTCGCGACCTCTGCAGCGACCTGGCTGAGCTTTTCACTGTTGCGCCCTAAAAGCAAAACCTCGGCGCCATGGCGGGCATAAGTCAGTGCTGCCTCGCGACCGATGCCGTCAGTGGCACCGGTCACCAAAATAATGCGGCCTTCAAGCAGGTTGTTTTTCGGTTGGTAATCCATAGCGGCTCCTCGGCAGATTGCCGTCACGTGCAATTGTTCATGGTGTTCGCTTTATGCCTGAAAAAACCAGGCAGTGCAAACCAGCACAGGGCGCGTGATGTGAAGCGGTCACGCTGTGATAAACTGAGAGACAATTAACAACATGTGCAACAGGGCGGACGAATGGAATTACTTTTCTGGTATGGACTGTTTCTGGCGAAAACCATCACCATTGTGGCCGCCATCGCGGCCATCGCCATTATTCTGGTGAACGTGGCGCAGCGTAAGCGTGGTCAGGCAGGACAGCTGAAGGTAGTGCGTATTGGCGATGACTATCGTCATGTCAAAGAGGAGATGACGCTGGCTAAACTGCCGCCACTGGAGCAAAAAACCTGGCTGAAAGAGCATAAAAAGCGCGAGAAAGAAAAAAACAAGCTGGCTAAGCGCAACGCGAAACAAGGCATTAAGCGTGACAGCACCAAACCTTCACTCTACGTGCTCGATTTCAAGGGCAGCATAGACGCCGGCGAAGTGGCATCGTTGCGCGAAGAGATTTCCGCCATTCTTGCCGTTGCCGTACCCGGCGATGAAGTGCTGCTCAGACTGGAAAGCCCAGGCGGCGTAGTGCACGGTTATGGCCTGGCTGCATCGCAGCTGCAGCGTTTGCGCGACAGCGGTATCACCTTTACCGCTGCGGTGGATAAAGTGGCGGCCAGTGGCGGCTACATGATGGCCTGCGTGGCCGATCGTATCGTCGCCGCGCCTTTTGCGATTGTCGGCTCAATTGGTGTGGTGGCGCAGGTGCCTAACTTTAACCGCCTGCTGAAACGTAACAATATTGATGTTGAGCTGCATACCGCCGGGCAATATAAGCGCACGCTGACTCTGTTTGGTGAGAATACCGAAGAAGGCCGTGAAAAATTCCGTGAGGATTTAAACGAAACGCATCTGCTGTTTAAAGATTTTGTGCATGAGATGCGTCCTTCGCTGGATATTGAGCAGGTCGCCACCGGCGAACACTGGTTTGGACGTCAGGCACTTGAGCTGGGACTGGTTGATGAGATTGGCACCAGCGATACGCTGATCATCTCGCAACTGGAGCGTTTTGACGTGTTGAGCGTGCGCTATGCTCGCCGCAAAAAAATGTTCGATCGCTTTACGCAGAGCGCGGCCGCCAGCGCCGAACGCTCGCTGCTGAAGCTGTGGCAGCGCGGCGATAAACCGCTGCTGTAGTCAATGTTGCCCGGTTTATCGCCGGACATTACGCCAGGTGATACTGTTTCGACAGTTCGGTTGCCAAAAATTTATACAGATTAAATACCCGCGTGCTTTTTGCCGTGGGTAATCCCTGCTCATCCAGCCAAAAATTGCCGTTGAACACCAGCACGTCGCCTTTTTGCTCTACGCCATCAACCTGCACACCAGGAAAATAATCGTCGTGCGCTTCAAGCATGGCATTTGCCCGTTCCAGTAATGCTTCACGCGAAAGGGCGGTTGTAGTCAGCATCATTATTGCCTCATTTTTTGACAGTGAAGAGAATCCTTCTATATTACTGGCCGGGCTACACTCGCTCAAATCTGTTTACTGCTTCGCAGTTTATGGCGCGATTTTAACCTGAGTGCTAATAAGGTTGCGTAACAGATTTTATCAGGTAGAGTGTGGGCGATTCAGGTTCTGGCAGTAAATTTTGTTGTGCTGGAGTTGCATCGCTGTTAAAAGGCATGCCTTTTCAGTAGGTTGGATAAAGACATTTCGTTGTGGTTCTGATGAGGCATCAGATTCCTCTGTACCGCAACCGGTCGTCATCCTTTCATTTCATTTACGGTCAGACGTTATATTCAGGTAAAGGTAATTATGGGAAAAGCTCTGGTAATCGTTGAGTCCCCGGCAAAAGCCAAAACAATCAATAAATATCTCGGCAATGACTTCGTGGTGAAATCCAGCGTAGGTCATATTCGTGATTTGCCGACCAGTGGATCAACAGTTAAAAAGAGCGCTGACTCTACAACCAGTAAACCTGCCAAAAAAGTTAAGAAAGATGAGAAAGCGGCGCTGGTCAACCGCATGGGCGTTGACCCGTGGCATGACTGGGAAGCGGATTATCAAATTCTCCCGGGCAAAGAAAAAGTGGTTGCCGAGCTGAAAGCACTGGCTGAAAACGCTGACCACATCTATCTCGCAACTGACCTTGACCGCGAAGGGGAAGCCATTGCGTGGCACCTGCGGGAAGTGATTGGCGGTGATGATTCCCGCTTCAGTCGCGTGGTCTTTAACGAGATCACCAAAAATGCCATTCGTCAGGCGTTTGAAAAGCCGGGCGAACTGAACATTAACCGGGTTAACGCACAGCAGGCGCGACGCTTTATGGATCGCGTGGTGGGTTACATGGTTTCCCCTTTGCTGTGGAAAAAAATCGCACGTGGTCTCTCCGCGGGACGCGTTCAGTCGGTAGCGGTACGTCTGGTCGTAGAACGTGAGCGTGAGATCAAAGCCTTCGTTCCCGAAGAGTACTGGGAGCTGGATGCTGATTTCACCACGCCAAAAGGCAGCGATCTGGCCATGCAGGTCACGCATCAGGGCGACAAAGCATTTCGCCCGGTAAACGGTGAGCAGACCCAGGCGGCGTTGAGCCTGCTGGAAAAAGCGCGCTTTACCGTTGCCGATCGTGAAGATAAGCCGACCAGCAGCAAACCGGGTGCACCTTTTATTACCTCGACGCTGCAGCAGGCCGCCAGTACCCGCCTGAGTTTTGGCGTCAAAAAAACCATGATGATGGCCCAACGGCTGTATGAAGCGGGTCACATCACCTATATGCGTACTGACTCAACCAATCTGAGTCAGGATGCGGTAAGCATGGTACGCGACTATATCGGCGGCGAGTTCGGTAAAAAGTATCTGCCGGAAGCAGCAAATCAGTACGCCAGCAAAGACAATTCGCAGGAGGCACACGAAGCGATTCGTCCTTCTGATGTCAACGTGCTGGCGGAAAGCCTGAAGGACATGGAAGCGGATGCGCAGAAGCTTTATCAGCTGATCTGGCGCCAGTTTGTTGCCTGTCAGATGATGCCTGCGCAGTACGATTCAACGACGCTGACCGTCAATGCTGGTGATTTCAGACTGAAAGCGAAAGGCCGTACGCTGCGTTTTGACGGCTGGACCAAAGTGATGCCAGCGCTGCGCAAAGGCGATGAAGATCGCACCCTGCCGCCGGTCAACGTCGGTGACGATCTCACGCTGGTGCAGTTGACGCCAAGTCAGCACTTTACCAAGCCGCCGGCGCGCTTCAGCGAAGCCTCACTGGTGCGTGAACTGGAAAAGCGCGGCATTGGCCGACCGTCAACCTATGCGTCAATTATTTCGACTATTCAGGATCGCGGTTATGTGCGCGTTGAAAGTCGCCGTTTCTATGCGGAAAAAATGGGTGAAATCGTTACCGATCGGTTGGAAGCAAATTTCCGCGAGCTGATGAACTACGATTTTACCGCGCATATGGAAAACAGCCTTGACCAGGTCGCGAACAACGAAGCGAAATGGAAAGGGGTGCTCGACAGCTTTTTCAGCGATTTTAGCCAGCAGCTTGAGCAGGCTGAAAAAGATCCGGAAGAAGGCGGCATGCAGCCGAATGCGATGGTGATGACCACTATTGACTGCCCAACCTGTAGCCGTCAAATGGGTATTCGCACCGCCAGCACCGGCGTGTTTTTAGGATGTTCAGGTTACGCGTTACCGCCTAAAGAGCGCTGTAAGCAGACGATTAACCTGATTCCTGAAAATGAAGTGCTGAACATTCTTGAAGGTGACGATGCCGAAACCAATGCGTTACGTGCCCGTCGCCGCTGTGAGAAGTGCGGCACCGCCATGGACAGTTATCTGATCGACAACCAGCGCAAGCTGCACGTCTGTGGTAACAATCCCGGCTGTGATGGCTACGAAATTGAGCAGGGCGAGTTTCGCATCAAGGGCTACGACGGCCCTATCGTAGAATGTGAAAAATGTGGTTCTGAGATGCACCTGAAGATGGGTCGTTTCGGTAAATACATGGCCTGCACCAACGAAGAGTGCAAAAACACGCGTAAAATTCTGCGTAATGGCGACGTTGCGCCACCAAAAGAAGATCCGGTACCGCTGCCTGAGTTGGCGTGTGAGAAGTCCGATGCCTACTTCGTGCTGCGTGACGGCGCGGCAGGCGTGTTCCTTGCCGCTAACACCTTCCCGAAATCGCGCGAAACCCGTGCGCCGCTGGTGGAAGAGCTGCAACGCTTTAAAGATCGTCTGCCTGAGAAATTGCGCTACCTGGCCGATGCGCCTGTAGCCGACAAAGAGGGGAATAAGACGGTCGTTCGCTTCAGTCGTAAGACAAAACAGCAGTATGTCAGCTCAGAAAAAGAGGGAAAAGCCACCGGCTGGTCAGCTTTTTTTGTTGATGGCAAATGGCAGGAAGCGAAAAAGTAGCCCCCGCTTAACGTTCGCTAATGAAAAGGTCAGCTTTGCTGGCCTTTTTTTATGGCGCTGCTTATAACAATATCCTCTACATCCAAACGTAAAATGATATAGTTGTTATAGTAAAACCCCACCATTTTGCCTGACCTTTACCCGTCGCCTGCATCATTTCACGAACGGAAAGAGGGCGTGCACTGGACGCTAACCGGGAACACCATTATGAAACTGCAACAGCTGCGTTATATCGTCGAAGTCGTTAACCACAATCTTAACGTTTCCTCTACCGCTGAAGGGCTTTACACCTCGCAGCCGGGCATCAGTAAACAAGTGCGCATGCTGGAAGACGAGCTTGGCATTCAAATATTTGCGCGCAGTGGCAAACACCTGACGCAGGTTACACCGGCCGGTGAAGAGATTATCCGCATCGCCCGTGAAGTGTTGTCAAAGGTTGAGGCGATTAAGTCGGTAGCAGGCGAGCACACCTGGCCGGATAAGGGATCGCTATACGTCGCCACCACACATACTCAGGCGCGCTATGCACTGCCAAACGTCATTAAGGGCTTTATCGAGCGCTATCCGCGTGTCTCATTGCATATGCATCAGGGCTCGCCTACGCAGATTGCAGAGGCGGTATCCAAGGGGAATGCCGATTTTGCTATCGCCACCGAAGCGCTGCACCTGTATGACGATTTAATCATGCTGCCTTGCTATCACTGGAACCGCGCTATCGTGGTCACCCCGGACCATCCACTGGCGGCGAAAAGCAAAGTATCGATTGAGGAGTTGGCTGAATATCCGTTGGTAACCTACACCTTCGGCTTTACCGGACGATCTGAACTGGATACTGCTTTCAATCGCGCTGGCCTGACGCCGAAAATAATTTTTACCGCCACCGATGCTGACGTGATCAAAACTTACGTGCGTTTAGGGCTGGGAGTAGGGGTTATTGCCAGCATGGCAGTCGATCCTGTTGCAGACCCTGACTTAATCCGCATAGAAGCGACAGATACTTTTACCTATAGCACGACCAAAATTGGCTTTCGCCGTAGCACATTCCTTAGAAGCTATATGTATGATTTTATTCAACGTTTTGCGCCACACCTGACGCGAGACGTCGTGGATACCGCCGTGGCATTACGATCTAACGATGACATTGAAGCCATGTTCAAAGATATAAAATTGCCTGTCAAATAGAGTTTAGCCAGCATTTCCTTCTTTTCTCAGCCGCTTATGCGGCTTTTTTTATGTCTGGTTGGTCCTAAAGCCCCATTTTCACATCTGTTTTATTAATTTATTGTAAATGAAACATGGCTCACAGGTTTATTCATTGTTGTTTCTTAAATGAGAAATGCAGCACATTTTCCTATGTTCTGTTTTGCAGAAAGCCAGGATAAATCTCATACTCCAGTTATCCGATGTGGCTTAGGTCAGCTGCACCGCTAATGCAACCGGGTGGCTCTATTAATAGATGGATCTGATTTTTGTGCCGATTATTTTAATTTAAGTTACGGAGCAATTATGTCGCAGTTAAAGAGCAGCAGTTTACTGAACGATAATTGCCAATTTGATTAATAACGTTAATCGTTGTGTTCAATAAAAATAGCTGGATTTTAATTGGGTAAGAGTTTAGGATTCGTCCTAATTCTTCATCGGTCCTAACAATCGTTTCATTGAGAGTGATTATCAAAAACTATGGCTACCAGAATAACTGTACAACCCGGCTTCCGGGCAAAAAGCACTAAGGTCGAGCGTAGTGGTAACACCCGCCGCAACGCATGGTTATCCGTTTTTGCTGTGTCTGCCCTGTTCTGGGTGGGGATTGCAGTAATGATTTGGCGCTTCTGGGGGTAAATCATGTTGGGACATACGCTGAGTCACAAACCGAAGCAGGCGCGCAATGTTGAAGCCTCTCCCTACTGCAAAGCCAGGGATGCGGACACAGTGAATATACCCCCATCATGGAACCTGAACGAGAAGCAGAGAAATTTCATCGAATCGATGTTCGATGAGAAAGTAAAATAAGCTGTTTGTTATATTTGCCGTAAAGCTAACTGCGCAATGTGGTTAATTTGATTTAAGTAATATTGTTTTCGCTTATAGCGTTTGATGTCCATAAACATCAACACTTCTGGGTCTCTAAAAATCGGTTGGATCGGCGCTAACTGCTTGATTCTGAATGTGCGTTTTTTATTGGCCGTATTCCGGCCTGAGCGAGTTATATATGAATCTTACTAAAATTACGTGGTATAGCGCCTGGGCCCTGTCTTGTGCATTCTGGAGCGGCGCTGCAGTTCTGGTAATGTAATTAACACAAATTTTAACAAACGCCCTGCGAGTTATTCGCGGGGCGTTTTTGTTTCTATCGTTTTATTTAAAAGTGTCAATTTTTGTTGTTATCAAAACGTTAATGACTGTGTGGACTATCTTTATTGTATGCCCTGAGCCTTTAGGGTGAACGCTCGTACAATAATATGGAGGAGCTATGTCGTTATCCCTACACGAAATAAGTCAGGACAGGCTGGATGTGGAAGGTAAGTCTTACCATTACTTTAGCCTGCCGCGTGCTGCTGAACAGCTGGGCAATGTTGATCGTCTGCCCAAATCCCTCAAGGTCCTGCTTGAAAATCTGCTGCGTTGGCAGGACGGCGATTCCGTTACGGCTGAAGATATTCAGGCGCTGGCAGACTGGCAGCAGACCGCTCATGCCGATCGAGAGATTGCTTATCGCCCGGCACGTGTGTTAATGCAGGATTTTACCGGCGTTCCGGCGGTGGTTGATCTGGCGGCAATGCGTGAAGCCGTTAACCGGCTGGGCGGCGACGTGGCGAAGGTCAATCCGCTCTCCCCGGTCGATCTGGTCATTGACCACTCGGTGACCGTCGACCATTTTGGCAATGACGATGCGTTCGAAGAGAACGTGCGCCTGGAAATGGAGCGTAACCACGAGCGCTATGTGTTTTTGCGCTGGGGACAAAAAGCCTTTAATCAGTTTCGGGTCGTGCCGCCGGGCACCGGCATCTGCCATCAGGTCAATCTGGAGTATCTCGGTAAAGCTATCTGGCAGGAAGAGCGCGATGGCGAACATTACGCCTGGCCGGATACGCTGGTAGGTACTGATTCCCACACAACGATGATCAACGCGCTCGGCGTGCTTGGCTGGGGCGTAGGCGGCATCGAAGCTGAGGCAGCAATGCTCGGTCAGCCGGTCTCCATGCTCATTCCGGATGTGGTTGGCTTTAAACTCACCGGTAAGCTACAGCCGGGTATTACCGCGACCGACCTGGTATTAACGGTTACGCAGATGCTGCGCAAGCATGGCGTGGTAGGAAAATTTGTTGAGTTTTACGGGGACGGCTTGGCCGATCTGCCGCTGGCCGATCGTGCCACCATCGCCAATATGGCCCCTGAATATGGCGCAACCTGCGGCTTTTTCCCGGTCGACGAGGTAATGGTGGGCTATTTACGTCTGACAGGCCGTAGCGATGAACAGGTAGCGCTGGTGGAAGCCTATGCCAAAGCGCAGGGCCTGTGGCGTAATCCAGGCGACGAGCCGGTCTTTACCAGCTCATTGTCGCTGGATATGCACGATGTTGAATCCAGTATTGCCGGACCAAAACGTCCGCAGGACCGCGTATCGCTGGGCGATGTGCCTAATGCGTTCAACGCCAGCAACGAACTGGAAGTTAACCGTGCCCAGAAAGCCCACAAGACGGTGAAATGGTCCGACAGTGAAAGCGGACACGAATATGAGCTGGAGGATGGCGCGGTAGTGATTGCCGCCATTACCTCCTGTACCAACACATCCAACCCCAGTGTGTTAATGGCGGCGGGCCTGGTAGCGAAAAAAGCGGTCACACTGGGACTGCGGCGTAAGCCGTGGGTGAAGGCGTCGTTGGCGCCGGGTTCGAAAGTGGTCTCTGATTATCTTGCCAAAGCCCGGTTGACGCCGCATCTCGATAAGCTTGGTTTTAATCTGGTTGGCTACGGCTGCACCACCTGTATCGGTAACTCCGGGCCGCTGCCGGACGCCATTGAAAACGGCATCAAAGAAGGTGATCTCACCGTTGCGGCCGTGCTCTCAGGCAACCGCAACTTTGAAGGGCGAATTCATCCACTGATCAAAACCAACTGGCTCGCTTCACCGCCGCTGGTTGTGGCTTATGCGCTGGCAGGCAATATGCACATCAACCTGCAAACTGAACCGCTGGGTAACGATCTCAGCGGCAAGCCGGTTTATCTGAAAGATCTCTGGCCGACGCCGGAAGAGATTGCGGAAGCGGTGCAGCAGGTTTCGGTGGACATGTTCCACAAAGAGTATGCCGAAGTGTTCGACGGCACGCCGGAATGGCAGGAGATCAAGGTCAGCGAGGCGGCAACCTATGACTGGGATGAAGGATCAACCTACATCCGTCTGTCGCCGTTCTTTGACGATATGGAAGCGGAGCCTAAACCGGTGAAAGATATTCGCGGCGCCCGGATTCTGGCTATGCTCGGCGATTCGGTGACCACTGACCATATTTCACCTGCGGGCAGCATCAAAGCCGAAAGTCCGGCGGGACGCTATCTGCAACAGCATGGCGTCGAGCGCAATGACTTTAACTCTTACGGTTCACGCCGCGGTAACCATGAAGTCATGATGCGTGGCACCTTTGCCAATATTCGTATTCGCAATGAGATGGTGCCGGGCGTGGAAGGGGGGATAACCAAGCATTACCCCAGCGGCGAGCAGATGGCGATTTACGATGCCGCAATGAAATATCAGCAGGAGAACGTGCCGCTGGCGATCATAGCCGGCAAAGAGTACGGCTCAGGGTCCAGCCGTGACTGGGCGGCAAAAGGGCCACGATTGCAGGGCGTTCGCGTAGTAATCGCTGAGTCTTTCGAGCGTATTCACCGCTCAAACCTGATTGGCATGGGGATTTTACCGCTGGAGTTTCCGCAAGACGTCACGCGTAAAACCCTTAATCTCACCGGGGAAGAGCTGATTGACGTGGAAGATTTGGAAGATTTGCAGCCAGGCTGTACGGTGCGCGTGACCTTAACGCGTTCCGATGGCAGCAAAGAGGAACTGGTGACGCGTTGTCGCATTGATACCGGTAATGAACTGACCTATTACCGCAACGATGGCATCCTGCATTTTGTTATCAGGAACATGTTGAAGAGCTAAAAAAAGGCCGGTAACGGCCTTTTTCCTCTTATCCTTTAGGCAACAAATGGCCCATTTTCTCAGCTTTGGTATCGAGATAATGGGCATTCTTAGGATTTCTCCCCACTATCAGCGGCACGCGCTCGACAATATTGATGCCCGCTTCGCTGAGGATCTCAACCTTGCGTGGGTTGTTAGTCAGCAGACGGACTTCATTGACGCCCAACAGCTTAAACATATCGGCGCAGAGGGTGAAATCACGCTCATCGGCAGCGAAGCCGAGCTGATGGTTAGCCTCAACCGTGTCGTAACCCTTATCCTGCAACGCATAGGCGCGAATCTTGTTTAACAAGCCAATATTGCGACCCTCCTGACGATGATAAAGCAGCGCACCGCGACCCTCTTCAGCGATGGCGGTCAGCGCGGCTTCCAGCTGAAAGCCGCAGTCACAGCGCAAGCTGAACAGCGCATCACCGGTGAGACACTCTGAATGAATTCGCGCCAGCACTGGCTCATTGTCGTTGATATCGCCATAAATCAGGGCAACATGGTCGTGCCCGGTGGCCAGTTCTTCAAATCCCACCATCAGGAAATCTCCCCATGGCGTTGGCAGTTTGGCTTCTGCCACCCGTTTCAGCTGCATGTAACTCTCCAGAACCTTGATCTGTTGCGCTATCATAATGGTAACGCTTGCAGGCCCGACTGACCTGAATGATGGCGGCTATTTTGCCATAACCACTATTGTAAGGGGTAACCTGTATCAGCGATTGTAGTGATAAAGCACAATTATCCAAGTAGTAATCGTTATGTTATTATTTTTTAAGCTATTGTATTGCTTTGCAGATTTTTTGCCATCACCAAGGAGCTCGGATGTTTGACATCGCCAGGCGAACCGCTTTGGGCGCATTACTGTTGCTGATCATACCGCTGGTGGTATGGCTGTCAGGTTGGCAATGGCAGCCGGGGCAGAATACCTTGTGGTTGAAAGGCCTGTTCTGGATGACTGAAACCGTGACTCGTCCCTGGGGCATCATCACTTTTATCCTGCTGACCGCTTGGTTTTTATGGTGTTTGCGCTTTCGCCTTAAACCCGCGCTTTTCCTTGTCGCTATTATGCTTGCGGCCATTATGGCGGGCCAGTACACCAAATCTTTCATTAAAGAGCGCGTGCAGGAACCGCGGCCCTACGTACTCTGGCTGGAAAAAACGCACGGCGTCAATGAAGAGACGTTCTATCAGCTCAAGCGTAAGGCGCGTGGCGAAATGGTCACTAACCTGTTGCAGGACGAACAACAGGTTCCGGGATGGCTAAAACGGCACTGGGCGTTTGAAACCGGCTTTGCTTTTCCATCCGGTCATACCCTGTTTGCCGCCAGCTGGGCATTATTGGGTGTAGGTCTACTGTGGCCGCGCCGCCGTACCCTGACCATCGTGGTGCTACTGCTGTGGGCTACTGGCGTGATGGTCAGCCGTATGCTGCTCGGCATGCACTGGCCGCGTGATTTGATCGTGGCCACGCTGATAAGCTGGTTGCTGGTTACCCTCGCCGTGTGGTTGGCGCAAAGAGTGTGTGGCCCGCTTACCGTGCCGGTTGAAGAGTCGCAGGAGATAAATCAGCGGGAAGAGCAGGGCAGGTGATTGCATTGACACATTTCGCCCCCAAATAATTCAGGCAGCCAGGAGAGGAAAAGCGCGCGCTGCTGATGATGACGTTGCAGCATCCGCCGCGCTTTTTTGGCATAATTCTTTTAGTTACCATTCCATACGGGAAGAAACGTGAAATATTTGCTGATTTTTTTAGTCGTGCTGGTCATTTTTATCATTTCCGTCACGCTTGGCGCACATAACGATCAGGTGGTCACCTTTAACTACCTGCTCGCACAAGGACAGTTCAGCATCTCCACGCTTCTGGCGACCTTGTTTGCCGCGGGCTTCCTGCTTGGCTGGGCGATATGCGGCCTGTTCTGGCTGCGCGTGCGCGTCTCGTTGGGCCACACACAACGTAAGCTAAAACGTCTGCAACAGCAGATCAGCCAGCAGAATGAATCGAAATCTGCCGCCTCGCGCAGTGTTGTGGTCAAGGAATAACCTCTTATGTTGGAATTGCTATTCCTGCTCCTTCCCGTTGCCGCTGCTTACGGATGGTATATGGGCAGACGAAGCGCACAGCAGGATAAGCAACAGGAAGCGAGCCGCCTGTCGCGGGATTACGTGACGGGGGTTAACTTCCTGCTCTCAAATCAGCAGGACAAAGCGGTCGATCTGTTTCTCGATATGTTGAAAGAGGACAGCGGCACCGTGGAAGCGCACCTGACGCTGGGCAATCTTTTTCGTTCACGCGGCGAAGTGGATCGCGCCATCCGCATTCACCAGTCTTTAATGGAAAGCGCCTCGCTGAACTACGATCAGCGCTTGCTGGCAGTGCAGCAGCTGGGCCGCGACTACATGGCCGCCGGTATGTATGACCGCGCGGAAGATATGTTTACCCAGTTGACCGATGAAACTGAGTTTCGCGTCAGCGCCCTGCAACAGCTGCTGCTGATTCATCAGGCAACCAGCGAATGGCAGCAGGCAATTGACGTCGCTGAGCGGCTGGTCAAGCTCGGTAAAGATAAGCAGAAGATGGAGATTGCGCACTTTTACTGCGAGCTGGCGCTGCAGGCGATGGGCAGTGACGATCTTGAACGGGCGATGAGCCTGTTGAAAAAGGGCGAGGCGGCCGATCGGCAGAGCGCGCGCGTGTCCATTATGATGGGCCGTATTCTGATGGCGCAGGAAGAGTTTGCCAAAGCCACCGGTTTTCTGCAGCGCGTGATTGAGCAGGACAAAGAGCTGGTGAGCGAAACGCTGCCGATGCTGGAAACCTGTTATGGTCATCTGCAACGTACCGATCAGTGGGCGGAATATCTGCAGCGCTGCGTGGAAGAGAACACCGGTGCAGCAGCCGAACTTTATCTGGCGGACATCATGGAAGCACAGGAAGGCGCGGAAACCGCCGAAGCTTATGTAAACCGCCAGTTGCAACGCCATCCCACGATGCGTGTTTTCCATCGTCTGATGGATTTTCACCTGCAGGAAGCTGAAGATGGTCGCGCGAAAGAGAGCCTGATGGTGCTGCGCGATATGGTTGGCGAACAGATTCGCACTAAGCCGCGTTATCGCTGTCACAAATGCGGTTTTACCGCGCATGCGCTTTACTGGCACTGTCCTTCGTGCCGCGCATGGTCCTCGGTAAAACCGATTCGCGGGCTGGATGGGCAATAATACTGCCCATTTTTTTAATGGTCGATGCTAGTTACAACATACTATATAATGTATACAAGGTTAACCTTACCCCAGAGCACAGGTCATCTAAAAGTCTGGCAAAAGAACAATGGCGACAGGCCGTTGCAACATTGTCATAGGGCGGTGACCGCAGGTAGAATGCTGCCGTTTATCAATGCGCCCGCCGGTGCTCAGCCAAGGACAATTCATGACTTCACCTGCTCCGATCTCTTCACCGATTCTGATCGCTCTCGATTATGCCGATCGCGACCGTGCGCTGGCCTTTGTGGATGGCATCGATCCCCGCAGTTGCCGTCTGAAAGTGGGTAAAGAGATGTTTACCCGGTTCGGCCCTGACTTTGTCACCTCGCTGCAGCAGCGTGGCTTCGAGATTTTCCTCGACCTCAAATTTCATGACATTCCCAATACAACCGCGCACGCGGTCGCCGCAGCGGCCGATCTTGGCGTCTGGATGGTCAACGTGCATGCCAGCGGCGGGGCGCGCATGATGACGGCGGCCAAAGAGGCGTTACTGCCATTTGGCAAAGATGCGCCGTTGTTGATCGCCGTTACCGTACTCACCAGCATGGAAAGCAGCGATCTGCTTGATCTGGGCATTCAGGCGTCACCGGCAGAATATGCCGGACGTCTGGCACGGCTGGCACAACAGAATGGCCTGGACGGCGTGGTGTGCTCGGCGCAGGAAGCCGCAACGTTCAAAGCAGAGCTGGGCAGCGCATTCAGGCTGGTAACGCCAGGCATTCGTCCAGCGGGCAGCGAGGCTGGCGATCAGCGTCGCATCATGACGCCGGTGGATGCGCAGCGCGCCGGCGTGGATTACATGGTCATTGGACGCCCGATCACCCAATCCACCGATCCGGGCGCTACACTGAACACTATTCTGGCATCGTTACAGGAAGCAAAATGAGTCGCGACAATCCTCTGGTATATTCAACCGACAGCGGCCGTATCGATACACCAAAAGCAGCACCGGTGCGGCCCAAAGGTGACGGTATTGTGCGTATTCAGCGGCAAACCAGCGGACGCAAGGGCAAGGGCGTCTGTTTGATCACCGGCCTCGATCTGGATGATGCGGGGCTGAGCACGCTGGCTGCCGAGCTGAAAAAGAAATGCGGCTGCGGTGGCGCGATTAAAGACGGCGTCATCGAAATCCAGGGCGATAAGCGCGATCTGTTGAAAAGCCTGCTGGAAGCGAAAGGGCTGAAGGTTAAGCTGGCGGGCGGATAAAAAAAAGGCCACTGATTAGTGGCCTTTTGCTTATTGTTATTACGCTGTGTGAAGTATCAGGTAAGTGCGTTAGCGGCTGATCTGGTGGCCGATAATGCCGCCTACTGCTGCACCACCTACGGTGCCCAGGCCACTGCCGTTGGTCAGTACAGAACCGCCGATAGCACCTGCGCCTGCGCCGATCGCGGTGTTGCGATCGCGTTTTGACCAGTTAGAACATCCGCTCAATGAAATGACTAACGTGGTGGCCAAAACCACCGCTGATACGCGTTTAAAATTGATTGTCATCACTACTCCTTTGTTATTGATCTCAGAGACAACACCACAAGTATAGATGGTCTTCTGTTTCTCTTATTCCGCTCTGTGTATAATTTTTCATTATGTGCGCATAAGCAAGGCATAACGCGATAATGTCATGTCCTGTGCACAGGTAGCTGACCCGAGTATTGTAGGTTTTCCGTTTCGCCTGAACAGGTTAAAAACTCTCAATTTCCATCACAGTTTCCTCTCATCAGCGACTTTCCGACGGCATTACAGCCAGTCAATCCATATTCTCCAGGCTCGCTTCAGGCAACACTGTTGCTGTTTATTTGCAAGGAGAAACAGGATGCTGGAACAACTGAAAAAGCAGGTGCTCGAGGCAAATCTGGCCTTACCGGAGCACAATCTGGTGACCTTTACCTGGGGTAACGTTAGCGAGATAGACCGCGCCTCTGGGCTGATGGTGATCAAACCCTCTGGTGTGAAATACAGTGAGATGACGGAAGCCGACATGGTGGTGGTTGAAGTGGAAACCGGCCGCGTAGTGGAGGGCACAAAACGTCCTTCTTCTGATACCGATACCCATCGTGCACTCTATCTGGCCTGGCCAGAAGCAGGCGGAATTGTCCATACCCATTCCCGACATGCGACCATCTGGGCACAGGCCGGACGCGATATTCCTGCCTGGGGCACCACGCACGCCGATGATTTTTACGGCACCATTCCCTGTTCACGTGCCATGCGTGATGATGAAATCATTGAGCGCTATGAGTGGCAAACCGGGCAGGTGATCATTGAGACGCTGCGCGAACGGCAGATCGATCCGCTGGCGATTCCCGCTGTGCTGGTCAATTCACACGGGCCTTTTGCCTGGGGAAAAAGTGCGCAGGATGCGGTGCATAGCGCGGTAGTGCTGGAAGAGGTGGCCTACATGGCTCTGTTCAGCCAGCAACTGACGCCGCAGCTGCCCGCCATCAATCCGGCACTGCTGGATAAGCACTATTTGCGCAAGCACGGCAAAGATGCCTGGTACGGTCAAAAGGAGTGATTTGCCTTTCAAAATGGCAGATCTATAAAAATGAAACGTTGTTTTAAAAATATCGACCAGATCACTTTTGCAGCGTGACTATTCCGCTATCTTGCTTTCACCGCCCATCCGGGCCTCTGCAACCGACGACTTCGTCTTGCTGAATCAAGGTGAAAACAAAATGCATATCAAACGCGCGATTGACAAAATCCCTGGCGGCATGATGTTAGTGCCGCTTTTCCTTGGCGCTCTCTGCCACACGCTTGCGCCCGGTGCCGGCAAATATTTTGGCTCATTTACCAACGGCCTGATTGGCGGCACGGTACCGATTCTGGCGGTATGGTTTTTCTGCATGGGCGCGTCGATCAAGCTCAGTGCTACCGGCACCGTACTACGCAAATCCGGTACGCTGGTGGTGACAAAAATTGCCGTGGCCTGGATCGTCGCTGCGGTTGCATCGCGATTGATTCCAGAGAATGGCTTTGAGGTCGGTATGCTGGCGGGGTTGTCCACCCTGGCGCTGGTTGCGGCAATGGACATGACCAACGGCGGCCTGTACGCCTCGGTGATGCAACAATATGGCACCAAAGAAGAGGCGGGCGCCTTTGTCCTGATGTCGCTGGAATCGGGCCCGCTGATGACCATGGTAATCCTCGGCACCGCCGGTATCGCCTCTTTTGAACCACATGTGTTTGTCGGCGCGGTGCTGCCATTTGTGATTGGCTTCACGCTGGGCAATATCGATCCTGAACTGCGCGAGTTTTTCAGCAAGGCGATTCAGACGCTGATCCCTTTCTTCGCCTTCGCCCTTGGCAACACCATCGATCTTACGGTCATCGCACAGACCGGTCTGCTCGGTATCATGCTCGGCCTGGCGGTAATTGTGGTCACTGGCATCCCACTGATTTTCGCCGACCGCTGGATTGGCGGCGGTGACGGCACGGCGGGCATCGCTGCCTCCAGTTCCGCTGGCGCCGCGGTAGCCACGCCGGTGCTGATTGCTGAAATGTTGCCACAGTTTAAGGCGGTAGCGCCCGCTGCCACCGCACTGGTCGCGACCTCGGTGATTGTCACCTCGATTTTAGTGCCGATACTCACCGCGCTCTATTCACGACGCATTAAGCGTCTGCAAGTGGCCTCGGCGCAGCATGCCGCAATAAAATAGCCGCGCTAATGTTTTAAAACCGTGCTAAGTCAGCGATTTAGCACGGTTTTTTCTTAAAAATCTTACTCTTATTAAGTTTGGCCTCACTCTCGTTTACGCTGGTGTTGCGGTTAACGCATTCATATAACGAGAGGATACCATTATGACAGTTTTAAACCAGGCGGCATGCAGAGTGTTTACCGAAGCAGGACAAACCACGCAACTTTCTGCTTATTACGAGGAAGGCCGCCGAACCATGTGGATGATGTTGCGTGCGCAACCGCGTCCCAGTTTTAACCATGCTCTGATTGAAGAGATCATGAATCTGAGCTATGCCGCGCAACGCTCGGGCCTGAAGATTGACTTTTGGGTCACCGGGTCGCTGGTGCCATCGATGTTCAACGCAGGAGGCGATCTCGGCTTCTTTGTTGACTGCATCCAAAACAACCGTCGGGAGGCGCTGCGTGCGTATGCGCGCGCCTGTGTGGATTGCATCCACGCGGCGGCTCGGGGTTTTGACACCGGCGCGGTGTCACTGGCGATGATTGAGGGAAGCGCACTGGGCGGTGGATTTGAGGCCGCGCTGGCGCATCACTTTATTTTGGCGCAGAACAACGCACGGATGGGTTTTCCGGAAATTGCCTTTAACCTGTTTCCGGGAATGGGCGGCTATTCGCTGGTGGCTCGCCGTTCCGGCATGAAGCTGGCGGAAGAGCTGATTTGTGAGGGGGAATCACACTCTGCGGAGTGGTTTGAAACCCGTGGCCTGGTGGATAAGGTGTTTCAACCCGGTGAAGGCTATCGGGCGGTACGTACCTTTATCGATACGTTACAGCCCAAGCTCAACGGGGTCAGGGCGATGTTGAAAGCGCGTCAGCGTGTGTTGCAGCTGTCACGCGCCGAGCTGATGGATATTACCGAAGACTGGGTCGACTTTGCCTTTACCATTGAACCAAAGGACCTCGCTTACATGACGCGCCTGGTGCAGTTGCAAAACCGCCACAGTGCGCAGTTACGTAAAGCGGGATAATTAGCCAAGGGCAGGACGCTTAACCAGCCAATGCCCGATATCTTCTGCGGGCATTGGCTTCGCATAAAGGTAGCCCTGTCGCACATCGACACCGCTTTCCATCACGAACGTCTCTTCCGCTTCAGTTTCGATGCCTTCCGCAATCACCTTCAGCTCCAGTGCCTTGGCCACGGCAACGATAGCGCGCACCAGCGATTGCGCCACCGGCTGGGTGTTTACGTCGCGCACAAAGCTTTGATCCAGCTTGATGGCGTCGATAGGCACGCGCGCCAGCTGTGACAGCGACGAGTAGCCGGTACCAAAATCATCCAGATGCACTTCGGCACCCAGCTGCTGAAACTGCTTCATCAGCATCAGCGCCTTCTCTTCATTCTCAATCAGGCAGCTTTCGGTCAGCTCAATATCGATCGGGCAGTCATCCAGCCCGTTCTCCTGCAGCGCCTGCTGTAAGTCGAGGTAGATGCTCTGATCGATCAGCTGGCGCGCAGAAACGTTTACCGCAACGCGCAACATAATGCCTTGCTTGCGCCATTCCACGATCTGTTTCACCGCGGTGAGCATCACCCAGCGCCCCAGCGGCACAATCAGACCCGACTCCTCGGCATAGGCGATGAACTCCCCTGGCGACACCATGCCGCGTTCTGGTGAGTTCCAGCGCACCAGCGCTTCAACGCTGCTGACCGCGCCGCCCTGGTCGATCTTAGGCTGATAGTGCAGCAGCAGCTGATCCTGTTCCAGCGCCTTACGCAGGTTGGTGTCGAGCCAGACATACTCGAAAACCCGCTTGTTCATCTCCGCCGAGAAGAGGCAATAGCGGCCACGGCCATGCTCTTTGGCGTAATACATGGCGGTATCGGCATTACGAATCAGGCTTTCCCGCTCTTCACCATGAGCAGGAGACAGCGCAATGCCGATGGAACAGCCACTGTAGACTTCGATTAAGCCGATGCGGAAAGGCTGGCGCAGGTGCTCCAGAATCCGCGTGGCCATCGCTTCCATCTTCTCCTGCGAGGTATCTTCAGCCAGCACCAGAAACTCGTCGCCGCCAAGGCGGGCAAGTGTCTGATTTTTATCGAGGCAGCTTAAGATAGCCAGTGAAACAGCCTGTAAAAGCTGATCGCCAAACATATGGCCGTAGGCGTCGTTCACTTTTTTAAAGTTGTCGAGGTCAAGATAGACCACGCCAATAGTAGAGTTTTCGCGGGCTTCAATCACCTGAGCAATCTGCTGGTGAATCGCGTTGCGGTTTGGCAGGCCGGTCACCGTATCGGTATTGGCCAGCACGCGTAACCGTTCCTGCGCCCGTCGTTCTTCAGTGATATCCGTACCGGAACAGATTAGAAAAACCTCGTTTTTTCCGCTGCCGCTGTGCACAAACTTGTTGCGAAACAGGAACAGCCGCTGACCTTTTTTGGTCTTCACCCAGCGTTCCACTTCGTAAGAGCTGCCATCGCGGAAAAAACCAGCAATATTGCGGCGCGACTCGCTGGCTTCCTGGCGAGTCATAAACAGCTGAAACACATTACGGCCAATAACTTCCTGTTCCTTCAGGCCGGTATATTCTTCGCACAAACGGTTAAATCGCTGAATGTTTCCCCGCTGATCGAGTATCACGATTACCGAGTTTGCCTCCGAGACAACCTGCTCAGCAAACGACAGCCCCTGGGTCAAATCTCTGGCCACGGCAGTGGTGTCGCCCCAGGCTGACGCGCTGCCCGCCCAGGTATATTGATCAACTTTACGGCCGACAAAATGCATCGCGAGATATTCGCCACGCAGTGAAAGCGTGATGTTGACGCTGGAGGTGATTACCGTCATGGCGCGAAGCAGCCCGGCCTGAGAAGAGGTAAGGGGAATAGCAAGATTGGTTTTCGCCTGTTCATCCTCGGCGAAATTAAGAGCATCGCTGTCTGCAGTAAGGCGCCAATGAGGGCTGGTGGTACCAAAAAGGGCATACATTAACGTTTGCCCTTGTTCATCGGTCATGAAATCTTCCTCCGGGAAAGCAATGCAGGCAGTTATCTTATTATTTCAGCAACAGTATTCGTCAACTTGTCCCGGCACAAGATGCATTTAAAAACTATTTTTATTGACAATCTCAGGGTAACAATAAAAGCCCCCGCAGGGGCCAGGGCTAGCAAGGACACTTACCCAGCTTGCCCCCTTTACCAGGAAATCGCGCGTCGAGACAGTAGCGATGAAAGTCGCGTTCACTCATCGCCGGCTGGTCCGGATGATGCGCCTGCATGTGCCGCACATAGTTGCCATAATCCTGCACGCCCACCATTAAACGAAAGCACTGCGCCAGCCGTTGCATCACCAGCCGCAGGGTGAGTTTTTCCGGCGACGGCGGTGCTATCTGCTGGCAGCGTATAATCACCGGCGGTACTAAAGGCCGCGCAACCCGATAAATCAGTTTAGCCATGACGCACCTCCTCACGTAACGCTACCGGCGATTCATGTACGCTCGGTTGCGGATTGCTCAGCGCCCGACGAATCACCAATACCGCTGCTACCAGCATCGTTACCGCCACCAGCATAAAGAAGCCGCACAGCGCCGCGTTGATATGGTTGCTCAGCACGATGGTTTGCATATCCGCTACGCTTTTCGCGGGTGCAATAATCACGCCCTGATCGATACCTTTGCTGAACTTGTTGGCCTGCGCCAGGAAGCCAATACTCGGTTTCTCGTGAAAAATTTTCTGCCAGCCGGCGGTCATTGAAGTAATGAACAGCCAGACCGTAGGCAGGATGGTCACCCAGGCGTAGCGCTGCTTCTTCATCTTGAACAGCACCACGGTGCCGAGGATCAGCGCCATCGACGCCAGCATCTGGTTACCGATGCCAAACAGCGGCCACAGGGTGTTGATGCCGCCCAGCGGATCGACCACGCCCTGATAAACAAAGAAGCCCCAACCGGCGACGGCCACGGTGGTGCCAGCCATGTTGCCCAGCCAGGAGCGGTTATTGGCCATCGACGGAATAAAGGTACCGGCCAGATCCTGCACCATAAAGCGACAGGCGCGGGTCCCGGCATCCACCGCGGTGAGGATAAACAGCGCCTCAAATAAAATAGCAAAGTGATACCAGAACGCCATCATCGCCCGGCTGTTAAATACCTCGGTGATGATATGCGCCATGCCCACGGCGAAAGTCGGTGCGCCACCGGCGCGCGACAGTATCGACGTCTCGCCGACGTCGCGGGCGATGCCGCTCAGCATCTCCGGCGTCACCACAAAACCCCAGCCGTTAATCGCCTGAGAAGCGGTTTCAACCGTGGTACCAATCAGTGCGGCCGGTGAGTTCATGGCGAAGTAAACGCCAGGTTCAATCACCGAAGCGCAGATCAGCGCCATGATGGCGACAAAGGATTCCATCAGCATCGCACCGTAACCGATAAAGCGAATGTGGCTTTCGCGCTCAATCAGCTTCGGCGTGGTGCCGCTGGAGACCAGCGCATGGAAGCCGGAAATCGCGCCGCAGGCGATGGTAATAAACAGGAAAGGGAACAGCGCGCCAGAGAATACCGGACCGCTGCCGTCAATAAAGCGCGATACCGCCGGCATTTTCATCTCCGGCATGGCAAAGACGATGCCCACAGCCAAACCGACGATAACGCCGATTTTCAGGAAGGTTGAGAGATAATCACGCGGCGCCAGCAGCAGCCATACCGGCAACACCGACGCGACAAAGCCGTAAATCACCAGCACCCAGGTCAGCGAAGTGCCTTTCAGCGTAAAAAACGGGCCCCAGTAAGGATGCTGTGCAATATCGCCGCCGTAAATGATCGCTGCCATCATTAGGACAAAACCGATCAGCGAGACCTCAGCGATTTTTCCTGGCCGAATAAAGCGCATGTATACGCCCATAAACAGGGCAATCGGAATGGTCGCCGCGATGGTGAACAGACCCCACGGACTGTTTGCCAGCGCTTTAACCACCACCAGCGCCAGCGCCGACAAAATAATGATCATCACACCCAGCGCACCGAGCATGGTCACCACGCCAGCGAAAGCGCCCAGTTCCTGACGCGCCATTTCACCCAGCGAACGGCCATCGCGGCGGGTAGAGATAAACAGGATCAGAAAATCCTGTACCGCACCGGCCAGCATCACGCCGACTAAAATCCAGATAGTGCCGGGTAAAAAGCCCATCTGTGCGGCCAGAATCGGGCCGACCAGCGGACCGGCACCGGCGATGGCGGCAAAATGGTGGCCAAACAGCACCCATTTATTGGTCGGTACATAATCCAGACCGTCGTTCAGCCGTTCCGCAGGGGTACGGCGCCGATCGTCCAGCTCGAAAATATTTTTGGCGATAAAACGACTGTAAAAACGATAAGCGATGCTGTAACAGGCCACGGAGGCCACCACCAGCCAGACGGCGTTCACATGTTCGCCGCGGCTCAGCGCCAGCATCGCAAAAGCGAATCCTCCCACTAACGCCACCGCTAACCAGATAACGCCGGTTTTGACGTTTTGCATAACCCACTCCTTGTTGAAACCAAAAAAGGCCATCAGATAAACAACAAGTTAAAAGTAATGTAATAGTTTGTTAAGGAAAGTGAATCAGAGGAGAAGTGTGAGCGGCAAAGCGAATTTCACAGAGCGGGATGAAAAACTGCGGGACAGGGCTGTCCCGCAGGGAAGGTCTTTATGCGGCTGGCCGCGCGACAACGCTACGCGTTTCCATGCGCACTTCAGCGATGGTCACGTCAATCACATCCGTCACGCGATAGGCCACTTCGCCTTTGATCTGCACGGTGCCGTTTTCCTGGCTGCAAACCAGTTCATCACGCACGCTGTGCAGGAAAGGGGCAGGAATAAAGGCTACGGCGCCGATATCCAGCAGGCGAACACGCATACCGCCACGGGAAACATCGATAATTTCTGCGCTGAACTTCTGATCGGTACCGGCAGCTTTCTGCAGGTAACGAGCATAGAGCCAGTCGCCGACATCGCGCTCGGCCATGCGGCCCAGACGACGACGTTCACCCATTTTCAGGGTGATATCATCAGCCGGACGCTGCGCCTGTTCGCCACGCACGATCGCTTTCAGCAGACGATGGTTGACCATGTCGCCAAATTTACGAATCGGTGAGGTCCAGGTTGCGTATGCTTCCAGACCAAGGCCAAAGTGCGGGCCGGGTTCGGTGCTGATTTCAGCAAACGACTGGAAGCGACGAATACGGCTGTCAAGGAACTGCGTTGGCTGGGCATCCAGTTCGCGGCGCAATACGCGGAAACCTTCCAGCGTGGCGATAGCCTGCGGATCGGCCGTTACGCCATGATTGGCCAGCACCGCCGCCGCCAATTCAGCGTTGGCAGCATCAAAGCCCAGATGCACGTTGTAGATACCAAAGCCGAGTTTCTCACGCAGCACCTTCGCGGCGCAGACGTTGGCGGTGATCATCGCCTCTTCCACAATGCGGTTGGCAATACGGCGCGGTTCGGCAACGATATCCAGCACTTCGCCTTTTTCACCCAGCACAAAGCGGTAATCGGGGCGATCTTTAAACACCAGCGCGTGGGTTTTACGCCATTCGCTGCGGGCCAGACAAACGGCGTGCAGCAGACGAATCTGCTGAGCAATCGCGTCGCTCTCCGGTTGCCATTCACCGCTGTTTTCCAGCCAGTCAGAAACGTTGTCGTACACCAGCTTAGCTTTCGATTCAATCCACGCGGCGGAGAAGGCAACATCGTCGCCGAGTGTGCCATCTTTAGCGATGGTGACACGGCACACCAGCGCCGGACGACGTTCGTTGGCGCGCAGCGAGCAGACGTTATCGCTCAGCTCACGCGGCAACATCGGAATATTGAAGCCCGGTAAATAGTTGGTGAACGCGCGTTCTGCGGCCAGCGCATCCAGCGCGCTGCCTTCCGCCACGTAGGCGGTAGGATCGGCAATGGCGATGGTCAGCTTGAGGGCACCCTCATCCAGCGCTTCCACATACAGCGCATCATCCATATCTTCCGTGCTGGCGCTGTCAATGGTGACGAAATCCAGTGCGGTAAGATCTTCGCGGGTCAGCTGTTCATCCAGCATATCGCCAAAGCCGACGCTTGGCGCTTCGCGTTCAAGGTTATGACGTGACAGTGTCACCCACCACGGTGCCAGATGATTGTCGCCTTCGATAATGAACTCGGTGAGCTCAGCGTAGAAGCCCCGATCGCCTTTCAGCGGATGACGGCGCATTTCGGCAACCGCCCAGTCGCCCGCCTGAAAATCGTGCTTTACACCGCGATCGGGACGACAGGAAATCGCATCCTTTAATAAAGGATGATCGGGAACGATGGAGAGGCGATCGTCTTTTTTCTGGATACGGCCAACAAAGCGCGTCAGAAAAGGCTCAATCAGTTTTTCGGGTTCAGCGATTTCACGATCTTTATCCGTCTGGATCACCGCCGCGACGCGGTCACCGTGCATCACCTTTTTCATTTGCGGTGGTGGAATGAAGTAGCTTTTTTGCGCATCTACTTCTAAAAATCCGAAACCTTTTTCGGTACCTTTTACCACACCTTCCACACGAGGCGTCTGCGCGTGGAGCTTCTCTTTAAGCTGCGCGAGCAGCGGGTTATCCTGGAACATAGTCGTTTAATTTCGTGGCTGTAAGCGGCTGACAGTTTTACGCGAATCACTGCCTGGCGGCAAGGTGAAAAAAACGTAAAAAGCCGGACGAACCGGCTTTTTACATGGCGCTGACACTCTATCAGGCAATGCGTTGAGTGACTACGGCGGCAGAGAGGGAAATCTTCACCGGCACCGATTTTGAGGTCGGCGTGAAGCTCACGTCGCCATAGCTGGAAAGCGGCACCAGCGGGTTGGTTTCCGGATAATACGCCGCAAGGTTGCCACGCGGAATATTGTACGGCACCAGCTTGAAGTTGCTGACGCGACGCGTAATGCCGTCGTTCCACAGGGTTTCAATATCGACGTTCTGACCTTCCATCATGCCCATCTCAGCCAGGTCTTCCGGATTGATAAACAGCACTTCGCGCTGGCCATATACGCCGCGGTAACGGTCATCGAGGCCGTAAATCGTGGTGTTGTACTGATCGTGTGAGCGCAGCGTTTGCAGGGTAAACGGCGCGGTAACACCTTCGCCTAAATCCGGGAACAGTGAGACTGGCAGGGCGGCTGCGCTAAACTCCGCTTTCTGCGATGGCGTATTGAAGCGCAGTTCTGCCGCCGCGTTGCCGAGATAAAAACCGCCTGGCTGCTCGCACTTGGCATTGAAATCCTGGAAGCCAGGGATAGTCGCCGCAATGTGCTCGCGGATCAGGTTGTAATCCGCGGCCAGCGCAATCCAGTCCACTTTTTCACTGCCCAGCACTGCGTTAGCAATGCCTGCCACAATGGCGGTTTCTGAACGCTGCGTCGTCGCCAGCGGTTTGCCGATGCCTTCTGAGGCATGCACCATGCTGAACGAATCTTCAACGGTAATAAACTGCGAGCCGGTGGCCTGCATATCCAGTTCGGTACGGCCAATGGTAGGCAGGATCAGCGATTCTGCGCCCGGCACCAGATGGCTGCGGTTCAGTTTGGTGCTGACATGCACGGTCAGGCCGCAACGCTGCAGGGCTTCTTCGGTGCGCGGGCTATCGGGTGCTGCTGCCGCGAGGTTGCCACCCAGCGCGATAAACACATGGATTTCATCGCGCAGCATCGCTTCCAGCGCTTCCACGGTGTTGTGGCCGGCGGCGCGAGGTGGCTCGAAATCAAAATGGCTACCCAGCGCATCAAGAAATGCCTGACTCGGCTTCTCATCAATACCCATGGTGCGGTTGCCCTGTACGTTGCTGTGGCCACGCACCGGACAAAGGCCTGCGCCTTTTTTCCCCAGCTGTCCAAACAGCAGCTGCAGGTTAACGATCTCGCGCACCGTATCCACAGAATGTTTGTGCTGGGTGATACCCATCGCCCAGGTACAAATGACGCGGTCGGCGCTTTGGTAAATCGCCGCGGCCTCGCGCAGTTGCTGTTCGCTCAGGCCTGACTGCTGCACAATCTGCGCCCAGTCGGTGTTGTCCACCGCTGCCAGATAGGCGTCGACACCCTGAGTTTTAGCGTTAAGGAAGGCTTCATCAAACAGGCCTTTTTCGCCTGCGGTCACGCGAGCACGATGGGTTTCCGCCAGTGCTTTCACCATGCCACGTACCGCCGCCATATCGCCGCCGAGGTTGGGCTGATAATAGGTTGAGCTGATGGTGCCCGCTTTTGAGGTCACCACTTCCAGCGGCTTTTGTGGATCGGCAAAACGCTCAAGACCGCGCTCACGCAGGGTGTTGAAGGTGACAATTTTTGCGCCATGATCGGCCGCATGACGCAGGCTGTGCAGCATGCGCGGGTGGTTTGTACCCGGGTTCTGGCCAAAAACAAAAATGGCATCAGCATGGTCGAAATCGTCGAGGCGAATGGTGCCTTTGCCTACGCCAATGCTGCGTTTGAGGCCGCTACCACTGGCTTCGTGGCACATGTTAGAGCAGTCAGGGAAGTTATTGCTGCCGTTCATGCGGCCAAACAGCTGGTAGAGCCACGACGCTTCATTGCTGGCGCGGCCGGAGGTGTACAGCTCCATCTGATGCGGATTATCCATCGCTTTGATGTGCTTCGCGATCAGCGCAAAAGCCTCATCCCAGCTCACCGCTTCGTAGTGATCGGTTTCGGCGTTATAGCGCAACGGCTCGGTCAAACGGCCCTGATACTCCAGGAAGTAATCACTCTGCTGATAGAGCGCCGACACGCTGTGTTTTTTAAAGAATGAGGCATCCACAAAGCGGCGGGTCGCTTCCCAGGTCACCGCTTTAGCGCCGTTCTCACAGAAGCTGAAGGTACTTTTATTGTCATCGCCCCATGCGCAGCCAGGGCAGTCAAAGCCTTTGGCTTTGTTCATGCGCATCAGGTTACGCATGTTTTTCAACGCTTGTTTGCTGTCAAAAACAAAACGGGTGGTGGCTTCCAGTGAACCCCAGCCGCCAGCAGCGGCCCGGTAAGGCTGAATTTTAGTTTTAAATTTCATGATATTTGCAGGCTTTTCTTGTTTATGAGTTGTTAAGAAGTTATGTCTTCTTTTCGCAGGAGTCTGCTCCCGACATGCAGAATTGTCTAATTGATTGCTTTAATGGTGTGATAGGTGCCGTTTATCGCGTCGCGCTTTTATTTGTGATGCAGGTCAAACTTTGGCCGCTGTAAGGTGGCCTCTGCGCCGCCCTGCAGGATTTGTTGGCTAATAATGAAGCTTTCAACCGCACAAGAGAGCGATGAAGATGAAAAAAATGGCCAGCCAGATTCACGCCTTTGGCAAGGCGCTGATGATGCCGATTTCGGTGATCGCCGCTGCCGGTATTTTCCTCGGCGTGGCTGCCGCGATGCAGAATCCCGCTATCACCGGCGAAGCCTTTGCCAGTTTGCAGGTTCCGCAGCTGATCATCGGCTTCATCCGTAAAGTCGCGGGTGCGCTGTTTGCCAATCTGCCGGTGTTCTTTGCCGTTGCCAGCGCCATTGGCCTGGCAAAAGCGGAGAAGCCGACCGCCGCCTTTGCCGCTGTCATCGGCTTTATCTCTATGCATGTCGGCATCAGCGCCACCCTGGCGTCTAAAGGGCTGACCGCCGCCACTACCACGCCGGAAGCGCTGCAACGTGCGGGGATGGATCAAACGGCGTCGATGATGGTCTCCGCCGAATATATCGACATGCTGGGCATCTTTACCTACAACATGAGCGTGCTGGGCGGGGTGATCGCGGGCCTGGTTACCGTGTTCCTGCACAACCGCTTTTATACCCAACAGTTGCCGACCGCCATCAGCTTTTTTGGTGGCCGTCGCTTTGTACCGATCGTTACCGTGGTGGTATTACCGCTGATTGGCGTTCTGCTGGCGCTGGTCTGGCCGACCATTGGGCAGGGCATTGCATGGATTGGCATGATGATTGGCAAAAGCGGCCAGTACGGTGCGTTTTTGCTCGGCACCTTTGAACGTTTGCTGATTCCTACCGGGCTGCACCACATTCTGAATGAGACAGTGCGCTTTACGCCGATTGGCGGCATTGCCACCGTGGATAACCAGACGCTGGTGGGCGCGCTGAATATTTTCAACGCCTCGCTGACCCATCCCGGTACCATTCCCGACGACACCATTCGCTCTGCCACCCGCTTTCTGGCACAGGGTAAAATTCCGGTGATGATGTTTGGTCTGCCGGCAGCGGCACTGGCGATTTATCACACCGCACGCCCGGAACATAAACAGCGGGTTAAGGCGCTGGTTATGGCCGGCGCGCTGACCTCATTCACCACCGGCATTACCGAGCCGCTGGAGTTCTGCTTTATGTTCGTCTCGCCGGTGCTTTATGTGCTGCATGCGTTGCTGACCGGCCTCTCCTTTATGCTGATGTCGATGCTGCACCTGATGATCGGCAACGTGCAGGGCGGCGCTATCGATCTGGTGGTATTCGGTATTCTGGGCGGCAGTAAAACCCACTGGTGGTGGACGCTGGTGCTCGGTGCGGTTTACGTGCCCGTTTACTATTACGGCTTCCGGTTTGTGATTACGCGTATGAATGTGGAAACGCCGGGACGGGAATCAGAAGATGAAGCGAAGCCAGAAGCGGTCGCCGCCGATCAGCGCACCAGCGTGATCATCAGCGGGCTGGGCGGCGAGGCCAACATCGAAGAGGTTGATTGCTGCTTCACCCGGTTGCGCGTGCGGGTTAAAGAGATGAAAGAAGTGGTGGATCAGACGTTGATGACCACCGGCGCAAACGGCGTTAATCGGGTCAGCGATCATGATGTGCAAGTGATCTACGGTCCGCAGGTGGAGAAAATAGCCAACGATGTTAAAAACGCATTGGGTATCGCCTGAGCCGGGATGGCCCGGCTGACGAGCCATCCCGGCATGCTAGCGGCTAAGATGAAGCGGAACGGCCGCTGGCGACGCCTCGGCAGCGCGGGCCAGTAATGCAGCGTGGGTCAGCGCCAGCCGAAAAGCGTCGCTGGCCGGTGCCAGAAAAGCGGTGCGCAGATGGCGATTACAGATAAACCAGATTTCATCGCGGTCGTTGGAGAGAATATAGTAAGCGTCGGAGGTTTCTGAAGGGTTAAAGCAGCCCAGCGCCCGATAGGCGGTATCGCGATTAAATCCACTCAGCAACGGCAGCGGACGCGGGCCGTTGGTTAGCTCCTCCACACGTAAATAGAGGCCTTGTTCGATCCACAGCATAAAAACCTTCCTTCGTGGGCAGCAGTAACCTGATTATAATTCCTTTTAGCGAAAGCCTTTTTTTAACGCACCGGATTGCCGGGCAGGTCACACAAGCGCACCGCAAATAAGGCGACAGGGCATGTCATTCAATAACAACAAGGGTGAATAATGAAAACGCATCGGCTTGTGCTGTTACCGCTCTGTATGCTGATGGGCTGTGACCGCGAAGCGCCTGTGACCAAAGGCAACATGATGACTCTATCATCACTTTACGATTTCGAAACGTTGCCCGGCCGCGTGCATAAGCTGCACCAGCGCGCCACCGACAGCAGCGGCAGCGTAGTGCACGAGGTGAATGCTGAGTTTGATCGTCAGGGCTGCATTATTGCCTTTGCCATGGACAGCGATCTTTCCGGCCGCGTCCATCTTAAGCGACAGGCTGCCCAGCTGACCGGTGATGAAAATGGCGAGGCGGTGGTGTATGAGCTGAATCAACAGTGTGAAATTGAAAGCAAGTTCAATCTTGCTAAGAAACAGCGCACCCGGTTCCGTTACAACGAGCAGGGCTGGCTGGTGGAATCGATACCGGAATATGCGGGCGTGCGTTA
The DNA here is from genome assembly GCF_001517405.1 of Duffyella gerundensis. Taxonomy (NCBI): domain Bacteria; kingdom Pseudomonadati; phylum Pseudomonadota; class Gammaproteobacteria; order Enterobacterales; family Erwiniaceae; genus Duffyella; species Duffyella gerundensis. Next base: position 2,055,636 of record NZ_LN907827.1, on the reverse strand, counting down.
TCGCTACGCCTACGACGATACTGGATTGCAGCTCAGCGTGATCGGCAGTGCGGAGAACAGAACAATAGAAGAGATTCATTACACATGGCCGCAAAAAGCCGCCAGGCCCGCTGACTACACGATGAACATCAAGACGCCAGAAGGGGAAAGCACCATTTCGATGCGTTGCGAATACCAGAAAAAAATTCCTGTGGCCTGCGATATTGTGCGCCAGCCGGGTGCTAACAGCGCAGGCGTGACCCTTAAGGCGACGCTGGAAACCACCTTTTACTGATCTGATTGCCTGTGCGACGCGTGCCGGCATCAGCTTATCCATTCGACATGACCCTTACCGTGAGAACCCTGACGCCGTGAAAATGAAAACCCTTATCCTGATCGCCACCGCCATGCTCATGGCGGGCAAAGTCTCTGCGGCCCTCGACGCCGTGCCGGCAATGAAATGCGGCGCGTTTAGCGTGTCGCCCGGTGCCAACGGCACGGTGCGCATTAATGGGGTAAAGCCAAAGGTGCAAAAGGTCACCTTTTTGCAGCAAAAAGGCGATTATCAGCGGGTGAAAATACACTGGGTGGTGGCTGCGACAAAGTTCAGCGGTAATTACGCGATGGATTATGTTAACGCTGATGATAAGCCGACGATGCATGTGGAGATCATGCGTACTCAGCAAAGCCAGATTCGTATTTCCGGCGACTATGACTGCCAGCCGCAATAATGTTTTAGTGTGCTTTCGCCTTAATCTGATTTTTAACATTCGAGTTTTTACTGTGAATTAAACCGAGGCGGAGACAAGGGCATTATTGTGCAGCGGCACATGGGCTAACTTTCCTGCTAAACAGATGATGCGGCGCGTGTTATCCCGCGTATACACCCCGACACTGCACGCCACGATGCCGCATCAGCCGCAGCGTCGCGTCGCGGCCCGATAAAACAGGGCGCGGTTTTTCGTGTCCGCTTCTGCCTAAATGCTTGGAAAAAAAGGCTGCCTTATGACACTATTCACCAGTGAAATCATTATATTAAAGTGACAGCAATTAATTAAATTTCACCCGGAACGTTATTAATCTTAACCTCTGTTAAGTTTTTATGGCCAGCATACAGGGAGGCCTAAGTGCATAATAATCAAAGTGATACTGAGAAAAGTCGTCTCAGAGCGGTGAATACATTGCTGTCACCCGATGAAACCAGAGATGAAGCACTGGATAAGTTTGTCCGTTTGGCCAGTCGCGTATTAGGTATTTCAGGCAGTTTTATCTCAATCATTGATGATAATAACCAATACATTAAAGCGTCGCAGAATTTCGATTTAAAGCAGTCGACCCGCGGTGATTCCCTGTGCCGACACGTTGTTGATGGCAATGGTGAGCTGGTGGTGGAAGATACGCTGCTTGACGATCGCTTTGTGAGCCATCCTTTCGTGACTGGCCAGCCGTTTATGCGTTTTTACGCGGGCGTGTCGCTGACCAATGAAGATGGCTTTGTACTGGGCACGCTGTGCGTCACCGATGTTGAACCACGGGTGTTCTCTGACGAGCAGCTCATCACGCTGAAGTTTCTGTCGGAACTGGTGACCTCATTTCTGGATGCCTGGAGCCACGCCGGTTTTGTTGATGTCATTACCAATCTGCCAAACCGTCAACGTCTGGTGCGCGATATTCAGCAACTGGCGCTGGATAATCCCGAACAATCTCACAAGCTGATGCTGATTGACTGCATTGAGATCCAGCGCGCCTATGAGCTGGCTCGCACCGTGGGCACCGGCCCGGCCGAGCAGCTGCTGAAGCACATCGCTATTTCCGTTTTCCATCGTCTCAAGATGAATGGCGAAACCACGCTGTATGCCTTCGCCCCGGGACGTTTTGCTATCGTTCAGCCGAGCGAGACAGCACTGCAGGCGCAGGATGTGGTTAACACGCTCAGCAACATGAATGCCGATCTTGGCGAGAATATCTCCATTGCGCTGGAAGTGTTCACCGGCGAAACCGAGTTTTTGCCAGGCCAGCTCAGCGCCAACGAGGCGCTGCGTCAGGCGGTCAGCGCGCTGCACGAAGGTATTCATACCAACGTTACCGCCATGCCTTTTGACACCTCATACGATTCCCGGCGCACCGACGATTTTTTGATCATGAACGATCTCGCCAGCGCGCTTAAAATGGATGAAGATTTATATCTGGTGTATCAGCCGAAGATTTGCCTGCACAGCGGTAAAACCGTGGGTCTGGAAGCACTGATACGCTGGGATCACCCGCTGCGCGGCGAGCTGTTCCCGTCACAGTTCATTCCGCTGGCGAAGAAAACCAATCTGCTGTCTGAGCTGACCGATTGGGTCATCAATCGCGTGATTGCGCAGCTGAAAACCTGGAATCAGGAATACACCCTGATTCCGGTATCGATTAACGCCAGTGAGCGGGATTTCTCCAAGCCAGGTTTTGCCGATGCGCTGGCGGCAAAATTGCAGGACGCACAGTTGCCAGCATCGGTAATGGGGATCGAATGTCTGGAAAACGAATTAGTGACAGAGAGTCGCGTGGCGGTGGAAGGGTTGCAATCGCTGAAAGCGCACGGCTTTGACATCTCGCTGGATGATTTCGGCATCGGTTACAGCAACATCAGCTACCTGCAGGATCTGCCGCTGGACGTGGTTAAAATTGATATGTCGCTGATTACGCGGCTGGCAAACGATGCCACCTCGCGGATTATTGTCAGTAATATCATTCGTATGCTGAAGGAGCTGAACTACACGGTGCTGGCTGAAGGGGTAGAAACCGAAGCGACGCTGACTCTGCTCAAGCAGTACGGCTGCGATCAGGTACAGGGCTATTTTTGCTCGAAGCCCATTCCTGCCAGCGACATTGAGCACTGGCTGGCGCCACGCGCTCGCTAAACCGGGCAGGTTATCAATAAGCCACCTGCGGGTGGCTTCTGTTACGCCATTTACCCATCAGCTCAAGGTTTTCACAGGAAGCCGGTTGTGAATAAAGCGATAATTTTCAGCGCGATCATTGTATTAATTAGCGCCTGTTCAAACTCAGTTGGGCGCAATATCGATGCTGATGGCGTGCAACAAATCCACAAAGGCAGCACCACACGGGCGGAACTGATCTCGCTGTTTGGTCAGCCTGACACCGAAACGCCTTATCCCGATGGTCAGCAACTGCTGATGTGGACGTACAGCGAAGCCAGAGCGATGGACACTACCGAAGGCAAAACGCTGACGGTGCAGATGAAAAACGGCAGGGTGTTCAGCTATGTGCTCAGTAAAAGCTAACGGCGACAGCGATATTCTGTAAGACGCGCCCCGCAGCAGCGGGGCGATCTCTTTTCCCATTTATACCAGGCTTACCGACAGCACGGTAATCTCTTCCGTTTCCAGTTTCATCAACTCTTTGATGCCATAAATATAGGCCGTCAGTTCTTCCTCAACGTCATCACCTTCAATAAACGCATGCAGGGTTTTGTGCTCCTGACCCTGCGGCTTTACCACGTACGAAACAAACCACTTCTTCATTTTTTCATCCTTAACGTTGCAAGCCAGATTACCAGGTTTAGTTGCAAAGCGCCGCGGACTCAAGCGCAGCAGCAACGTCACGGCGATATAGCCTGTTATAAGGTGCTGTTATTTTGACCGCATGGAACAATTTCAGCGCAAAAACGCGTTTTTGCTGTTTAATCGGCCAATTGAAACAGGCTGAAAAAGGTTAATTTTTCTTCTTCATCACGGAGGGAATAATGATGCGATGCAGAACGCTTTTACCGCTGATGGTGTTAATAGCGGGCATGCTCTCTGGCAACCCGGCCCTGGCTAAAAAAAACGCGCTCAGTGACGATGAAGTGAAACAGCAGATTATCGATGATTCGATCGCTGACTATCCGGGCACCTGCGCCTGTCCGTTTAACAGCGCCCGTAACGGCAGCAGTTGCGGCAGGCGCAGTGCCTGGAGCAAAGCGGGCGGCTATGCGCCGATATGCTACAAAAAAGAAGTGACTAAACAGATGGTTACTGAATGGCGGCAGAGTAACGGCGACTGAAAGCAACGCGGTAAGAAGATTGACAAATCTTGACGTTTTGTTGGAGGAAAGTGGCCTGTTGCGCAGTGCTCAGGGTAATGATCCACAGCGAATGATGTCCGGTTAAAGGCAAGGCATCCGCTTGCGCTGACAGTGCGATACGCCCTCGATTGATCTGCCGTTGCGGCTGAAATGAGTGATGGCTCAACGCAATTAATGTGAAATCAGACGTAATGAAACTGCCTGCATAATAATTCAGAACCCTTTTACAATCATCGGGTTGACGATAATCAGACGTGGTCATTAGCTGATGTGTCTGTTTTAATCCGTTGTGCTAACTTATCCCGGAGGGCAAATGGCTAAGAATAATGACGTGAATCCGCAGTATAAAAATACCTGCTTTCTGGTCGGACAGGCGATGCTGTCAATGGCGGTGGCCAGCCCAACCTGTGCTGAAAGCATTATGACACTGCTGAATATCGACCTCATTGCCAATAAAACCTATTCAGCCGATGAGCTGAATACCATGAATAAAGTGATGCAGCTGCTGGAGCTTCAGGCCGAGCCGGTATTACAGCGCTCAGCAGGCTAACCACGCGGAAGGGATATAACGCCTGCCGCGAAAGCAGGCACCTTTTCTCAGCACATTCCTTGCTCTCAGCTTTTTCGGCACCCTATCAGAGACGTTCGTCTCGCCTGGCAACCTTGATTTTCTCTGCGGCGTTGTCCGGCAAACATCTCTACCTTTCACGCCATACCATTACTCCTTCTTCAACCACCAAAGGAAGCCGCCGCCGTTTATCTTCCGCGTGCTCACGCTCAGCTGCTTGCGGGGATTCACAGGTATTATCCCGTTGATAACGTGGCGGCCATAAGCCTTCAGGTTAGGTTTCTCCTATCTCAATGAGAATTAATACCGGCTGGCTACCCGGTCACGGTTAGGGGAATAATCGTTGCATGACTACATACCTGGTAAGAGTGGGTTTTCATAACCCAACGGGCCTGACATTCAGGCAACTTGATGAAGTGCTGGAGCCGCAACGATTCTGGAGAACCCAGCCCTGTGATGGCAACTTTCGTTATTACATGGAATATGAATATGAGTCAGATATAAGAGATCTCTGTGATGTTTGCGAGCTGGCCTATTCACAGGCCTGCAAGGTCAGAAAATGCCCGTTAATATTGGTACAGACTAAATCTCTGAGCAGCTAGTCGGGCACTTGATAACATAGCCGCCTCAACGATGTAGCGAAGCCGCCATCCTCTGATGTTCACCCCTGCGCCATTGCCCTGCGGCAACGGCGCATTCTCTTCGTCTGTGTTATCCCGTTCTGCTCGCTTTCGCTGAATCTGTTGAAACCCGCATGCTGCTGGCCGATCCCTCATCAGGCATTTTCCGCTATTTGCACCGCTCGCCTTGAAGCTAATGCAGCAAGATAAGCCATGCGCCAGGACACAACATCATTCACTGCGACTTCATCATTTCCTACCTGTTGTTTACTTACCCTCCGAGCACACATGTTCTGCGCTATGAGACGGCTAACTCTTTATGTTTCCTTATGTAAAACAGGCTTGCACTTTACCGGTAACATTCTAAATTACACAGGAGCAGTTCAATACACACAACCGTAAGAGGGCTATTTATGGCTAAGCATCATCTGATCAAATCTATTGAAATCACGGCATTTGTAATATTTACGTTAATGATTGTGTACTTCGCCGCCAGCGGTTCACTATCGATGATCGGTATGGATCACGCATGGCCGTATCCCACTAAATAAGCAGTAAGCGCACCAGGGAAATCAGTTCTGCTAACCAATAGAATAAAAATAGCCTGTAAAAAGAGGGCAAAAAAAAGCCCCAGCCAGCGTTAACAGGTGTATCCGTCGTTCACGCCAGTTAAACGCAGCGAACTGTCAGCGACACTCTGCTGACAATAAAATCCTTTCATTCCGCGGGTAACGTCATCCAGTTCTGGCTTGCTATGCTCAGCCAGCAATACAAGCGTAAGAATTATCTCCTACAGCCTGATCCGCAAAGCTCACAATGCCTGCCATGCTACTATAAAGCGCCCATTAACCGACGCTGATAGCTGCTATTCGGCAGATAAGCGACGGGCTTAACAGGGTAAAATTTTACGCGCACATAACGACGTACACCGTTTTTTAACTGATCTCTGTATTAAATTTAAGTGGTTGATAAATAAAAATAATGGACATAAAACAGCTTATCTATCTCTGTAATCTTGAGCGCGAACGCCACTTTGGCCGGGCGGCAGAGGCGAGCTTTGTCAGTCAGCCAACGCTCTCCATGCGCCTGAAGAATCTGGAGCGTGAGCTTGGCCTGTCGCTGATCAACCGCAGCAACAATTTTGATGGCTTTACCGCCGAAGGGGAACGCGTGCTGACCTGGGCGCGGGAAATCGTGTCGGTTTATCAGGGCCTGAAGCTGGAAGTGGAATCGCTCAAGCATGGCGTAAACGGCACGCTGCGCATTGGCGTGGTGCCGCAGTGCAGCATATCACTGCCAAAATTGCTGAAGGCGGTGCAGGAGCGCTATCCCCAGCTCGATTATCGCATCGCGGTGCTGAGCGCCGATCAGCTGCTTGAGGCGCTAAACAGTCACACGGTGGATGCCGGTATTGGATTTTTCGAACTCTCCACGCTGCGCGAACTGCACTTTCAGGCTGAGCTTTTAGCCGATGAAGGCGTGGAACTGGTTTTTCATCCGCACCATTTTCCAGCGCTGGAACAGGCTGAGGCGCTGACCATCGCGCAGCTTAAAGATCTGCCGCTCTGTCTGGCTGAGCCGACGCGCTATTTTCGCCGCTATCTTGATAACCATTTTCGCGATGCAGGACTGCAGCCGCGGGTTATTCTCGAAACCACATCGGTATTTCAACTGTTGCAGGCGGTGGAGGTGGGGCTGGGCTGCATGATTGCGCCGGTCGGGCATCTGCTGGAAAGCAATCTGCAACAGCTGGCGCGCCGTAAGCTGGATATCCCGCCGATGTCGCGCCATGCGGCGCTGGTGGTAGCTGAACCAGGGCGGGCGTCACCGCTGGCTCAGCACTTCTTCGATGAGCTGCGTCGGCACCTTAGTCAGTAAAGGCGGGCAGCAGCCGGTCATCCCAGTTAGCCAGCGCAACGTGCTGAATCAGCAGCGCCAGCGTCGGCTCATCAAATCCCTGTTCTTTTAACGTCTGCAGATGCGCCGCGCTAAAGGTGGCCGGCAGGCGGGTCAGCTGCGTCGCCAGCTGAATCAGCCCATTCTCCGTCTCAGCGGTTAAGGTTGCATCAGGTGGCGCAGCCGCGGTGAGGCGATTGCCGTTGAGGCGCGCAGTGACCGCCATCACCAATGCCGTTGCCGACAAGGTCTCCAGCTGTTGATGCAACGCACACCATGCGCTAAGGGCGCTGGCATCGTGTGCCAGCCGCCAGCGCAGCGTCTCAGAAGAAAGCGTCGTCGCGGCAAAGCGCACCGCCTGCTGCTGTTCAGGCGTGGCATAGCCGGACGTGACCGGGTTAAGTGTACAGGCCGCGCGCGGGTGCTGCTCGTCCGCATCGGGCGCAGCGCTGAGGCCGGGCAGCCAGCGCACCGGCAGGCCGTTTAGCGCCTGTACGCCCGCGACGACGCGCGCCTGATAGCTGATAAAGCCAACAATCTGACACAGCGTCACGATGTCGGGCTCGGTCAGGCCCACCGCATCCAGCGCAGCCATTGCGTCGCCATCGATCAGCGACGGCTGCATCGCCAGCTGACGGGCAAACTGGGTCATCTGCGTCAGGCGATTATTGCTCTCCCGCGATGAGTCGGTGCTGGAGAGGGGGTAGAGTCGGCTGGCGTAGTGATTGCACAGTCGTTGCACACCCGCTACCTGCGCCACGGTCAGTGCCGTGCTCAGACGATCGTAAAGAGAAAGCGTATGGGTTAACGAGGTAGGGCAATGCTGTGGAAACAGCGTCGCACCGAGATGGCGGGCGGTATGAAAAACCTCCTGCAGCTGCGGCGGAACAGACCAGGTAAGATCCAGCAGGAAGGCGTCAGCGGCGGCAGAAGAGTCGCCTGACGGCGCGGGTGCTGAACAGCGACAGGATTGTGTTTCATGATACCAGTGGCTGTTGCCGGAGAGGCGGCGATGTTCCATGTGGATTCCTTTTACAGATTAACAGCTTCCGGTACGCGAAGGCGCAGCGGCTCTGAGTAGCTGTCGCTATCGTCGCTTATGGCTGGCAGGCTGCAAAAGAATGATCGGTGATAATAAATAGCAAGATGCTATAACGCAGGGCGGGCGGTGCAGGCAGGCGAGAGCAGGGCGAGAGAACCTCGCCCTGTAAAACTTATTTCAGTTCCAGTTCGTTCATTGCGGCGATGCTGAAGCCGCCATCAACGTGAACGATTTCACCGGTGATGCCGCCTGCCAGGTCAGAACACAGGAAGGCCGCTGAGTTGCCGACATCTTCGATGGTTACGGTACGACGAATCGGGGTAACCGCTTCGCAGTGGGCCAGCATCTTACGGAAATCTTTGATGCCTGATGCTGCCAGGGTGCGGATTGGACCAGCGGAAACGGCGTTAACACGCACGCCTTCCGGACCCATCGCGTTGGCCATGTAACGCACGTTGGCTTCCAGCGACGCTTTCGCCAGGCCCATCACGTTGTAGTTTGGAATAGCGCGCTCGGCACCGAGGTAAGAGAGCGTCAGCAGCGCTGAATTTGGGTTCAGCATGGCGCGACACTCTTTGGCCATGGCAACAAAGCTGTAGGCGCTGATGTCGTGAGCGATTTTAAAGCCTTCACGCGTAACGGCGTTCACATAGTCGCCATCCAGCTGGTCGCCAGGAGCGAAGCCGATAGAGTGAACAAAACCGTCAAATTTGTCCCAGGTTTTAGCCAGTTCGGTAAACAGCGCGGTGATGCTCTCATCTTCAGCGACATCGCAAGGTAATACGATGCTTGAACCCAGATCTTTCGCAAACTCTTCCACACGACTTTTCAATTTGTCGTTCTGGTAGGTGAATGCCAGTTCTGCGCCCTGCTTGTGCATCGCCTGCGCAATACCGTAGGCGATGGAGAGTTTACTGGCAACGCCAGTAATCAGAATGCGCTTACCGGAAAGAAAACCCATAGTTGTAGTCCTTGTGGTCATTGTTGTTGGCGGCCGCAGGTTAAAAATCAGGCGACCGACGATAATCGACCCGGCGATTCTAGCACGAGTCTCCAGCGAGCGTTAATCTGACCTCGCTATCGGATCATTCGCTATGTTGCCGCCAGGCTTCAGCGGTTAAGGGTTCACCAAAGTGGCTGTTAATCAGCCGTTTGGTCTGGTCGTGCTGCGGATTTGCCAGTACTTCAGCGGTGTTGCCGCGCTCGACCACTTCACCCTGATGCATCACCAGCACCTGATCGCTGATGTGCTTCATCATGCCCAGGTGTTGGGTGACGTAAATATAAGCAATACCGTGTTTCTCCTGCAGTTCCAGCATCAAATTGATCAACTGTGAACGCATCGACATATCCAGTGAAGCGAGCGCCTCATCGGCGACGATAACCTGCGGCTGCAGAATCAGCGCGCGCGCCAGGCCAATACGCTGTTTCTGGCCTGGCGCCAGCATGTGCGGATAATAGGCGGCGTGATCGCGCAGCAAGCCGACCTGACGCAGAGTATCGATAATGCGTTTCTCCCGCGCCACGGCGTCGAGGTCGGTATTGAGTCGCAGCGGGAATTCCAGAATCTGACTGATACGCTGGCGCGGATTCAGCGCGGTAGACGGGTCCTGAAAGATCATGCGGATACGCTGACTGCGCCAGGCGTAATCGCCCCATTGCAGCAGGTGATCGTCGATGGCCATTTCACCGGCGCTGGGCGGCACCATGCCGCTGAGCATTTTGGCCAGCGTCGATTTACCCGAGCCGTTTTCGCCGATGATCGCTAGCGTCTGCCTCTCTTGCAGGGTAAAGCTGACATTTTTCACCGCCTCAACGTGCTGGCGGCGAAACAGCCCGGTGCGGTAACGCCAGGTCTTGCTGAGGTTGCTAACCCTGAGCAGCATATCGTTCATTACTGGCCTCCGCGATTGAGCGGGAAGTGGCAGGCGAAGAGATGGCTTTTGCCACCCGCCAGCCGCGGCGTTTCAATGCACTTTTTCTGCGCGTAAGGGCAGCGTGGCCCGAGCCGACAGCCGATCGGCAGATGCTCCAGCGAAGGAATGGCACCCGGCAGGGTATTCAGGCGGCTTTTGTGCGGAATCGCTCGCCCAAAGTCGGGCATAGCGCGGATCAGCGCCTGAGTATAAGGATGGTGCGGCACGGCGATCAGCTCTTCGCTTTGCGCCGTTTCCATGGTTTGCCCGCAGTACATCACGTTGATGCGGTTCGCCCAGTGGCTCAGCATCTGCAAATCGTGGCTGATCAGCAAAATTGTGGTGCTGTTGTTCTGATTGAGTCGGCTCAGCAGGCGGAAAATTTGTGCCTGCGTCGTCGGCTCCATGGCGTTGGTCGGCTCATCGGCAATCAACAGCCGCGGCTGATTGGCCAGCGCAATGGCGATCATCACTTTCTGGCATTCCCCTTCGGTTAACTCATAGGGAAAACTGCTCATGATGTCTTTGTGATCTTTGATGCCAACGCGATGCAGCAGCTCAATGGCACGCACGTGGCGCCAGCGAAAACGCTGATACCAGCGACCTTTCCAGGTCCAGCCGGGAATCGCCTGCATCAGCTGGCGGCCAATGCTGGCGGAGGGATCGAGACAGGATTGCGGCTCCTGAAAAATCATGGAGACGTTGTGCCCCATTACGCGGCGTCGCTCGCGCGGTGACAGCTGCAGCAGATCGATATCATTAAAGCGCATGCGGTCAGCGGTGACGCGCCAGTTATCTTTGGTCACGCCACAAATCGCCTTGGCGATCAGACTCTTGCCCGAACCCGATTCGCCCACAATGCCGCGGATTTCCCCTTCGTTAAGGGTAAGATTCACGCGATCCACCGCTTTTACCGGTCCGTCGGCGGTCATAAATTCAATGGTCAGATTACGAATATCAAGTAATGGCATGATTATTCCACTCCCGCATCCAGCGCGCGTCTGATGCCGTCGCCAAGAAGATTAACCGACAACACGCTGGCGGTAATCGCCGCGCCGGGCAGCATAACCGTCCACGGCGCCACGTAGATCAGCTCCAGCGAATCACCCAGCATCGCTCCCCATTCTGGCGACGGCAGCTGAGCGCCGAGGTCGAGAAAGCCGAGAGCGGCGATATCCAGAATCGCCATCGAAAAAGCGCGGGTAAACTCAGCGATCAGCAGGCCGAGGATATTAGGCAAAATCGCATGCCAGAGAATATTGATGTTGCTGGCACCGTCCAGCCGGGCGGCGACAACATAATCCTTCTCCAGCTCATCGTGAATGGCGCTGTAAATGTCGCGCACCATGCGCGGTAAAATCGCCAGCCAGACGGCCAACAGCGCATGCTCCAGCCGCGGCCCAAGAAAGGCCACCACGATAATCGCCAGCAGCAGCGACGGGATCGACAGCAGTGTATCAAGCAAGTGATTCAAAAAAGCCGATCGCAGACCGTGCGTCATTCCGGCGAGCATACCCAGCCCGGTGGCGCAGAGCGCAGCAAACAGCGTCACCAACAGCGCCGAGCCGACGGTCGGCGCCGCGCCGCTCAACAGCCGGCTCAGCACATCGCGGCCCAAATCATCGGTGCCGAGGAAAAAAGAGACGTCACCGTAACGCGACCACGATGGCGGCTGCAGCTGATAGCCGAGGAACTGCTGATCCAGCCCATACGGCGCCATCAGGCCGCCAAAAATACAGAGCAGCAGCAGAGCAATAAAGCTGTAAAAGCCGATCATCGCTACCGTATCGCGATAAAACAACCGCCAGGTGTGCAGAAACGGGCCCGGCAGCTTCTTCTCGGCATAAATGTTATCTGAGGGCATACCATTCCTTATGTTTCAACGGATTCGTTGCCGCGCCAAGAATATCTGACAGCACGTTCACCACGATCACCATCCCACCGACCACCATTACGCCCGCTGAAATAGCCGCATAATCCTGCTGGCGAATGGCGTTGATCATCCAGCGCCCAAGGCCGGGCCAGTTGAAGACCATTTCGGTGATCATCGCCAGCGTCAGCATGGACGAAAACTGTAACCCCAGCCGCGGTATGACCGGCGGCAGTGCGTTATGCAGCACGTGGCGACGAATCACCGCAAAGCGCGACAGGCCGCGCGTGGCGGCGGCCTTGATGTAGTTTTTATCGATCACCTCGCTGGTGGAGATGCGCATCAGGCGAATCACTTCGGTGGTCGGCGCCACCGCCAGCGTAATCACCGGCAGCAGCATGTGCAGCAGCACGCTGGTCATCATCTCATCGCGCCACGGCGAATCACTGAGCCAGGCATCAATCAGCGCAAAGCCGGTAATGGTTTTCACCTGATAGAGCAGATCGAAGCGACCCGACACCGGCAGCCAGCCGAGCGTCAGCGAGAAAAACAGCGTCATCAGCAGCGCCAGCCAGAACACCGGCATGGAAAAACCGATCAGCGCGACGGCACTGATCGCTTTATCCTGCCATTTATTGCGCATCACACCCGCAATAATCCCCACCGGAATGCCAATCAGCAGCGCCAGAACAAAGGCGACGATGCAAAGCTCCAGCGTAGCGGGCAGTACCTCAAGCAGCTGATCGCCGATCGGCTGGCCGTTAATGCTCGAGATACCAAAATCAAAGGTCAGCATGCCTTTAAACCAGAACCACCAGGCATCAAGCAGCGAGGCGCCCAACAGCGGAGCGTTGGGGGTGAAATAGCTCAGACTAAAGCTGACCAGCGACAGCAGAAACAGCGTGATCAGCAGCAGCACCAGACGCCGCAGCGAGTAGATAATCATGGCGTAGCGCCCTCACGATAAACACCGGCAAACGAGGCGTTGCCAAACGGGCTCAGCACCAGGCCTTTAATGTCGTGGCGATAGGCCTGAATGCGTAACGACGACGCCAGCGGCAGCACCGGCAGCTCCTGCGCCAGAATTTTCTGGGCATGATTATAGCTGTCGATGCGGCTCGCCAGCTGCTGTGACAGCAGGGCTTTATGCAGCGTCTGATCAAAGGTGCTGTTGCACCAGTGCGCATAGTTAGTTTGCGAGGTGATCGCCGCGCAGCTCAGCAGCGGACGGAAAAAGCTGTCGGGATCGTTGCTGTCGGTGCTCCAGCCGCTGAGCGTCAAATCGTGATTCATCTCCATCAGCCGCGCCTCCTGAAAGCGCCCATCCACCGGCACGATGGTAACTTTCACGCCGACCTGCGCCAGATCGGCCTGAATCAGCTCGGCGGTTTTCAGCGGGCTCGGGTTCCAGGATTGTGAGGCAGCGGGCACCCACAGCGACATTTCCAGATTTTCCACGCCCAGCGCCCGTAGCTGCTCGCGTGATTTTTGCGGATTGTATTCGGTCACGCGCGCGCTGCCGTCATAAGCCCAGGAGGCGCGCGGCAAAATCGACGCTGCGGTTTCTGCCGTGCCGTAATAGATCGACTCCATCAGGCGTTCATTGTTGATCGCCAGCGCCAGTGCCTGCCGGACTTCCGGGCGGTTCAGCGGCGGTTTGCGGGTGTTAAATGCCAGATAGGCGATGTTCATGCCGGGGCGCAGCGTCATGCGCAGCCGCGGATCGTCGCGCAGAATGGTCAGCTGGCTGGCGGCAGGATACGCCAGCACGTCACATTCGCCGGTCAGCAGCTTTGACAGACGACCGGTGCCACCCGCACCCATGTCGATCACTACCTGCGGCATGCGCGGCACGCCTTTCCAGTAGCCTGGATTGCGGGCGAGGCGAATATATTGCCCGGCGCGGTACTCGCTGAGCATAAACGGGCCGCTGCCAACCGGCTCGCGATCCAGCGCTTCCTGCATGCCGCGCGCGGTGAGCTGGTCAGCGTATTCTTTCGACAGCACCGGCGCGTAATGGGTAGCCAGATGCCATAAAAAAGAGGCGTCCGGGCTGTTGAGCCGGATCTCAACCGTGTAGTTATCCAGCTTTTTGATGCTCTGCACGCTGTCGGTAAATTGCAGGCTGTCAAAATAGGGATAGCTGCCGCCGTTAACGTTGTGCCACGGATGATGCACATCAAACATCCGCGCCAGGCTGAACACCACATCATCGGCATTCAATCGACGGCTGGGCGTAAAGGTCGCGGTCTTTTGAAAATTCACATCGTGACGCAGATAGAGGCGATAGGTGGCACCGTTGTCGCGCACTTCCCAGCTTCTCGCCAGCTCGGGTGCCAGACGATAGGTGTTGGGATCCACATCCAGCAGCCGGTCGTAAAGCTGTGCGGCAAGGGTATCGACAATCAATCCGCTGCTGGCCAGCTGCGGATTAAAAGTGTTAATCGCGCCGTTTACGCAGTAGACAAAGCCACTGTGACGAATATCGGCAGGCAGCGCCGATCTGGCCGCAGAGCTCAGCAGCGCTGACCCCAGAAGGAGCATCATTATAAGTCTGGACATAGATTCTTCGGGCTATAGTTCGTTAATGAAAGTGTATCTTACTCCGCGCTGTCGCCCAAATTTGCTGGCTCTCTGCGTCACTCCGCAAGACAGGCTGCTGTAAATACACCCAATATCGCTGTGGTAATGAGAAAAATTCTCAACAAACTGCTTTACAGATGATATTGAGAATGATTACTATTCATTTGCGCTTCAACGGCGGCTCTGCCGAAGAAGAGCACGACATTGCTCACATTGCTTCCAGTATTAGTTGCCCGCCTTGTGCGGGCTTTTTTTTGCCCTCGCTGGATGAAAGAAGGGCAGCAAGGCTGCCGTTAACTCAGCTCGTCGCGAACCTGAATGCCATGTTTTTTCATCATTGCCCGCAGCTGATGGTAGGTCACACCTAACAGTTCAGCGGCGCGGCGCTGGCTAAACTTCGCCTGCGCCAGGCTCTGCTCCACCAGCTGTTGTTCCTGCTGATTTTGCCAGTGGCGCAGATCGAGCGGTAAAGTCGGCAAGGCTTGAGGCGTCGTAACCTGGGTGATTTCCGGCTGCGCCAGCGAGGTGCGGGCAAAGGGATCGATAATGATGGTATCCAGCGGATCATCCACTGTGGCATGCCGGTAGACTGAACGCTCAACCACGTTTTTCAGTTCGCGCACGTTGCCCGGCCAGCGCCAGTTAAGCAGCACCTGCTGCGCCTGCTCACTAAAGCCGCTGAACAGCGGCATGCCCAGCTCGCGACACATTTGAATAGCAAAGTGATTCGCCATGACCAGAATATCGCTGCGTCGCTCACGCAACGGCGGCAGTTGCACCACATCAAACGCCAGGCGGTCGAGCAGATCGGCGCGGAATTTACCCGCCTGCGCCAGCGCCGGTAAATCTTCATTGGTGGCGCAGACCAGCCGAACGTTAACCTGCAGCGGCTGGCTGCCGCCGACGCGTTCCAGCTGACCATACTCGATCACCCGCAGCAGCTTCTCCTGCACCAGCATGGGCGCGGTGGCCAACTCGTCGAGAAACAGCGTGCCGCCGTCCGCGCGCTCGAAGCGTCCAAGGTGGCGCTTTTGCGCGCCGGTGAAGGCGCCCGCTTCGTGACCGAAGAGTTCGGAATCAAGCAGGTTTTCATTCAGGGCCGCGCAGTTCAGCGAAATAAAAGGCCCTTGCCAGCGGTCGGAAAGGTAGTGCAGGCGGCTGGCAATCAGCTCTTTACCGGTGCCGCGTTCACCGATAACCAGCACCGGCTTATTGAGCGGTGCCAGTCGTGACACCTGTTCCAGCACCTCAAGAAAGTTATTCGACTCGCCTAACAGGTTTTCAATGTGGTCGGCCATCATCAATTTCACCAGATGTTGATTAATTTCACCATATTACCTGCTGGATTGCGTGGCGTGTAATTTAAAAGTTTTTAAAAAACAGTAACTTAATAACTGGCACGCTAATTGAATAGAGAAACCAGTGCTTGATAACTTTTAAACAGTCCTGGAGGATCGTGATTATGGGTATTTTTTCTCGTTTTGCTGACATCGTTAACGCCAACATTAATTCACTGCTGGAAAAAGCAGAAGATCCACAAAAACTGGTTCGTCTGATGATCCAGGAGATGGAAGATACGCTGGTTGAAGTGCGTTCCACCTCAGCGCGTGCGCTGGCGGAGAAAAAGCAGCTCAACCGTCGCATTGAGCAGGCGGATATGCAGCAGGCCGAATGGCAGGAAAAAGCGGAGCTGGCCCTGCGTAAAGACAAAGACGATCTGGCCCGTGCGGCGCTGATTGAAAAACAGAAGCTGACCGATCTGATGGTAACGCTGACCAGCGAAGCGACGCAGATTGATGAAAGCCTGTTGCGCATGAAAGGCGAAATCGGCGAGCTGGAGAAAAAACTGGGCGAAACCCGCGCGCGTCAGCAGGCGTTAACGCTGCGTCATCAGGCTGCTTCCTCATCACGCGATGTTCGTCGTCAGCTGGACAGCGGTAAAATTGACGAAGCAATGGCGCGTTTTGAATCGTTTGAACGCCGCATCGACCATATGGAAGCCGAGGCGGAAAGCCACAGCTTTGGCAAATCAAAAACGCTGGACCAGCAGTTTGCCGAACTGCATGCCGACGATGAAATCAGCGAGCAGCTGGCGGCACTGAAAGCGAAGATGAACCGCCCGGCCGGTGAATAAGCACAGCTGCCGGACGCGCTAAGGCGTCCGGCAGAGGGGTTAATTTTGCAAGGAGTCTGAATGAGCGCCTTATTTCTAGCGATACCGCTAACCATTTTTGTTCTGTTCGTGGCACCTATCTGGCTATGGCTGCATTACAGCGGCCGTCGCAGCGCGGGCAGCGAACTTTCTAACAGCGATTTGCAGCGCCTGCAGCAGATGACGCAGGACGCGCGCCGGATGCGTGAACGCATTCAGGCACTGGAAGCGATTCTCGATGCCGAGCATCCAAACTGGAGGCAGCCATGACGCGCATTGCTATTCGTGGAAAAACGCTGTGGCGCATTCCGCAGCAGGGCAAGCTGATGGGCGTTTGCGCCGGTCTGGCTCACTATCTGGATATTCCGGTGCGCCTGCTGCGCGTGATCGTCGTGCTGTCGATGATTTTTGGCCTGTTTTTCTTCACGCTGGTAGCCTATTTCGCGCTCGGCTTTGTGCTCGATCCGATGCCCGCTGACGCTGAAGAGCAGGGCACGCCGAGCGCCAGTGAGCTGCTGGATGATTTAGAGCACGCATTGCAGGGCGGCGAAACCGCCATCCGTGAGATGGAGCGCTACGTGACTTCTGAAACCTTCAGCGTGCGCAGCCGTTTCCGCCAGCTCTGATTATCATTACCCGGCTCGGGTTGCGAGCCACCTTCTATACTGTTGCTGGAGGTTTTCATGCCGTCATCATGGCAATCGACATTCCGCCGCCACGCGGCCCCCGCGTTGAAGTCGGCAGGAAAATTTATCATTATCAACGCCGTTACGTATGGCCCGGCGGGCGTGGCCGGTTGGGCAGTGAAATCAGTCGCCCGTCGTCCATTGCGCCTGCTGTTAACGATGGCTCTGGAGCCGTTGCTGGCACGGGCCATGAAAAGGATGACGGCGCGTTTTATCAGGGAAAGTGATGAGAAAATTACAAGATGAGTTTGCTTCACTGGTTAATCGCGGCGTCGACCGCCATTTGCGGCTGGCGGTCACTGGCCTGAGCCGCAGCGGAAAAACCGCTTTTATTACCTCGCTGGTCAATCAACTTCTGAACATTCACGGCGGCGCACGGTTGCCGCTGTTTTCCGCCGCCCGCGATGAGCGGCTGCTCGGTGTTAAGCGCGTGCCGCATCACAACATGGGCACGCCGCGTTTCACCTACGATGAAGGCCTGGCGCAGCTGTATGGCGTGCCGCCGGCCTGGCCGACGCCCACGCGCGGCGTTAGCGAAATGCGCCTGGCGCTGCGCTTCAAATCCCGCGATTCTCTGCTGCGCCATTTCAAAGAGACCTCCACGCTGTACCTTGAAATCGTCGATTATCCCGGCGAATGGCTGCTCGATCTGCCGATGCTGGCGCAGGATTATCTCAGCTGGTCACGCCAGATGACCGGCCTGCTGCAGGGCGATCGGGCCGAATGGGCAAAACCGTGGCGCGCACTCTGTCAGGATCTCGATCCGCTGGCTCCTGCTGATGAGAACCGTCTGGCAGCGATTGCCCAGGCGTGGACCGACTATTTACTGACCTGCAAACGTGAAGGGCTGCATTTTATTCAGCCTGGCCGCTTTGTGCTGCCTGGCGATATGGCTGGCGCACCGGCGCTGCAGTTTTTCCCCTGGCCCAACGTGGATGAAGCGGGCGAAGCGAAGCTGGCGCAGGCGGGCAAAGAGACCAACATCGGCATGCTGCGTGCGCGCTATCACTACTACTGTCAGAACGTGGTGAAGGGCTTTTATAAAGATTACTTTCTGCGCTTCGACCGGCAAATTGTGCTGGTCGATTGCTTACAGCCGCTGAACAGCGGACCGCAGGCGTTCAATGACATGCGGCTGGCACTTACCCAGCTGATGCAAAGCTTTCACTATGGTCAGCGCACGCTGTTTCGCCGCCTGTTTTCGCCGGTGATCGATAAGCTGCTGTTTGCGGCCACCAAGGCCGATCATATTACCGGCGATCAGCATGCGAACATGGTGTCACTGCTGCAACAGCTGGTGCAGGACGCCTGGCAAAACGCCGCCTTTGAAGGCATCGCCATGGAGTGCATTGGCCTCGCGTCGGTGCAGGCAACGCAGGGCGGGTTAGTCGATCATCAGGGCGAAAAGCTGCCTGCCTTGCGTGGCAACCGTCTGGATGATGGCACGCCGCTCACCGTCTATCCGGGTGAAGTGCCAGCGCGTCTGCCGGGCAACGCGTTCTGGCAAGAGCAAGGCTTTCATTTTGAACAGTTTCGGCCACAGCAGCTGGATACCGATCGTCCGTTGCCCCACATCAGGATGGATGCTGCGCTGGAATTTTTACTGGGAGATAAACTGCGATGAACGCCCCGATTAAACCGCGTATCGATTTTGCACAGCCGCTGGAACCGCAGAAATCACCGCCGCTAAAACCGGCGGTAGATTTTGACGCGCAGCAGCAGAATTTTGTCGCGGTCGATAACGACGAGAGCAATGCGCTGCCGGAAGGCGCAGGCGAGCGCATGGTGGATGAAGCCCTACGCCCGAAGCGCAGCCTGTGGCGGCGGCTGACCGGCGCTGCGGCGCTGCTGTTTGCTGCCAGCGTGGTGGCGCAGGGCGCGCAGACCCTGCATCAGGCCTGGCTGCAAAAAGAGTGGATCACGCTAGGCGCCGGTGCCGCTGGCGCGCTGATAGTGATCGCTGGCGTTGGCGCATTAGCCAGCGAATGGCGTCGGCTGTATAAGCTGCGGCAGCGCGCCGAAGAGCGCGAGATCGGGCGTGAATTGCTCAACAGTCAGGCCATGGGGCGCGGTCGTCCATTCTGCGAAAAACTGGCGCAGCAGGCTGGTCTCGACAACGGTCATCCGGCGCTGCAACGCTGGCACGCCTCGCTGCATGAAACTCACAATGATCATGAAGTGGTAGCGCTCTATGCGCAGCTGGTACAGCCGGTTATGGATCGCCAGGCTCGCCGCGAAATCAGCCGTCACGCCGCAGAATCGACGCTGATGATCGCCGTCAGCCCGCTGGCGCTGGTGGATATGGCGTTTATCGCCTGGCGTAACATTCGTCTGGTGAACCGCATTGCTGCCATTTATGGCATCGAACTGGGCTATTTCAGCCGCCTGCGCCTGTTCCGGCTGGTGCTGCTGAATATCGCCTTTGCCGGCGCTTCAGAGCTGGTGCGCGAAGTGGGCATGGACTGGATTTCACAGGATATTGCTGCACGCTGGTCGGCGCGCGCCGCGCAGGGTATCGGCGCCGGGCTGCTCACTGCACGCCTCGGTATTAAAGCGATGGAGCTGTGCCGTCCGCTGCCGTGGCTGGAAAAAGATAAACCGCGTCTGGGCGATTTTCGCGGCGAGCTGACCAGTCAGTTAAAAGAGGCGATACAAAAAAGCGGCGATAAAAGCAGCAAATAATGCTGTTTATAACCTGCTTAGTAGCTGTGTAATGTGGATAATGGCGAAAATATCGGCTTCAATCACTGTTGAAGTAAAGGTTGCTGGTGAATAATCTGGTGGTCGCGATAACATAGCGCGCTTCAGGCTGGCTTGGGTGTCAACAATAAATGACACCCAGGCTACAGCCGTTACTGAAGTTGGCGTATGATTTATTTATTCGCTTTTTCCGCATCTGATTAAGGCTAAACCATGCGTTTGGAAGTCTTCTGCCAGGACCGAATTGGTCTTACGCGTGAACTGCTCGATCTGCTGGTCGAACGTAGTATCGATTTACGCGGCATCGAAATTGCGCCTATCGGGCGTATCTACCTGAATTTCTCCTCTGTGGCCTTTGAGCCCTTTAGCCAACTGATGGCTGAAATCCGTCGTATTCCTGGCGTAACCGATGTGCGCACCGTGTCGTGGATGCCTTCAGAACGCGAGCACCGGGCGCTCAGCGCGCTGCTGGTGGCGATGCCGGAACCGGTGTTGTCCATCGACATGAAGGGCAAAATTGAACTGGCCAACCCGGCGGCGCAGCTGGTGTTTGCGCTGGAAGAGCAGAAGCTGCGCAATCAAAATGCCAGCACGCTGATTCCCGGTTTTAACTTCAGTCGCTGGCTCGAGGGCGAGCGTCCCGACGCACAAACCCAGCACGTGGTGATCCATGGCCGCGATTTTCTGCTGGAGCTGCGTCCGCTTTACCTGGCCGATGAGCAGGAAGGCAACACCACCGCGCTGGTGGGCGCTATGGTGATGCTTAAATCCACGGCGCGCATGGGGCGTCAGCTGCAAAACCTCAGCGTTAACGACGATTCCGATTTCGAGCACATTGTGGCGGTTAGCCCGAAAATGCGCCAGGTGCTGGATCAAGCGCGCAAGCTGGCGATGCTGGATGCGCCACTGTTAATTATCGGCGATACCGGCACCGGTAAAGATATGCTGGCGCGCGCCTGCCATCTGCGCAGCGCGCGCGGTAAAAAGCCGTTTCTGGCGTTGAACTGCGCCTCGCTGCCCGACGACGTGGCGGAGAGTGAGCTGTTCGGTCATGCTGCCGGTGCCTATCCTAACGCGCTTACCGGCAAAAAAGGCTTTTTCGAACAGGCCAACGGTGGCTCGGTGCTACTGGATGAGATTGGCGAAATGACGCCACGCATGCAAACCAAGCTGCTGCGCTTTCTGAATGACGGCACCTTCCGTCGGGTAGGTGAAGAGCATGAGGTGCGGGTGGATGTGCGGGTAATCTGCGCCACGCAAAAGAACCTGGTGGAGCTGGTGCGTCGCGGTGATTTCCGGGAAGATCTCTTTTATCGGCTCAACGTGCTGACGCTGAACCTGCCGCCGTTACGCGAACGCTCGCAGGATATTCTGCCGTTGACCGAAATGTTCGTCGCGCGATTTGCCGATGAGCAGGGCATCTCGCGGCCGCGTCTGTCGCCGCAGCTGAATGCCTATCTTGCGCGCTACAGCTGGCCGGGCAACGTGCGTCAGCTTAAGCATGCGCTCTATCGCGCGCTGGCGCAGCTGGAAGGCTATGAACTGCGCCCACAGGATATTATCCTGCCTGAGCAGGCGATGGATGTGTCGCTGGGCGAAGAGGCGATCGAAGGTACGCTGGATGAGATCACCGGCCGTTTCGAGCGTTCGGTGCTGACCCGGCTTTATCTCTCCTATCCCAGCACGCGTAAGCTGGCAAAACGGCTGGGCGTGTCCCATACGGCAATTGCTAACAAGCTGCGTGAATATGGTCTGAGTCAGAAGAAAGGGGAAGCGACGGGCGGCGAATAGGGGATAAAAAAGGCTTCCCCGCGGGGAAGCCACTGATTATTTCAGCGCGGCCATCGCAGCATCGTAATCAGGTTCGGTGGTGATCTCATTCACCAGTTCGCTGTAAAGCACTTTGTCATTGCTGTCCAGCACCACCACGGCGCGAGCAGCCAGGCCTTTCAGCGGACCGTCAACGATCGCCACGCCATAATCTTCTTTGAAATCGGTGCCGCGCAGCGTGGAGAGCGTGACCACGTTGCTGAGGCCGTCGCTGCCGCAAAAACGCGACTGGGCAAACGGCAGGTCAGATGAAATGCACAACACGACGGCGTTATCCATTTCACTCGCCAGCTGATTAAATTTACGCACTGACGCGGCGCAGACGCCGGTATCAATACTTGGAAAAATATTCAGCACTTTGCGTTTTCCCGCATACTCTGTAAGAGAGACATCGGTAAGGTTTTTTGCCACCAGCGTGAAGGGCTTAGCAACGTCGCCTGGCGCAGGCAGCGTGCCGCTGACGTTAACCGGATTGCCCTGAAAATGGACGGTCTGAGACATAGTTTTTCCTTAATTAGGTTCAGAATCATATTCAGTGTAGTGAAGTGCTCAGGTCAGGGATAGCGAAAAAGCGTGACGCTGCGATGACAGTGCGCATCCTGTGATGAGCCTTCCTGTTCTGCCAGTAACCAGTTGACCTTACCTCAAGGAAACGGAATGCGTAGTGTAAAAATTTATCCCGAAGCCTGGCCTCTGCATACTCCCTTTGTGATTGCCCGCGGCAGCCGAACCGAAACCGGCGTGGTGGTGGTTGAGCTGGAGCAGGACGGTGTGAAGGGCATTGGCGAGGCGACGCCTTATCCGCGCTATGGTGAAAGTGAAGCGTCAGTGCTGGCGCAGATCGCCTCTTTGCAGTCGCAGCTTGAAGAGGGTATGAGCCGCGAGGCGTTGCAGCTGGCGCTGCCAGCGGGTGCCGCCCGCAACGCTATCGACAGTGCGCTGTGGCACCTTGCGGCGCAGCAGCGCGGCGAAGATCTCTGGCAGATGACGCAGCAGCTGGCGCCGAAACAGATGATTACCGCGCAAACCATCAGCATCGATATGCCGGAAGCGATGGCCAGCAGTGCACTGGCGCTGTGGCAGAACGGCGCGCGGCTGCTGAAAATCAAAATGGACGATCATTTTATTACCGAGCGGCTGATGGCGATTCGCGCCGCGGTGCCGGAGGCGACGCTGATTGTTGATGCTAATGAATCCTGGCACGGTGAGGGGTTGGCGGCGCGCTGTCAGCTGCTGGCCGATCTTGGCATTGCGATGCTTGAGCAGCCGCTGCCCGCCGATCAGGATGAAGCCCTTGCCAACTTTATTCACCCATTGCCGATCTGCGCGGATGAGAGCTGCCACACGCGGGAGAGCCTGCCCGCGCTGCGCGGGCGCTATGAGATGATCAACATCAAGCTGGATAAAACCGGCGGCTTAACCGAAGCGCTGGCGCTGGCCGATGCGGCACAAGCGGCGGGATTTGGCCTGATGCTGGGCTGCATGCTGTGCACCTCACGCGCCATTCGTGCCGCCTTACCGCTGGCCACCCGCGCCACCTGGGCCGATCTCGATGGCCCGACCTGGCTGGCGGTCGATGCTGAACCCGCGCTGCGTTTTACCAGCGGTGTGCTGCATCTTACGCCTGCCAGCGCAGCAGGTTAATCATCGGCTGCAGCCAGCATTCGCTCGCTTCATCCACTGAAATCGGCGGTAGCTCGGCGGTGATGCAGAGCAGGCCGATATCGGCGCACCAGCTACCGAAGGAGCCCGGCGTGTCATAGCCGACGCTGCCTACCAGTGGCATGCCGGTTTGCTCCGCCAGCCACTGCCCGAGCGCGCTGTGTTGCGGATCGTCAATGCAGGCCAGCGGTTCGTGAAAAGTCACTACCCACGCCGGTTTGAGCTGATGAATCAGGGCGCACAGCGCGTGGGTTTCCGGCTCTGAAGCAGGGCGATCGCCGGTTGAGATCGCCACGTCACGTTCATCCGCGGCGCTGTTCCAGCGATAAACCGTGCCGCCAGGCTGCCAGTTGGCGGCCGGAAAATTGCGGTTGAGATCGACGCCGCGGGCGTTGCCTCGCAGACCCAGCTGACAGCCATCGGGATTGACCGCCAGCACCACATGATGACGCCGCAGCGCATCGGGCAGAGTCCGCAGCGCACCGGAAAGCGTGGCGATAGCGGCGGTTTCATCGCCATGGGTGCCCGCAAGGATCAGCCCGCTATCGGCGTCCGCCTGGGAAGCCGGGAACCAGAGCAGCGGCGCACCCAACACCGACTGACCATAAACTTCACGATGGGCATGCAACTGCCCGCGTGCCTGGCGGGGATGTAACGGACTCATCTTTTGGCTCCTGTGAAGGTCATCTCAAAACAAGCTAGCCTGGATCGGCCCAACAGAAAATAGCTTTTTGCCGATCAAGGATTTGCGCTACAGTGCCTGCTGTTTCCCGACAGCGTTCTGTCTTGCACGGCGTGAGGATGGCTTGATGATAAATTTGCGTTTTACCCTGACCGCACTGCTGGTCGCCAGCTACGGTTCCACTGCGTTTGCCGCCGATGTGCCACCCGGTACGCAATTGGCCGAAAAGCAGGAAATTGTACGGCATATCAAAGATGAGCCCGCCTCGCTGGATCCGGCCAAAGCGGTGGGCCTGCCGGAAATTCAGGTCATTCGCGATCTCTATGAAGGCTTAACCAATCAGGACGCCAGCGGCAAAGTGGTGCCCGGCGTTGCCGAAAGCTGGCAGAGCAGCGATAACAAAACCTGGATTTTCACCCTGCGAAAAGACGCGCGCTGGTCCAACGGCGAGCCGGTCACCGCCGACGATTTTGTCTATAGCTGGCAGCGACTGGTCGATCCTAAAACCAGTTCCCCTTTTGCCTGGTTTGCCGGGTTGAGCGGCATCGAAAATGCCGATGTGATTGCCAAAGGCAGTATGGGCGTTGATAAGCTCGGCGTAACGGCGCTGGACAAACATCGCCTGAAAGTCACGCTGGTGCGTCCGGTACCCTATTTTCCCAGCCTCACCGCCAACTTTAGCCTCTATCCGGTATCGAAAACGGTTATTGCTCAACACGGCAGCAACTGGACCCAGCCAGCCAACCTGGTGGGCAACGGCGCCTATAAGCTGCAGGACCGCGTGGTGAATGAAAAAATCGTGCTGGTGCGCAACGATCGTTACTGGGACAACGCGCACTCGGTGCTGACCAAAGTCACGTTCCTGCCAATCAATGAAGAGTCGAGCGCCACCAAACGTTATCGCGCCGGTGATATCGATATCACCGAATCCTTTCCCAAAAACATGTATGCGCTGCTGAAGAAAACCCTGCCCGGAGAGGTCTATACGCCGGATCAGCTCGGCACCTATTACTACGCCTTTAATACCGAAAAAGGGCCTACCGCTGACGTGCGTGTGCGCCAGGCGCTCTCGATGACCATCGATCGCCGCATCATCGCCGAGAAAGTGTTAGGCACCGGCGAGAAGCCCGCCTGGCACTTCACGCCAGACGTCACCGCGGGTTTTACCCCAGCACAGAGCATGTTGCAGCAGCATTCGCAGGAGGAGTTGAACGTGCAGGCCAAAACGCTGCTAGCCGCTGCGGGATACGGCCCCTCTAAACCGCTGCATCTCAACCTGCTGTATAACACCTCTGAAAATCACCAGAAGCTGGCGATCGCCGTGGCGTCGATGTGGAAAAAAACGCTCGGCGCCGACGTGAAGCTGCAAAATCAGGAGTGGAAAACCTATATCGACAGCCGTAACAGCGGCAATTTCGATGTTATCCGCGCCTCGTGGGTAGGCGATTACAACGAGCCTTCCACCTTTTTGAGCCTGTTAACGTCCGGACACAGTGGCAATATCGCGCGATTCAAAAACAGCGATTATGATGCGGTGATGGCGCAGGCCAGCATGGAGAGCAGCGACAGCGCGCGTAACGATGATTACAACCGTGCCGAGCATATTCTGGCCGAGCAGGCGCCGATCGCGCCGGTTTATCAGTACACCAATGGCCGGCTGATTAAACCCTGGGTTAAAGGCTATCCGATCCAGAATGCGGAAGATGTCGCTTACAGCCGCGAACTCTATCTGCTGAAACATTAACCGCCAGGCGTTAGCCAGCCTGTTGCGCTGACGCCACCACGACTTTCTTACTGCGCCTGAGGGCGCATGTTTTTTTATTGAGGCTCCCGAATTGAACGTCATTGAAGGTAAAGCTCTCCAGGTCTCCGACGCCATCATCGCCTGCCAGCTTGACGGCAAGGGCGGCGTGATTCCGATTGCGGAGAACGACGTGATCAACTGCGATCGGCCCTGCTGGTTGCATCTTAACTACACGCAGCAGCGCAGCGCCGAATGGTTGCAGTCAACCCATCTGATTCCCGATGCCGTGCGTGACGGGCTGGCGGGCGACAGCATGCGTCCGCGCGTCAGTCGTCTTGGCGATGGCTTTATGATTACCCTGCGCAGCGTCAACCTGAACAGCGATTCGCGGCCGGATCAGCTGGTGGCGGTGCGCGTTTTTATCAATGACAAACTGATCGTTTCTACCCGGCGGCGCAAAGTCTCCGCCATTGATGACGTGCTGATTGAGTTGCAAAACGGTAACGGCCCGGTGGACTGCGGCGGCTGGCTAGTGGATTTATGTGACACGCTCACCGATCACGCCAGTGAGTTTATCGATGAGCTGCACGAGAAAATTATCGCGCTGGAAGATGCGCTGATGGATCAGCAGGTGCCGCCGCGCGGCGAGCTGGCACTGCTGCGCAAACAGCTGATCGTAATGCGTCGCTATATGACGCCGCAGCGCGACGTTTACGCCCGGCTGGCCAGCGAGAAGCTGGGCTGGATGGATGATGATGAACGGCGTCGTATGCAGGAGATTGCCGACCGACTCGGTCGCGGGCTGGAAGATCTCGATTCCGGCATTGCGCGTACCGGCGTGCTCTCCGATGAGATCGCCTCGGTGATGGCCGAATCAATGAACCGACGCACCTACACCATGTCGCTGATGGCGATGCTGTTCCTGCCCACGACATTTCTTACCGGGCTGTTTGGTGTCAACCTGGGCGGTATTCCCGGCGGCGAATGGCATTTAGGTTTTGGTGTGTTTTGCCTGTCGCTGGTGGTGATCGTGGTGGCGGTTGCGATGTGGTTAAAAAAACGCAAGTGGCTGTAGCCGCCAGTAGATTAGCCGCAGCAACCGGCTAAAAGCTGATCGAGGTCAAGAACTCACCTCCGGGGCTGGGGCAGACTTAGTCCCGCAGGTGAATGCAACGTCAAGCGATGGGCGTTGCGCTCCATATTGTCTGACTTCCAATTTGAGTTACTGCATAGCACCTTTCGATGCTTGATGTGCCGGCTTAACGCCGGCTTTTTTTTTGCCTGTGCGCCAGGATCGCTGAATTTGGCCTACGCTTAAAGGGTGTTATCTGATGCGCCGTGCGCTTTGGTGCCGCAGCATCCTCATTGATTACAGGAGAAGGACATGCCATTTATTCGCGCTTCCGATCCGGTCCCAACTGACCCAACGCCGATTCCCGATCCCATTCCAACACCGCAACCGATGCCCGATCCGCCACCGGGCGAGCCGGACCCGATTCTCGATCCGCCGCCACATATGTGAGCAAAAAAAAGGGCACCCGCAGGTGCCCTTTTTTATTGCTGGCGTTTATTTGATTTCCATCACCGGCAAACGCTCAGGCAACGTATCGTCGCCATCTTCCGGCTGCCAGCCCGCTGGCTGTACCGGTAGCGTTTCGCGGTCAAAGGCGATATCGCCACCGTCAACGATCGGATCGCCATGCTGCAGCGCTTTAAAATCAAACAGGTTGCCGTCGGCAAGATGCGAGGGCACCACGTTCTGCATGGCACTGAACATGGTCTCGATGCGGCCAGGAAAACGCTTATCCCAGTCGCGCAGCATATCAGCCACCACCTGGCGCTGCAGGTTCGGCTGCGAGCCGCACAGGTTGCATGGAATGATTGGGAACTGACGCGCTTCGGCAAAACGAATGATGTCTTTTTCACGGCAGTAGGCGAGCGGGCGGATAACGATCTGTTTGCCGTCGTCGCTCATCAGCTTAGGCGGCATGCCTTTGAGTTTGCCGCCGTAAAACATGTTCAGAAACAGCGTCTGTAAAATGTCATCGCGATGATGGCCCAGCGCCACTTTCGTGCAGCCGAGTTCGGTCGCGGTACGATAGAGAATGCCGCGGCGCAGACGAGAACAGAGCGAACAGGTGGTTTTGCCTTCCGGAATTTTCTCTTTGACGATGGAGTAGGTATCTTCCTCGACAATCTTGTACTCAACGCCAAGATTATCCAGATACTCCGGCAGAATGTGTTGCGGGAAGCCAGGCTGTTTTTGATCGAGATTGACCGCCACCAGCGAAAAGTTCACCGGCGCGCTCTGCTGTAAATTGCGCAGGATCTCCAGCATGGTATAGCTGTCTTTGCCGCCGGAAAGACAGACCATGATGCGATCGCCTTCTTCAATCATATTGAAATCGGCAATCGCCTGGCCAACGTTACGACGCAGGCGCTTCTGAAGTTTATTGAGGTTGTACTGCTCTTTTTGACTGGTCACGGATGTCTCGGGCCTGTTGCACGCATACTGGCCTCGGGCCAGTGGAAAAGATTCTCTGGCCGTATGGTACGGATTAGCGTGCTAATTTCCAGTGCGATTTTAGGCTAATCGCCGCTGAGGCGGAAAAGGGCACGGAATGTTAGCCAGCCGCGGTAATTATTTTATCGGCGCCACCCGTCAACCGGCCATCAGAATTGCTGTCAGCCTGACTTTCTGCCAGACTGACAGCCGCAAATCTGCCTGTTAATGAGAATCTCCCGTGACTGCTTTTTCTACCCTGACCCAACTTCCTGCCAGCCAACTCGATAACCTCCGTGAAATGGGTTACGACGCCATGACGCCTATTCAGGCGGCGGCGCTGCCCGCGATCCTTGACGGGCGCGACGTGCGTGCGCAGGCAAAAACCGGCAGCGGTAAAACGGCAGCATTTGGGCTGGGCGTATTACAGCAGATCGACACCACGATCTATCAGACCCAGGCGCTGGTGCTCTGTCCGACCCGTGAACTGGCGGATCAGGTCAGCAATGAACTGCGCCGTCTGGCCCGTTTCACCCGCAATATTAAGATTCTTACCCTGTGCGGCGGCCAGCCGATGGGCGCCCAGCGCGATTCGCTGGTGCATGCGCCGCACATCGTGGTCGGCACGCCTGGCCGTATTCTCGATCATCTGAAGCGCGAATCGCTGGATCTGTCTCAGCTGCGTGTGCTGGTGCTGGATGAAGCTGACCGTATGCTGGAGATGGGTTTCCGTGACGACATGGACGCGATCATTGGCCATGCGCCTGCGTCGCGCCAGACGCTGCTGTTTTCTGCCACCTGGCCGCAGGACATTGTGGCGATCAGCGCCCGTTTTCAACGCGATGCGCTGGCGGTTTCTACAGAAGATGTCACTGAACTGCCGGTGATTGAGCAGCACTTTTATGAAGTGGGCAGCCGCGACAAAATGACGCTGCTGCTCGGCTTGTTAAGCAGCGAACAGCCCTCATCCTGCGTGGTGTTTTGTAACACTAAACGCGAATGCGACGACGTCGCGGCGATGCTCAACAGTAAAGAGATCAACGCGCTGGCGCTGCACGGCGACCTCGAACAGCGCGATCGCGATCGGGTACTGATCCGCTTTTCCAACGGCAGCATTCGCGTGCTGGTCGCAACCGACGTTGCGGCACGCGGGCTGGATATCAAATCACTGGCGATGGTGGTCAACTTCCAGCTCTCTTTCGATCCGGAAGTGCACGTGCACCGCATTGGTCGTACCGCACGCGCCGGTGAAGAGGGTAAAGCGGTGAGTTTTGTCGCGCCGGATGAGATGGTGCGCGCGCATGCGCTGGAAGATTACCTGCAAAAGCCGCTGACGTGGAGCGATGCTGCCAGCCTGAAGAACCAGCCGATCAAAGCGTTGCCAGCAAAAATGATGACGCTGTGCATTGATGGTGGGCGCAAGGCGAAAATCAGAGCGGGCGATATTTTAGGCGCGCTGACGGGTGATGCGGGTGTAGATGCTGCTGATATTGGCAAGATTGATCTGACACCGACTCACGCCTACGTGGCCATTAGCGCAAAACAGGCTAAACAGGCGTTGATTAAACTCAAGCAGGGCAAGATCAAAGGAAAAACCTGTCGCGCCATGCTGTTGCAGTGAATAAGAAAAGCGGGGCGCCTGGCGCCCCGACTACCGCTTAAAACAGCGTAATTTCAGGCGGCTGTTGAATAAGATGCGCTGAGCGCTCCATCAGCGTTTTGAAATGCGGCTGTTCACCGTGGGCATCCACTGCCTGCTGGCTTTTCCAGCGCTCGTGAAACAGAAAGACGTTGCCATCTTCCACGCTGCGATAGAGATCGTAATGTACGTTGCCATCTTCGGCCCGGCTTCCCGGTACACCGGCACTCAGCACCTTTTTCAGCTCGTCCGCTTTACCCGGTTGCGCCATAAACTTGGCGACAATCACAATCGCTTTATCACTCATGATGTTCTCCTTGGGTTTTCATAATCTGTTCATTTTACCACGCCCTGAGCGAAATGCCTTATGGTGACAGTGTCACTCAAATGCGGGCCTGGATGTGAAATAAGAGCTGGCCGATTGCATTTTGTCGGCAACTAATTTGGTAAAAAATCATGTCAGCCCTCGACCGGATGGAGAAGGTGACATATTCTGCTCAGGCGTCCTCTTTTCTCTCTCCCGGAGCCCGATACATGAAAGCAGCGATTACTCTGCTTGTCGGCGCCGCTCTGCTGCTTTCTGGCTGCAGCAGCGACGTTGACAACGACAACGAACCACCGCAACAAGCCACCGCAGCCCATATTCAACCCAGCGTTGTAATGTCCTCATTAGCCGAAACTAACTGCAATAGTGCCGGTGGAACGCTGGCGTTTTCCCATCAACTGGATGGTTCGCGGGTGGGCATGTGCCAGCTGGCAAATGGCCGTCGTTGCGATGAAGGTGCGCTGGTCGGCGGTCGCTGCGCCCGTTAACAAAAAGGCGGCATAGCGGCCGCCGTGATTGTTACGCCTTGACCAGATTGGGGCAAATTTCGCCCGCGGTAACCTGCTGTAAATTATTCAGCGTGGTTTCCGAAATCGCAATCAGCGCTTCCGCGGTCAGAAAGGCCTGATGACCGGTGAACAGCACGTTGTGGCAGGCTGACAGGCGACGAAATACATCATCCTGAATCACGTCGTTCGACTTATCTTCAAAGAACAGATCGCGCTCATTTTCATAGACGTCCATACCCAGCGAGCCAATTTTCTGCTGCTTTAACGCATCAATCGCCGCTTGTGAATCGATCAATGCACCACGGCTGGTGTTAATGATCATCACGCCATCTTTCATCTGACTAAACGCCGCTTCATTAAGCAGATGATAGTTATCTTCGGTCAGCGGACAGTGCAGGCTGATAACGTCGGATTCGCGAAACAGCGTGGCGACATCAACATATTCCGCGCCCAGTTCCAGCGCAGCAGCGCTCGGATAGGGGTCAGAAACCAGCAGTCGCATGCCAAACCCTTTTAAAATACGCAGCGTGGCCAGGCCGATTTTACCGGTGCCGATCACCCCTGCGGTTTTGCCGTGCATATTAAAGCCGATCAGGCCTTCCAGAGAAAAATTGGCGTCGCGCGTGCGTTGATAAGCGCGATGAATACGCCGGTTGAGCGTCATCATCATACCGATGGTATGCTCGGCTACCGCTTCCGGTGAATAGGCCGGCACGCGTACCACCTGCAGACCGAGTTCCTCCGCAGCCTTGAGATCGACGTTGTTGAAACCGGCGCAGCGCAGCGCGATAACCTTAACGCCCAGCTCGGCCAGCTCTTCCAGTACCGCACGGCTGCCATCGTCATTGACGAAAATGCACACCGCATCAAACCCCACGGCGGTTTTAGCCGTGCTTTCGCTGAGCAGAAAATCGAAATACTCTACGGTAAAACCGTAGCGCTCGTTAACCTGTGCCAGGTATTTCCTGTCATACTGTTTGGTGCTGTAAACCGCTAATTTCATCGCTGATTCCTCTGGTTGATGGTCTCAGTGTAGCCTGAATAGTGGGGTCATAATAACGGCTGCTCAGCATAAAACGTTTTCGGCCACAGACGAAAGGGGAAATACTTCACCCTAATCGATGAACATGCCATCATTTGCCACAGGATTTCCCACCGGAAAACAGGGTTGTTATTGCCATGACGCGGGCGTTAAAGATTTTTCTGGCAGCGATATTGGCGCTGATTTTACTGGTGCTCGGGCTGCTGCTGACTACCGGGCAATGGCTGCCGCGTCTGGCGGGCTTCTGGCTACCCGATGACACGCGCATTGAACTGGCTGGCAATCTGCGCTGGCATGACGGCGCGCTGTTCTTTCCGGTGGTTCGTTACCATGCGCAGGCTTGCCAGCTGGCTGAGATCAAACAGGCCTCGCTGGGCTGGCATCACCATCGCTGGCAGCTGCATGCTGCTGACGTCGAGATCAACACCCAATGTCTTGATCGGCTGCTGCCGCAGGAGAACGCGGACGCGCCACGCTCGCTGGCTGAATGGCAGGCGATGCTGCCCGCGGCGGATGTGCAGTTCGATAAGCTCACCGTTTCGCCGTGGCAGCAGTTTGCCGGGCGTCTCACGCTGGCGCTGAGTGCGCAGCATCAACATATCGATTATCAGGGTGATAACCTGCGCCTGCATGCCAGCCTCAGCGGTCAGACGCTAAAGGTGGATGAGCTGAGTCTGATTGCGGGTGCCGCGCCGCTGACCCTTAGCGGCCAGCTCAATCTCGGAAAGTTTCTCACTGGCCTGCCGGTCGATGGCGAATTACAGGCCAGGCTGGCGCTTAATGCTGCGCCTGAGCCGCTCAACGCCGCGCTGCACTGGCAGGGTCAGCAGGGCACGCTGCTGCTCAGCACCGCACAGGATAAAACGCCGCTGCTGACGCTGCCGTGGCGAGCCGATAACCGCGAGATCGTGATTGAAGGGGGGCAGTGGCGCTGGCCGTGGGCGACGCAGCCGCTGGC
This sequence comes from Duffyella gerundensis, assembly GCF_001517405.1. Classification (NCBI taxonomy): domain Bacteria; kingdom Pseudomonadati; phylum Pseudomonadota; class Gammaproteobacteria; order Enterobacterales; family Erwiniaceae; genus Duffyella; species Duffyella gerundensis. The sequence goes on along the minus strand of NZ_LN907827.1, from coordinate 2,022,664 downwards.
GGGCAATGTTGCCCTGCGGCTGAGCGACTGGCAGCAGGGGCTGGCCGCCACCACGATCGGCGGCCGTTTGAACGTGCTGACGCAGGGGCGCGGTGGCAAAGGTAATGCGGTATTGAGTTTTGGGCCGGGCCATCTGGATCTGCTTAACAGCCAGTTGCCGTTTCAGCTCACCGGCGACATGAAGCTGGCCGCGCTGCAGTTTTTTGCCGCGCTGCCCGGCGTGCTGGTTGGGCCGCTCGCCGATCCACTGCTGCAGCTCAAACCCGGTGCGCTGCTGCGCATGCGGGGACGGCTGCTGTCGACGCTGGAGGTGGACGAAGCGCGCTGGCCGCTGGCCGGCGTCAGCGTCTCATCGCAGGGCATCAATGGACGCCTGCAGGCGATCCTCAAGGCGCACGATCCGAGCTTCGGCCGCTTCAGCCTGCATCTCGACGGCGGCGCTCGCGGATTCTGGCCCGATAAAGGCCGCTGGTTATGGAAATATTGGGGCGAGGGCGAACTGGCGCCGCTGGCCGCCAAATGGGATGTGCGCGGCACCGGCAGCTGGCAGGAGACGCTGATCACGCTGGACAGGCTCTCAACCGGCTTCGACCAGCTGAGCTACGGACTGGCCACTGTCCGTGCACCGCGCCTTACCATGACGCAGCCCATTCGCTGGCAGCGCGATGCTGAAAAGCCGGCGTTTTCGGGCGCCGTCAGGCTGGATGCTCAGGAAACCCGCTTTACCAGCGGTGGCTACCTGCCGCCGTCACAGCTGGAGCTGGCACTCAAAGGCAGCGATCCGGCCCGCTTTCAGTTTAAAGGGGCGTTGCATGCGCAGAAGATTGGCCCGGTCAGCGTCAACGGGCGCTGGGATGGTAGCCGGCTGCGCGGACAGGCGTGGTGGCCGACGCAGCCGCTGAGCGTGTTTCAGCCGCTGCTTAGCCCCGATCTGAAAATGAAAATCAACAGCGGTACGCTGCGCGCGCAGGTGGCGTTTTCGGCCGCCGCCGATCAGGGATTTGAGGCGGGCGGGCACTGGGCGGTGAAAGATGGCGGCGTCTGGACGCCCGATAATCGCATCAGCGGCGTCGGTTTTTCCCTGCCGTTTCGGCTCAGGGCGCAGCAGTGGCAGTTTGGTGCCCGCCGTCCGGTCAGCCTGCAAATTGCCGCTATCGAAAACCAGTTCACGCTGAAAAATATCCACGCTGAGCTTCAGGGCTGGTATCCCTTTAATGAGGCGCGGCCGTTAACGCTGCAAAATCTCAGCGTCGATCTGCTGGGCGGCCAGGTCAGCATGGCCAGCTTGCGTCTGCCGCAGCGGCGAGCAGCGGTGCTCAAGCTACAGGCGATTAGCCTCAGTGAACTGATCACCGCGATTAAACCCAAGCAAATTGCGCTGTCGGGCCGCATTAACGGCGAGCTGCCGCTGTGGCTCAATCATCCGCAATGGCTGGTGAAAGAGGGGTGGATTGCCAACAGTGGCAATCTGACGCTGCGGATGGATAAAGATATGGCTGATGCTATCGCCAGCAATAATATCGCCGCCGGGGCAGCGATTGACTGGCTGCGCTACATGGAAATTTCGCGCGCCTGGGCGACATTGAACCTGGATAATCTGGGCAACGCCCGGCTCGGCGCGCAGGTGCAGGGCACCAGCCGTTTCAGTAACCGCGATCAGCGGGTAAATCTCAGTTATCAACAGCAGGAAAATCTGTTCCAGCTGTGGCGAAGCCTGCGCTTTGGCGATAACTTGCAATCCTGGATTGAGCAGCACGCCAGCTTGCCCACGCAAAAGGAAAATTCACCATGAGGTTGTTTGTTTACGTGCTCGGCTGCCTGCCCGCGCTGGTTCTGCTCAGCGGCTGCATTCCGCGTATCGAAGTGGCGGCACCAAAAGAGCCGATCACCATTAACATGAACGTGAAAATCGAGCATGAGATCCACATCAAGGTGGATAAAGACGTGGAGGCGCTGCTGAAAAATCAGAGCGATCTGTTTTGAGAACCTCCTGGGCACTGCTGATTGCTGGCCTGCTGCTGACACCCGCCGCATGGTCACTGACGCTGGAAGAGGGGCGGCAGCAGGGACGGGTCGGGGAAACCTTCAGCGGCTATCTCGCTGCGGTGCGTGATGATGTCGAGACGCAGGCGCTGGTGGCACGCATTAACGATGGCCGACGGGAACACTATCAGCGGTTGGCCGATCAAAATCACCTTAGCCGCGATGAGGTAGCGCGCATTGCGGGCGAAAAGCTGGTGCAGCGGGCGGCTGCGGGTGAATACGTGCGCGGCATTAACGGGCAGTGGCTGCGTAAAGGTGCCGACTGACAGGCGAAAAAAAACCGGCCAGAAAATGGCCGGTTGTCCCTGTGCGGTGTTAGCGCGAAAAATTAAGCGGTAGCAAGCTGTTCTAATGATTTTTTAGCGTCGTCCGTGGCTTTAGCTGCCACTTCTGGACCGTACGCGATGCCTTCTGCAAAAACGAACTCAACGTCAGCGATGCCGAGGAAGCCGAGGAACAGCTTCAGGTAAGGGGTCAGCAGATCGCTTGGAGTGTCTTTGTGGATCCCGCCGCGGCTGGAGATGATAATCGCGCGTTTGCCGGTGATCAGGCCTTCCGGGCCGGCTTCGGTGTAACGGAACGTCACGCCTGCACGAGCCACCAGGTCAAAATAGTTTTTTAACTGCGTCGGGATGTTGAAATTGTACATCGGTGCCGCAATAACAAACACGTCATGTGCCTGCAGCTCAGCAATCAGCTCATCGGACAGCGCCAGCGCTTCCTGCTGACGTGCGCTCAGCTCGGCGTCGGAAGGGCGTAATGCGCCAACCAGTTCACCATCCAGCACCGGAATCGGGTTAGCAGCCAGATCGCGTACGGTGACATCATCGCCGTTGCTTTTAGCCTGCTCAATGTAGAAATCAGCCAGCTGGCTTGATTGCGAATAACCGGCAAGAATGCTGGATTTGAGAACCAATACTTTGCTCATGTCTGTTTCCTGTTTTACGCGGAGGGATATCCGCTCAATGCATTACACTTTAGGGACAAACTTCTGCCAGTGAAAGTTGAATATTTCGAGAGCTATGTTCGAATTTATTGAACAACATCCGCTTAAACCTGCCCCCTTTCGCTTTGTGCTAAAATGCGTGGCAAAACAATGCATCTCAGCCGTCAGTAACAGGCGGCACGTTAGCCGGCGCCGCGCCGACCAGGTAAATATAACTATGTCTTCAGATTCACAGCACGCCCAACTTTCTGCGCTAATGCCCCGGCTGGACAACCTGATGCTGCGCGATCGCCAGCGACTGATGCGCCGGTTGCAGGGCGCTAAAAAAGCCAGACAGGGCGCTGCGCAGCAGGATATCGCTGAAACGCTGGCCGCTGAGATCGCCCAAGCGGAACAGCGGGTTGCCCAGCGCCGCGCGGCCACGCCGCGTATCACTTTTCCGGAAAATTTGCCGGTCAGCCAAAAGCAGCAGGTGATTGCCGATGCCATTCGCGATCATCAGGTGGTGATCGTGGCCGGGGAAACCGGCTCGGGCAAAACCACGCAGCTGCCTAAAATCTGTATGTCGCTGGGGCGCGGAATTAAAGGGCTGATCGGTCACACGCAGCCGCGTCGACTGGCGGCCCGCACGGTCGCCAACCGCATCGCCGAAGAGCTGGAGACCACGCTCGGTGGTTGCATCGGCTATAAGGTGCGCTTCAACGATCAGGTCAGTGAAACCACCCAGGTAAAACTGATGACCGACGGTATTCTGCTGGCAGAAATCCAGCAGGACCGCCTGTTGATGCAGTACGACACCATCATCATTGATGAAGCACATGAACGCAGCCTGAACATCGATTTCCTGCTCGGCTATCTGCGTCAGCTGCTGCCGCGCCGTCCCGATTTAAAGGTGATCATTACCTCGGCAACCATCGATCCGCAGCGTTTTTCGCGCCACTTTAACAATGCGCCGGTGGTGGAAGTTTCGGGCCGCACCTATCCGGTAGAAGTACGCTATCGTCCGGTCAGCGAAGAGAGCGACGAGGGCGATCGCGATCAGCTACAGGCCATTTTTGATGCCGTTGATGAGCTGGGCAACGAAAGTCGCGGCGATATCCTGATTTTTATGAGCGGTGAGCGTGAAATTCGCGATACCGCCGACGCGCTAAACCGTCGCGATTTGCCGCATACCGAGATTTTACCGCTCTACGCGCGGCTCTCTAACGCCGAGCAGAACCGGGTTTTCCAGTCGCACAGTGGCCGTCGCATCGTGCTGGCGACCAACGTCGCGGAAACCTCACTGACCGTGCCGGGCATTAAGTATGTTATCGATCCCGGCACCGCACGCATCAGCCGCTACAGCTACCGTACCAAGGTGCAACGTCTGCCGATTGAGCCGGTGTCACAGGCATCAGCTAACCAGCGTAAAGGGCGTTGCGGACGCGTCTCCGAAGGCATCTGTATTCGCCTCTATGCCGAAGAGGATTTCAATAACCGCCCGGAATTTACCGATCCGGAAATTTTACGCACCAATCTGGCGTCGGTGATTTTACAGATGACCGCGCTGGGCCTCGGTGACATCAGCGCCTTTCCATTTGTTGAGGCGCCGGATAAGCGGCATATTCAGGATGGCGTGCGCCTGCTGGAAGAGCTGGGCGCGATTGAGGTGGTTGACGATCAGCGCTATACGCTGACGCCGGATGGCCGCCAGCTGGCGCAGCTGCCGGTGGATCCGCGCCTGGCGCGCATGGTGCTGGCGGCGCAGAAATATGGCTGCGTGCGCGAGGTGATGATTATCACCGCCGCGCTGTCAATTCAGGATCCGCGCGAGCGGCCGGCGGATAAACAGCAGGCCTCCGATGAAAAACATCGCCGCTTCGCCGATAAAGAGTCGGACTTTTTGGCCTGGGTTAATCTGTGGAACTACGTGCAGGAGCAGCAAAAAGCGCTCTCCGGCAATCAGTTCCGCCGCCAGTGCAAAGTCGATTACCTCAACTACCTGCGCGTGCGGGAATGGCAGGATATTTATACTCAGCTGCGGCAGGTGGTGCGTGAGCTGGGCATGCCGGTGAACAGCGAGCCTGCGCCGTTCCGCGAAATCCATCTGGCGCTGCTGAGCGGCCTGCTGTCGCACATCGGCCTCAAAGATGCCGAAAAGCAGGAATTTACCGGCGCGCGTAACGCCCGTTTTTCGATTTTCCCGGGCTCTGCGCTGTTTAAAAAACCGCCGAAGTGGACCATGGTGGCCGAGCTGGTTGAAACCAGCCGCCTGTGGGGCCGTATTGCGGCGCGCATCGATCCGGAATGGATTGAGCCGCTGGCGCAGCATCTGATCAAACGCAGTTACAGCGAACCGCACTGGGAAAAAGCCCAGGGCGCGGTAATGGCCACGGAAAAGGTGACGCTGTATGGCCTGCCGATCGTCGCGGCCCGTAAGGTTAACTACGGCAGCATCGATCCGGTGCTGTCACGCGAGCTGTTTATTCGCCATGCGCTGGTGGAAGGCGACTGGCAAACCCGCCACGCCTTCTTCCGCAGCAACCAGAAACTACGCAGTGAAGTCGAAGATCTGGAGCACAAATCCCGCCGCCGCGACATTCTGGTCGATGATGAAACGCTGTTTGCCTTTTACGATCGGCGTATCGGGCAGGATGTGGTGTCGGGACGACATTTTGACAGCTGGTGGAAAAAGGCAAGCCGCGAGACGCCAGAGTTGCTCAACTTTGACAAACAGATGCTGATCAAAGAGGGCGCAGGCAACATTAGCCAGCTCGATTACCCTAACTTCTGGCATCAGGGCAATCTCAAGCTGAAGCTCAGCTACCAGTTTGAACCCGGCGCCGATGCCGATGGCGTGACCGTGCACATCCCGCTGCCGCTGCTGAATCAGGTGGAAGAAGCGGGCTTTGAGTGGCAGATCCCCGGCGTACGGCGTGAGCTGATCGTCGCGTTGATTAAATCGCTGCCAAAACCGGTGCGACGCAATCTGGTGCCTGCGCCTAATTACGCCGACGCCTTTCTGGGGCGCGTCACGGCGATGGAAATGCCGCTGCTGGATGCGCTGGAGCGCGAGTTCCGCCGCATGACCGGCGTGACCATTGAGCGGGACGCCTGGCAATGGGATCAAGTACCCGATCATCTGAAAATCACCTTCCGCGTGGTGGACGAGCATAATCGCAAGCTGCGTGAGGGCAAAGATCTCAACACACTGAAGGCGAGCCTGAAAGAGAAGGTGCAGGAAACGCTGTCGCTGGTGGCCGATGATGGCCTGGAACAGAGCGGCCTGCATATCTGGAGCTTTGGCGACCTGCCGGATCACTTCGAGCAGAAACGGGGCGGCTACAAGATGAAAGCCTGGCCCGCGCTGGTGGACGAGAAAGAGAGCGTCGCCATTCGACTGTTTGATAACGAACACGATCAGCAACAGGCGATGTGGCAGGGGCAGCGCCGTCTTCTGCTGCTAAACGTGCCGTCGCCGGTGAAATACCTGCATGAAAAATTGCCCAATAAAGCGAAGCTGGGTCTCTATTTCAACCCGTATGGCAAAGTGCTGGAGCTGATCGACGACTGCATCGCCTGCGGCATCGACAAGCTGATTGCCGATTTTGGCGGCCCAACCTGGAAAGCCGCAGAGTTTGAGCGGCTGCATGAAAAGGTACGCGGTGAGCTTAACGATACGGTGGTGGAGATTGCTAAACAGGTCGAGCAGATTCTTACCGCGGTGTTTAACATCAATAAACGCCTGAAAGGACGGGTCGATATGACCATGGCACTGGCGTTGTCGGATATCAAGGCGCAGATGAGCGGCCTGGTGTATCGCGGGTTTGTGACCGGCAACGGCTGGAAAAGGCTGGGCGATACGTTGCGCTATTTGCACGGCATTGAACGTCGGCTGGAAAAGCTGCCGGTGGATCCGCACAGCGATCGCGCGCGCATGCTGAAAGTGCAGGCGATGGAGCAGACGAGGCAGAGCTGGCTGAACAAGCTGCCAGCAACGCGACGTCATGACAGCGACGTGGAAGAGATCCGCTGGATGATTGAAGAGCTGCGCATCAGTTATTTCGCGCAGCAACTCGGCACGCCTTTCCCGATTTCAGAGAAGCGTATTCAGCAGGCGATGGAGGCAATTGGGCAGTAAACAAGGGCGCTGTTTTACAGCGCCAGATCTTCCAGGCGATCGCGAAACGAGGTGACGGCGATGGCGCGATTATCGGCCAGATAGCGATCTTTCGCCGCCGGCGCCGAGCTTTGCACCGCGATCAGCTGCCAGCCGTCGGCGGTATTCAGCAGTAACGGTGATCCGCTGTCGCCCGGTAGCGTGTCACACTGGTGCGAAAGCACGGCGTTTTGCGCCCAGCCGGTGATGAGGCAATCGCTGTGAGAATAGAGCGTATCAAGATGATCTTCGGGATAGCCCGCCTGCGTCACCTTGCGGCCGGTGAGTTTTAGCGCGGCGGTTAAATCGCTGCGACTGCCGCTGAACAGCGGAATCGGCGTAATGCCAGAAGGGGGGTTACGCAGCACAATCAGCCCATAATCGAAGGGTGCCGCCTTTGCCGGGACAATCCAGCCTTCGCCATCTGCCTTGAGTTTTTTTGCTAAAGAGGGCTCAACGCGTGCTTCCACATCATGAATTTCGTAACGCCAGCCTTTCGCATTGGCCATAAAGCGCACCGCAACCGGCGGGTCAAACTTTCCCGGCGGGGTGAGCAGGCAGTGGCCAGCCGTCAGGGCGAGATGCGCGGAAATCAGCGTTGCGGTGCAGAGATTGCCGCTCTCCGTTTCAAGCTGTCCAATCGCTTCCCACGGCAGAGTTGCCGGGTCGGTGATGGCCACACGGTCATCTTTGCCAAAAAAAAGCGTACGGGTGTCGTTTGCATCAGGTGCATCGTCATCAGCGTGGCTGGTAAAAGAAACAGAGCACAGTCCAACCAAAAACAGAGCAGATAGGCGCATAGTTCTCTCAGAAGAGCGTAAGTACCAACAAATAGTAGATTGTCGCAGATGCGTTAACTATAGACGGTGCAAAGTGAAACAGGGAGTTTACTACGAAATATCAGCACGCTACAGCGTTCAAATATAGCAGCAGGCGGCCGCGATCCCACAGAGGATCATCACAAATAAAATGATTTCGAAGCGATAGCGACGGGCCATTTCCGCGCCTCCATTAAACAAACACCCGGCATAACCGGGTGTTTCGCTGATACCATTACGTCTGCATGAAACTTATTTAGCAGCGGTTTTCTTAACAGCTTTGTGATGCTTTTTAGCCGCCTGCGCTTTCTGCGCTACAGGTTTTTTGGTGGCTTTATGATGCTTTTTAGCCGCCTGCGCTTTCTGTGCTACAGGTTTGGTCGCTGCTTTGTGGTGCTTTTTAGCGGCCTGAGCTGTCTGCGCTACAGGTTTTTTGCTGGCTTTGTGATGCTTCTTAGCCGCCTGCGCTTTCTGGGCAACAGGTTTTTTAGCGGTTTTCTTGTGCTGCTTAGCGGCCTGCGCTTTCTGAGCAACGGTTTTCTTCGCCATTTTATGATGCTTTTTAGCAACATGTGTGGTGTGGGTAGTTGCTGCAGCTGAATCTGTTGTGGCAGGAGCGGCGGTAGTTTCAGCAGCAAACGCAGCTGAAGAAAGACCCATTGCAGCGGCGACAACCAGAGTTACTAATTTTTTCATCGTTAAACCCTCAAAAGTGTTTTTCATGTAGCAGCCCACTGCGGGGCCGGTGAAAAGACTATATGAGAAGCGATGACAAGTTTCCGTGAGTGTTTGGTATCGGCGTGTAACCGATTGTACAGCGGTGGGTAAGCAGCAACTCAAAGGGAGAGATAAAGGCGGCCCGCAGGCCGCCGAAAAGCTTATGCGCCGAGGTAACGTGTTTCAAGATGCTGACGGAACCAGTGCGGATTGAGCGGCTCACCGGTGGCATTAACCATCAGCTGCTGTGTACTGAAACGGCTGCCGTGCTGCCAGATGTTCTGCTGCAACCAGTCGAATATGGGCTGCAGATCGCCACTTTGGATCAGGCTGTCGAGCTGTGGCAGCGCACGTTTGACCGCCTGGAACAGCTGCGCCGCATACATCGCACCCAGCGTGTAGGTAGGGAAATAGCCAAAGGCGCCGTCGGTCCAGTGAATATCCTGCATGCAGCCGTCACGATAGTTGCCACGCGTATCAAGATTAAGATAGGCCATCATCTTTTCATCCCACATAGCAGGAATATCGTCTACCTCGATTTCCCCTTCGATCAGCGCACGCTCGATTTCGTAGCGCAGAATGACGTGTGCCGGATAGCTCACCTCATCGGCATCGACGCGAATTAGGCTCGATTTAACCCGCTGCGTCAGGCGAATGTAGTTGTCTGCATCCAGCGCGGGCTGGTCGCCGAGCTGCGCTTTGATTTGCGGCAGGATGAGCTGCAGGAAAGGGGCGCTGCGGCCGAGTTGCATCTCCATAAACAGGCTCTGCGACTCATGAATGGCGGTGGAGCGCGCCAGTGCAACCGGCTGGCCTGGCCACTGCTTCGGCAGGTTCTGTTCATAGCGCGCATGGCCCGTTTCATGGATGACGCCCATCAGCGCGCTGAGGAATTCGTTTTCGCTGTAGCGGGTGGTGATGCGGACATCTTCCGGCACACCGCCGCAGAATGGGTGCGCGCTGACGTCAAGTCGGCCCGCGTTGAAATCAAAGCCAAGCTGCTTCATTACCGCAAGACCAAGCTGACGCTGGCCCTCAACGGCAAACGGCCCCAGCGGAAAGTCGATCGGCTGCTGTGCCTGTTTTTCCTGCACTCGCTGCAGCAAATCGGGCAGCCAGGTTTTCAAATCGCCGAAGGTTTGATCGAGCTGTGCGCTGTTCATACCCGGTTCAAACAGGTCGAGCAGGGCGTCATAGCGTGAGCCGCCGTTGGCATCGGCACGCATCGCCGCTTCTTCCCGGCTGAGTTTTACCACCTCTTTCAGGTTGGCAGCAAAGCCCTGCCAGTCATTTGCCGGGCGCTGCTGACGCCAGGCGTGTTCGCAGCGCGAACCGGCGATCGATTTCGCTTCAACCAGTGAGGCGGGCAGCAGCGCTGCCTGTTGCCAGGCGCGGCGCATTTCGAGCAGGTTGGCGCGCTCCACGTCATTCAGCGACGCCTGTTCTGCTTCGTCCAGCAGCGCCGCGGTGCGTTTATCGGTGAGAATTTCATGCTGCAATACGCTGAGCTCAGCCAGCGCCTCGCCGCGCACGCGGCTACCGGCGGGCGGCATCATGGTCTGCATATCCCAGCCGGCAATAGCGGAAAGGTGGCCAAAGCGCGACAGGCGCAAAAAGGTAGCGGTTAGCTGCTGGTAGGCGGTGCTCATAACAGAACTCCCTGATTTATCTTTAATTAAACCTGCTGGATAGTACGCAAGGGTAGATCAACCGGCCAGCAAAAGCGAACGCTGGCGCCGCCCAGCGGGCTGCTTTCAATCAGTACCTCGCCATTAAATGCCAGCGCAATAGAGTGCACAATCGCCAGCCCCAGCCCACAGCCGCCGGTGGCGCGATCGCGGCTGGGATCAAGACGAACAAAGGGCTCAAACACTCGCTCGCGTTCCGCCTGCGGTATGCCGGGACCATCGTCTTCAACCTGCAAGCAGGCGAGCCCGCTGTCAAACCACAGGCTGACGCGCAGACGCTGTTGCGCATAGCGCAGCGCGTTGTTGATCAAATTATCCAGCACACGCTCCATCAGCCGGTTATCGGACAGGCCAATATTTTCACGCTGCGGCATATCCAGTTCGATATCGTGCTGCGGATTGAGCGAACGGGCATCCTCAATGCGTTCCCGTAGCCAGGCGGCGAGATCGACGCGCTGCAACTGGAGATCGACCCGGGGACGATCGAGACGCGCATAGGTCAGCAGCTCTTCAATCAGCGATTCCAGCTGGCCGATATCGCGATTTAGCGCCTGCGATTCGCTGGCGGTCAGGTTTTCACTCATTTCCAGTCGATAGCGCAGCCGCACCAGCGGCGTGCGTAACTCATGAGCAATGCCATCAATCAGCCGTTTCTTGCTGGCGACCAGGGTGTTGATATTATCGGCCATCTGGTTAAAGGCAATGCCCAACCGCAGCAGGCTGGAAGCGCTGTCAAAATGTATTCGTTCATCAAGATGGCCCTTACCAAAACGCTGTGCGGCCGCTTCCAGTTTTAACATCTCTTTCCAGTGTGGCCGCATCCAGATAAATACCGGCAGCGCCAGCGACACGCCGATAAACGCCAGCAGCGCGATATCCAGCAGGCGCATCTCATGTAAATAGAACAGATAGGGAATCGGTCCGACCACCAGCACATAGTGGCTGCGCGGAATATGCTGCAGAAAGGTGTATTGATCGTCCTGAGCAATGATCTCACCGGCGCGCAGACGGCGCAGCGTCGGCGGATCGAGCGTGAACTTGCTCAACGGCTCAATGTGCAGCTTAAACGACAGGTTGAGATCGAGATTCTTGATGGTTTTGTTCCAGTCACGGGGCGGGATCTCCCGCAGCTCGCTGCGCATCAAATACAGCGAGCTTTTCATCAGGTCATCCATCGACTGGCGTCCCGCGCGCTCGGCGGTAAATTTGTATACCAGCCCGACCATCATCGCCATGACCAGGAAGCAGACAAACAGCAGCAGGTAAAACTGAATAAATAACTTTCTCATGCCGATTGCCAGGCGTGCGGCGCAAACAGATAACCTTTATTGCGTATGGTCTTGATGCGATAGGGTTCAGTGGCGCTGTCGTTGAGCTTCTTACGCAGGCGCGATATCGCGACATCGATGCTGCGATCCATGCCGTCATAGCTGACGCCGCGCAGGGTTTTCAGTAGCGCATCGCGATTAAGTATCTGTCCGGCGTGGGTCGCCAGCTCCCACAGCAGATCAAAGTCGGCGGTGGAGAGCACAATCTCTTCGTCCTGCAGCTGAACCTGGCGATTCACCGGGTCGATGCTCAGCGTGCCAAATTGCAGCAGCTTGTGGCGGCTTACCACCGGTGCAATCTCTTCGCCGCTGCTGCTTGCCTGACGCAGATGCAGGCGCAGCCGTGCCAGTAACACCGCGGGCGGCGTGGTTTTCAGAATGTAATCGTTGGCGCCCATTTCCAGCGAAAGGATATGATTCATATCGCTGTCCAGCGAGGTCAGCAGCACGATTGGCCCCTGCCAGCTGGCGCGTAAATCGCGACACAGCGTCATGCCATCTTTGCCCGGCAGCATGATATCCAGCATGACCAGCTCCGGGTTTTCCCGCTGAATCACCTCTTCAGCGCGATCGCCGCGGCCCTCAACGATGACATGAATATCATGTCGGCCTAAATAGGCGGCAATCAGCTCGCCGACTTCAGCGTCATCTTCTACAAATACAATTTTATTCATCTTTATGAGCCATGGTCACCGATTAGCGCAGCATATCCTTTCTGAGTTTGCAGCTCTATTCATCAATATTAAATAACCTGCTATCTATAGTATCAAGCCCCTGGTTTGTGCCATCATTGGCAGCTGCAAGGGTGCAGACAGCAGTTTAACGGGATGAACGTGAGGAGAGCGAGAGTGTCTGACAAGGCGCCGGTAACGGCTGGAATTGGTGGCCGCATCTGCTTCAATTATATTGATTTTCTCTCCGCCTCGTGTAAGAAACGCTGGAGCTTTGTTGATGCCATTTACGGCGTCCTGCCTATCTTTGGCATGGTGACACGTCAGTCAGCCAGCACGCCACAGGCAAACAACGACCGCCTGAAAGAATTAGCATTACAAATCATTTCCACTCAGGTCAGCGATGAGATCAATCTCGCCCGCCTGGTCACGCTGGCTGAGCAGCAGCAGATCGCTCAGTTTGATATTCTGCTGCCGTACGCGCTATCCGATAAACAGCTTGCCGCCATCCATCAGGAATATGGCAAACCGCTCGAGCTGTCGCAACAGGATGAGCGGCTTACCGTGTTAATTCCTGCCGTCGCGCACTAACGCAGCAGCATCCATACCGCCGGCACTGCCGCCACAATCAACAGCACCATCAGCGCTTTTTCCGCGATATGCAACGGGCTGGTGCCGCGTCCGCCACGACGGGCGAACAGGAACAGCAGCAGCCCCGGCGCGTAAAGCACCACGGACATCAGCAGATGCATCGGCCCCGATGCGTAGAGCAGCCACAAACCATAAATCGTCGCGCCTGCGGCAACAAACAGCACTTTGGGTTTGCCCGCCGCCACTTTCCACAGATACAGCCCAACCAGCAGATAAGGCACCAGAATCATCTCTGAGGCGATGGTCAGCAGCGTGTTGTAATCAGCATGGGTCAGGGCAATCAGAATCAGGCAAATTTGCACGCTGCCGTTGGTGAGCCACAGTGAAGCGGCCGGAGCCTGACGGGCATTTTGCTTGCTGAGTGAACGCGGGAAGGCACCCTGTTGGGCGGCAATAAACGGCACTTCAGCGGCCATGATAGTCCAGCTGAGATAGGCGCCACAGACGGAAATCAGCAGCCCAACCGCGATCAGCACATGACCGCCACCGCCCAGCAGCAGCGCCATCAGGCCACCCATTGAAGGGTTACGCATTTCCGCCAGCTCAGCGCGCGGAATAATGCCCAGCGACAGCATCGTTACCAGCAGGTAAACCACCAGCGCTGCCAGCACCGCTAACATGGTGGCGCGGCCAACGTCGCGCTTATTGCTGGCGCGCGATGAAACCACCACCGCGCCTTCAACGCCAATAAATACCCATAACGTAATCAGCATGGTCTGCTTTACCTGCTGCCAGACCGGCTGGCCCAGTTCAATGCCGGTGAAATCGAGGCGGAACTTGTCGAGGTTAAACGCGGCAATCGCCAACACCACAAACACCGCCAAAGGGACCAGCTTGCCCAGCGTGGCCAGCAGATTGATGCCCGCCGCCGTCTGTACGCCGCGCAATACCAGCCAGTGCACCAGCCAGAGCAGCACCGAGGCGCCGATCATCGATTGCCAGGTGTTGCCGTCGCCGAAAATCACCCGATCGGGCGTGTCGGTAAAGAAGCTGAAGGCGGAAAAGACAATCACCAGATAGGAGACGTTGGCGATCACCGCGCAGAGCCAGTAGCCCCAGGCGGAGCAAAAGCCCATCACTTCACCAAAGCCAGCGCGCGCGTAGCTGAAAATGCCGCCGTCGAGTTCAGGTTTGATGCGCGTCAGCAGCAGCATCGCCATCGCCAGCATCACAATGCCGACCCCGGTAATAGCCCAGCCAATCAGGAGCGCGGCCGGGCTGGCCACCGCCGCCATGTTTTGCGGCAGGCTGAAAACGCCCGCGCCAAGCATCGAGCTGAGTACCAGTGCGGTTAGCGCGGTAAGACCAAGTTTTTTTTCCAAAATGCTGTCCTGCGTTGGCCTGTTATACGCCAACTGTGCCGTTAAAAATCATCTGTTCGGGGCAAAGGTGCGCCGACTTATCGGCGGCTGATTCTACGGAGAGCGACAGGCAAGTGCAATGCATGGATATGCAGAAAAGACTGGGGATGAAGCAAAAAGGGCAGCATAAATGCTGCCCGAAGTGAATTACTTGAACAAATCGGCGGTAACAGTGAGGTTACCACCGCTTTGGTTCTGCCACTGACGCGTGATGTGATAATACTTCGCGCCCTTGGCGGCACCGCGTTTCGCCACTTCTTCTGAAATTTGAGTTGGCGTGCCGAAGTGACCGGTAAAGGTAACGGTATCAAAGGGCTGCATTTGCGCCGCGCTGATGGCGTTAACTTCCTGCACCGACTGGCCATTTGGCAGATTGACGGTATAACGTTTGCCGGTTGAGCTCTGCGTTTCATAAAAACGGCCCACGCTGGCGCTTGGGGTTTCTGACGAGGCAACGCCCGGCAGTTCAACCTGTTTCGCCGCCGCACCGCCCGCCGCCAGTGCCGCTTTGCCCGCTTCTGAATCACGTGGGATCAGGTTTGGACTCTGCACCGCACGTTTCTTCGCGTCGGCTTTGTAAACATAGGCGGTAACGTACTGGTTGCCGCCGTTGTTGGCATCAATTTGACGAACGATAAAGAATGACTCCGCGCCTTTTTCTTTGGCGGCTTTGGAAATGGCATCATTCACATCGGGCTGGCTGCGATAGAACCCGCTTACTGAAACGGTATCAAACGGCTCCAGCTGATACGCCTCGGCCTTTGGCAGTTCACGTACACCGTTGAACTTGCGGTAGGTTTGCTTATCGCTGGCAGCAGGGGCATCGGCACGATAGAGATCGGCAGTCACACGCCAGTTGCCGCCGTTGCCGTTGGTATCGTTAATACCCTGAATATAGTAATACGCCGCGCCCATCTCATCGGCACGTTTGGAGACCGCGTCGCTGGCGTCGCCGATGGCATTAAAACGGCCGCTGACATTAATACGTTCGAATGGTTGCAACGTGGCCGCTTTCTCTGGCGAAATCTCCTCGGCTGCCCAGGCATTTGCCGCCAGCAGCGTTAACAGGGTTGACGCCAGAATGGAATTCTTCAGCTTCATATAAAGTGTCCTTCGCCTTACGCAAAAAAGATCAAAAACGCACCGGTCTGCACCGCCCACAATATCGGCTTTTCATTTTACTGCCTCACCGTCCTGTGATTTTTCTGCCCGGCCGTGCTGTGGAGAAACGCGGTTGTCGAGAGGGTCAGTTATCTGCACGAGGGAATAGACGACGGCATCTGCGCCGCCGGAGGCGGTAGCCACCATAGCAGACGGCCGATCCCTCCGCAAGACGGCGCGCAAGGCATAATATTTATCGCTAAGCCGAGGATAACGAATTAAATAATGTCATAAAGCGGTGATAGTGTTGCTGATCGTTTCCTCGCTTATTTCGCAATGCCTTATTGTGAAAACATTGTGCGATTTTATCTTTTTAATGATTTTCATCGCACCAAAAAATAACAAATTACCGCGCATAAAATAACAATTTCGCAAAATATCTCCTCTGCGACGGCACATTAACCACCTGGCGTGGTTAGACTTAACGGAAAATCAGCTAACTAGCTGTTAAGTATTTGTTTTTTATCAGCAGTAAATCATCTTCGACACGATTCGGCTCAGCAGAATATGTCAGTAAATAGCCCATTCACCGCAGAGCAGGATAGTGCAACGCGACAATTCGACAATATAAAGGCAAAAACTTCCTGCCTGGCGATAAGCAATAGATCGCTATCCCGAATTTCAGTAGCTTATTAACAGTTTGATACAGGTCGTATCACGCTAATTCAAAACGCTATATAACAAGATATCGTTCATTTGATGAAAGGGAACATTATGTTGATTGGTGTACCGAAAGAGCGGCTGCCCAATGAATCCCGCGTGGCGGCAACACCGAAAACGGTGGAGCAGCTGATCGCGCTGGGTTTCAGTGTGGCTATTGAAGCGCAGGCGGGTCAGCGGGCGAGCTTTGACGATCGCGCCTTCAGTGAGGCGGGCGCCAGCGTGGTCGACACGGCTACCGTCTGGCAGTCAGAGATTATTCTCAAGGTTAATGCGCCAACCGACAGCGAAATAGCGCTGATGCGCGCGGGTACGCTGCTGATCAGCTTTATCTGGCCAGCACAGAACCCAGAGCTGATGGCGAAGCTGGCCGCGCAACAGGTCAGCGTGATGTCGATGGATGCAGTGCCCCGTATCTCGCGAGCGCAGTCGCTGGATGCGCTAAGTTCAATGGCTAACATTGCGGGTTACCGCGCCATTGTCGAAGCGGCCCATGAGTTTGGACGCTTCTTTACCGGCCAGATCACCGCGGCGGGTAAAGTGCCACCGGCCAAAGTACTGGTCATTGGTGCAGGCGTGGCCGGGCTAGCGGCGATTGGCGCGGCGGGCAGTTTGGGCGCTATCGTACGCGCGTTCGACACGCGGCCGGAGGTCAAAGAGCAGGTGCAGAGTATGGGTGCCGAGTTCCTTGAGCTGCATGTCGAAGAAGAGGCGGGCAGCGGTGATGGCTATGCCAAAGAGATGTCACCGGCGTTTATTGCCGCTGAGATGGCGCTGTTCACCGCTCAGGCACGTGATGTCGATATCATCGTCACCACGGCGCTGATTCCGGGCAAACCGGCACCGGAGCTGATTACCGCAGAAATGGTGGCCGCGATGAAACCGGGCAGCGTGATTGTCGATCTGGCAGCGCAAACCGGCGGAAACTGCGCCTTAACCCGCGCGGATGAGATCGTGGTGACGGATAACGGTGTAAAAATCATCGGCTACACCGATCTGCCCAGCCGCCTGCCGACGCAATCTTCTCAGCTTTATGGCACTAACCTGGTCAACCTGCTGAAGCTGCTGTGCAAAGAGAAAGATGGCCGCGTGACCATTGATTTCGACGACGTGGTGATCCGCGGTGTGACCGTGGTGCGCGACGGCGAAGTGACCTGGCCCGCGCCACCGATTCAGGTTTCAGCCGCGCCAAAAGCTGCTGCACCGAAAATCGCGGCGATCGAGGTTCAGCCGGCCAAACCCGCTTCACCGTGGCGTAAATATGGCCCGATCGCGCTGGCGATTGTGCTGTTTGCTTCGCTGGCTAACGTCGCGCCCGCCGAATTTCTGTCGCATTTTACCGTGTTTGCGCTCTCCTGCGTGGTCGGTTACTACGTGGTCTGGAACGTCAGTCATGCGCTGCATACGCCGTTGATGTCGGTCACCAACGCCATATCCGGCATCATTGTGATTGGCGCAGTGCTGCAAATTGGTCATGGCGGCTGGGTCACGTTCTTTGCTTTTGTGGCGGTGCTGATTGCCAGCATCAATATTTTCGGTGGTTTCACCGTCACTCAGCGCATGCTGAAAATGTTCCGTAAACACTGAGAGGTAACAGCATGTCTGGCGGATTAGTGACTGCAGCATACATTGTTGCCGCAATTCTTTTTATTTGTAGCCTCGCGGGGCTGTCAAAGCACGAGACCTCGAAGCAGGGCAATCTTTTTGGCATGAGCGGCATGGCGATTGCGCTGCTGGCCACCATCTTCGGCCCTTACAGCGGCAATGTTGGCTGGGTGCTGGTGGCGATGGTGATTGGCGGCGCAATCGGTATTCGGCTGGCTAAAAAAGTAGAAATGACGCAGATGCCGGAGCTGGTTGCGGTGTTGCACAGTTTTGTTGGCCTGGCCGCGGTGCTGGTCGGCTTTAACAGCTATCTCGATCATGCACCAGGCCTGCTGCCGGTAATGGAAAACATCCATCTTACGGAAGTTTTCCTTGGCATCTTTATCGGTGCGGTGACCTTTACCGGCTCGATTGTTGCCTTTGGCAAGCTGCGCGGTAGCCTGTCGTCGAAACCGCTGATGTTACCGCATCGTCATCGGCTTAACCTGCTGGCGCTGGTGGTGTCGTTTCTGCTGCTGCTGTGGTTTGTCAGCACCGGGAGCACCGGTGCGCAGGCGTTTGCCTTGCTGGTGATGACGGTGATTGCTCTGGCATTTGGCTGGCATCTGGTCGCTTCAATCGGCGGCGCGGATATGCCGGTCGTGGTGTCAATGCTCAACTCCTACTCAGGCTGGGCGGCGGCGGCGGCGGGCTTTATGCTAAGCAATGACCTGCTGATTGTCACCGGCGCACTGGTAGGATCGTCCGGTGCCATCCTCTCTTACATCATGTGTAAGGCGATGAACCGCTCGTTTATCAGCGTGATTGCCGGCGGTTTTGGTACCGACAGCAGTGCAGGAAGCGAAGCAGAAGAGGCGGGCGAGCACCGTGAAATCAGCGCGGCTGAGACCGCCGAGCTGCTGAAAAACAGCAGTTCGGTAATTATCACCCCCGGCTATGGTATGGCGGTGGCGCAGGCGCAGTATCCGGTGGCTGACATTACCGCGCGTCTGCGTAAGCGCGGCATTAAGGTGCGCTTTGGTATTCATCCGGTAGCAGGGCGCTTGCCTGGCCATATGAACGTGCTGCTGGCCGAAGCCAAAGTGCCTTATGACGTCGTGCTGGAGATGGATGAGATCAACGATGATTTCAGCGACACTGACACGGTACTGGTCATCGGGGCCAATGATACGGTGAATCCGGCGGCGCAGGACGATCCACGCAGCCCGATTGCCGGGATGCCGGTGCTGGAAGTGTGGAAGGCGCAGAACGTCATCGTGTTTAAGCGCTCAATGAACACCGGCTACGCCGGGGTACAAAATCCGCTGTTCTTCAAAGAGAATACGCAGATGCTGTTCGGTGATGCCAAACAGAGCGTCGAGGCGATTCTGAAAGCGCTGGAAGCGTAGTCAGGCCATAAAAAACGGGGCGTTAGCCCCGTTTCTTCATTACACCGTCATATCGACAGCTTAATCCTCTTCATCATTATCCAGCGCAATCGGCGAGACAAAATCATCTGGCTTAATTGCCAGCAGATCGCAGCGCAAATGATCGATCACCTGTTCGGCCGTGTTGCCGAGGAAGGCGGCTGATAAGCCGGTGCGACCAATGGTGCCCAGCACCACCACGCCAGCGTCAAGCTGCAGAGCAATCTCCGGGATCACCTCTTCAGGCATACCTTTTGCAACGTGGGTAAACTCTTCGCCGATGCTGAACTTCTGACGCAGCGCTTTCATGGCTACCAGGTGCTGGCCGCGAATGGCGTCGTTATAAACGCTGGGATCAAAATCGGGCAGCTCGATAGCAATATTGATTGGCGTAACCGGATAGGCGCCGACTAAATGCACCTCGGTATGGTTAACCATTTCGGCCAGCTGAGTGGTTTCACGAATCAGCTTCTGATTCAGCGCATCATGATGCGGCTCTTCGCTGGCTAAGTTGACCGCCACTACCGCTTTGCCATTCACCGGCCACGGCTGGTCTTTCACCATCCATACCGGGCAAGGGCATTTGCGCAGTAAATGCCAGTCGGTTGGAGTAAAGATTACCGCCTCCAGCCGATCGTGCTGGTGGGTCATTTTCAGCACCAAATCGTGCTGATGGCTGAGCACTTCCTGAATAATCGCCTCGAACGGACGATTGTGCCAGATCACTTTGATTTCAATATCGACACCGGCTTCAACGTAGGCCGCTGCCTGCTCGCGAATCCACTCGGTGCGCTGACTGATCACCCCTTTGCGCATGTTGGTGCGCTCATCTGGCGACAGCAGGGTGGTCATTTCATAAGAGAAGTCATAGATGGGCAGGAAGGCCTTGATTTTGCCACCAATGCGTTGATTGAGGTAAACCGCACGGCGCAACGCTGGCTGATCGTCCTGCTGGGGATCGATGGCAACCAGGATATTATTGAATTTAAGCATGATGGCAACTCCTTACTCCAAAGCTAGTCTGGTTTAAAGATAGCCTAAGTAGGGTCGCGGAAGAAGTGAAAAAGTTCCAGCCGGATCAATAAAATAACATTTATTGATCCGGCACGGAATCAAGCTGCGCCGCGGCTTTGTCCAGCCAGTTCAGCCAGCATGGCGTGATTTTCGATGGTGATATATTTGCCTTTCACCGCCAGCATACCGCTCTTCTGAAAACGTCCGAGCAGGCGGCTGATGGTTTCTACGGTCAGGCCAAGATAGTTGCCGATATCGCCGCGCGTCATGGTCAGACGAAACTCGCGCTGAGAAAAGCCGCGCTGGCCAAAACGGTGCGCCAGACGCCAGACAAAAGCGGCCAGACGCTCTTCCGCGTTCTTTTTCGACAGCAGCAAAATCATATCCTGATCGCCTTTGATTTCGCCGCTCATCAGTCGCATCATCTGCTGACGCAGCGCCGGCATCTTGCCGGAGAGGTCATCGAGCGTCTCAAAAGGAATCTCGCACACCATGGCGGTTTCCAGCGCCTGCGCAAAGCTTGGATGCTGCGCATTGCCGATGGCATCAAAGCCGACTAAATCCCCGGCGAGATGAAATCCGGTGATCTGCTCGTCGCCCTGTTCGGTGATGGTGTAGCTTTTGATGGTGCCGGAACGAATGGCGTAAAGTGAACGCAGTTCGTCGCCCGCCTTGAACAGCGTCTGGCCTTTTTGAATAGGCTTTTTGCGCTCAATAATATTGTCCAGTTGATCCAGTTCGTGTTCGTTCAGAGTGAAGGGAATGCAGAGTTGACTAATGCTGCAATCCTGGCAGTGAATTGCACAACCACCAGATTGAATGCGCCGAATAATTCTCTTTTCCGGGATCATAATGTACGCTCGACGATAATTGACTGACATCAATTTTAACATTTTCCCCTATCAGAATAAACCGATAGCCGGACAGGAAGGCATATAAATTACAGGGATTTTTTGATTAAAAAGCCAACGGTTTGATCTGAGATAAGGTTTTCTTATTTTATTGCCGATTGCGAGCGTCGCCGAGAATTCTTCGGTTGCCAGTTGAGGCAATCCGGCGGGGTTTGCTAAACTTTCGCGGTTGTCTGTGAACCAGGCCCATAGCGCAGGCCTTAGCGGCGTGAGAGGAAACCATGATCCTTGATGATAAAAACCTGTTCCTGGACGCCATGGAAGACGTCACACCACTGAAAGATTGTGCCAATATTCACTGGCTGAAATCACCTACCCCCAAATTAACGCGTGCGCAACACGAGCAGGCGCTGGTAGATAACTTTCTTACTCGAGATTTTATTGATGTGATCCCGCTGGACACACCGCTGGAATATAAAGCGGAAGGCATTCAGCAGGGCGTGCTCGATAAACTGCGGTTAGGCAAATATCAGCTGGACGCCAGCCTGAATCTGCGGCGTCAGCCAGTGGAGAGCTGCCGTCAGGCGTTGTTCAATTTTATGATTCAGGCGCGCAAGGACAATCTGCGTAACCTGCTTATTATTCACGGCAAAGGGCGCGATGACGAATCGCACGCTAATGTGGTGCGCAGCTACCTCGCCTGTTGGCTACAGCAGTTTGACGAGGTGCAGACTTACTGCGCCGCACAGCCGCATCATGGCGGCTCGGGCGCGCTGTACGTTGGCCTGCGTAAAAGTGAGCAGGCGCGGCTGGATAATCGCGAGCGGCACGCCAAGCGCAGCCGTTAGCCGGAATGGCATTTGCGGATGGTCGCCAGTAAAATCTCGCCGCTCAGGGTCAGCGCGTGGCCGGTGCGGGTAATAATGCCCACCGGCTCGCCGGGACCGCTGGAGGCGATCGGCAGCGCAACCATCGCGTTATGCGTTAAATCTTCCTTAATTGCGCCAGAAGGCACAAACCAGACGTAGTTGTAACGCTGCGCCAGCTGCCGTGCCAGCGAGGTCGATGAGGTCTCCACGCAGTGCGTTGGCAGTGAACATTGCTGCTCAGCCATCATCGCTTCTGCAATGCGACGCGGTGCCGTGCCCTCCGGCGAAATCACCACCGGCCACTGCAATGCGCGTGACAACGTCACGTTGTCGTTAAGCAGGGGATGATCGGGCCTGACCACCAGCTTCAGCGATTCGAGAAACAGCAGTTCATAGGTGAGGCCGGTCATCATGTCGGCGTCCGCCATGCGCCCAATCGCCACATCAAAATCACCGCCTTTCAGGCCCGCCAGCAGCACGTTGTTATGCAGCGTGGCCACCTGAACGGTGGTTTGCGGTTGCTGTTTGTGAAAGCGATCGAGAATCAACGGCAGCATGCCCATTGCCGCGGTAGTCAGTGCGCCAAGGCGAATGATTTCTGGCTGGCCTTCCACCGCCGGGCTGAAGCTTTGCCCGGCATGATTCAGCGCGTCAAGCACACGCACGGCATGGGTGAGAAACTGTTCACCCATAGTAGTGAGCTGCGCGCCAAGTCGGCCCCGTTCGAACAACCGTGTCCCGGCCAGCTCTTCCAGCTCGTTAAGCGTTTTGGAAAGGGCAGGCTGACTAAGATTCAGCGTCTCTGCGGCGCGGCCTAAAGTGCCTTGCTGCGCAACGGCAACAAAGGTGTATAAGTGGCGCAGGCGGATGCGCTGATTAAAAATATAGTTTTTGTCCATAGCTGCAAATTAGTGAATGCAGGGCCGGTCAGGCAAGCAACAAAACTCCGTTTTGTTAACCTTATTGCAAAATATATTTAACATTTGCGCGTCAGCGTCAAAAATAGCAGTAAAAGAGAGACTTAGCTCAAAATCCACCTCTGCTGCATAAAAGCCAAATTATTAACCTTTTGGAATACAGTAGCTTGAAATGCTGTTGCATTGAATAATTCTCATTATTATTAAAATCCGCAGGCGGGATAGTTAACGATCCGCTATCATAGCGGCCAAATTTTTTACCAAAACTGATGGCGGTAAAAATGCTATTTCCAGGCTCGAGCCAGGCTGAGGCGATTGATGTTCGCCAACTTATTAATCAGAGCGCGTTGAGCGCCTGGCAGAAAAAAATCATCGCGCTCTGTTTTATCGTGGTGGCGCTGGATGGCATGGATATCGCGCTGATGGGCTTTATCGCGCCGTCGTTACGCGCTATCTGGCAGGTCAGCAATCACCAGCTAGGTATGGTGATCAGCGCCGCGCTGATTGGCCTGGCGTTGGGCGCGATTTTTGCCGGGCCGCTGGCCGATCGCTACGGCCGTCGCATGATTATCATCTTCAGCGTGTTCTTTTTTGGCCTGTGGACGCTGGCCACCGCCATGGCCAATTCCATCGAACAGATGATGCTGTTCCGCTTCCTCACCGGCCTGGGGCTGGGCGCAGCGATGCCCAACGTCGGCACGCTGGTGGCAGAGTTTTCCCCCGAGCGTCGGCGCTCCTTTATTATTACCGTGGTGTTCTGCGGCTTCACCTTTGGTGCGGCCGCCGGTGGCTTTGCGGCTTCGTGGCTGATCCCGCGCTATGGCTGGCACTCTGTGATGCTGTTGGGCGGTATCCTGCCGCTGCTGGTGTTGCCGCTGCTGATCCTCTTTTTGCCGGAATCGGTGCGCTTCCTGATTTCTCGTCACGCACCCGCCGAGCGTATTCATCAGATTCTGTCGCGTCTGCTGCCGGGCACCACCCAGGTGGGCGATCGTTACTGTCTGCCCGATCCGCGCACTCAGCAGCAGGGCGCCATCAGCACCGTACTGTCGCAGCAATACCTTTTCGGCAGCCTGATGCTGTGGGGCAGCTATTTTATGGGGCTGTTTCTGGTTTACCTGATTGGCAGCTGGCTGCCAACGCTGGTCAATAACGTAGGCATGACGGTCACCGAAGCGGCGATTATTACCGCCATGTATCAGGCGGGCGGCACCGTTGGATCGCTGTTTGCGGGTTGGCTGATGGATCGTTTCAACGCCAATCTGGCGCTGGCCGCGATCTACTTTTGCGGCGGCATCGCCATCGTGACGCTGGGCTTCAGCCCGGCGCATGCCGCCATCATGAGTGGCATCGCCTTCTGCAGCGGCTTCTGTTTCAACGGTGCTAATACCGGCATGAACGCGCTGGCCGCCAGCTATTATCCCACGCATGCCCGCGCGACCGGCTCCAGCTGGATGCACGGCGTGGGCCGCATCGGCGCCATTCTTAGCGCCTTTGCCGGTGCTGAAATGCTGACGCTCGGCTGGAGCTTCAGCCAGGTTTTCCTGCTGCTGGCGATCCCGGCGGTGTTAACCACGCTGATGCTGATGGCTAAAAGCCGCTTTGCCAGCTGATTTTTTTGCCCGCTTCATCCGGAAGCGGGCCTGCTCTGTTGCCAGCCAATCTCCCCCCGACTTACTCTGCAAATCGCCCCACAACATGGACAAGACCGCTGCTGACGGAAATAATAAGCAGAGGTAAAGCCATGGAACAGAAAATGAAAAATCAGCAGCACATCACGGTGAATACCGCCGAAGGCCAACTGGCGGGCACCGCCGAGGGAGAGATCGCGGTATTTAAAGGCATCCCTTACGCCGCGCCACCGACAGGCGAACGTCGCTGGCGACCACCGGCTGCGGTCACGCCCTGGCACGGTTGCCGTGATGCTTTGGCCTGGGGCAGCGCCAGCTGGCAGAGCCGTGAGGTGTGCATGGAAATTGGCGGCGGCGATCCCGCTTTGCCGGATGAAGACTGCCTCTATCTCAATGTCTGGACGCCGGAAATTGAACCGGTTCGCCCTTTGCCGGTGATAGTCTGGATCCACGGCGGCGGCTACGCGCTGGGTGCTGGCTCGCTGGCACCCTACAGCGGTAAACCCCTGGCCGCGCGCGGCGTGGTGATGGTGACCCTTAATTATCGCCTCGGCCATCTCGGCTTTTTTGCACATCCGGCGCTGGATGCGGAATATCCGGCGGGCAAAACCATCAATAATTTTGCGCTGCTCGATCAAATCGCCGCGCTGCAGTGGGTGCAACGCAATATTCCCGCTTTCGGTGGCGATCGCCACAACGTCACCATCATGGGTGAATCTTCCGGCGCGCGCAGCGTGCTGTCGCTGTTTTGTTCGCCGCTGGCGCAGGGGCTGTTTCACAAAGGCATTGCGCAGAGCGCCTATGCACTGCCTGATGTATCACGCACTGAAGCGCTGGCGCTAGGCGAAAAAGTTGCCCGTCATTTCTCCCTTGAGCAGCCCAGCGCCGAACAGCTGCGCGCTTTGCCAGCCGAGGCGTTGACCCTGCTGCCGCCGGGCATGCGCATCGGGCCGACGCCGATTGCCGGGGATGCGGTATTGCCGTTGCCCATGCTCAAGGTGTTTGCCCGCGCCCGGCAGCATAAATTGCCGATATTGATCGGCAGCAACAGCGACGAAAGCAGCGTGCTCGACTATTTTGGCGTAAACGCCTCGGCGCTGGTGGCGGATCTGCGTCGTCGTCGTCGGCCGGTTTACAAGCTGCTGAACTGGATGTATGACCTGCATGACGATCGCGCACTGGGTCGAGCAGTATCACGCGATATGGCTTTTACCGCGATGAGCCAGCTGGTGGTTGCCGCGCAGTGCCAGGTGGGAATGCCGGGCTGGCGCTACTGGTTCGACTATGTTTCCGAACGTTCGCGCGATCTGTGTCCTGACGGCGCGTGGCACGGCGCAGAGATCGTCTATACGCTCAATACGCTGGATCAGGTGCCGGCCATTGAAGCTGGTCGGGAAATCACCGACGGCGACCGCGCCTTTGCCGAAGACGTGAGCCAGTACTGGCTTAACTTCGCCCGTTACGCCACGCCGTTCTCCTCAACGCTGGAGGGCAAGGTCGCCTGGCCTGCCTGGCGACCGGATAATGACATCACCCTCTGTCTGGGACGACAGGGCGAGGCACATATCTCGCTGAAAGAGAACTTTATGAAGCGTCGGCTGCGTATTCTGTCGCTGTTTCGCCGGGCGATGGTAAAACTCAAATAACCATACTGATGCCGTGGGTAAATAGTGCCGCGACGTTTTTTCTTACATTTTCTTTCTTTGCTGCCGATAACCTGCTTAATCCCGCGTGTGTCGGGCAATAACAGTATGGGTCAGCAAGGAACTCATTATGGCAATTCTTAAAAACTTCTCTATTCGCAGTGTCATGTTGTGGATACTCGGCGTTTTTTGTCTGCTTTGGTCAGGGGTTGGTCTCTACAGCGTGCATGCGCTGGGTAAACTGGGCGACGGTAACACCGTTGACCGTCAGCTGGTGTCGCAAATGACCCTGCTGAGCAAAGGCAATGACCAATATTTTCGTTTCATCACGCGCCTGTCGCGGGTGATGGACGGTGCCGCCGCCGGCAAAACGCCACAGGCCGCCGATTACGCGCCAGCCGCCGCCGCGCTTGATGCGATGGAAGCGCAGCTGGTAAAATTTAAAGCGGGCGCGCCCGGCCCGATGGACGCGGCTACGTCAGCTGCGGTGATCGACAGCTGGCAGAAGCTGCTTGATGCCGGCATTGTTCCGCAGATGACGCTGGCCAAAAGTGGCGATCTGGCGGCGTTTCGCACGCACGCCAGCAACGTAACGCCGGCACTCAGCCGCGCTTTCGGCGCCAGCGCTGAACAGTACAATCAGCGTGCCAGCGAATTACTCGATCAAACGCGCGTCACGGTGGATCGTCTGACTGATATCACTAAATCGATCATCATCGCGGCGGTGGTTTTTGGTTTGGTGATCCTGCTGTTCACCGATCGTTATCTGGTCACCATGCTGGTGCGTCCGCTGGATAAAATTCGCCAGCATTTCCAGTTTATTGCCGATGGCGACCTCAGCCATCCGGTACAGGAATTTGGCCGCAACTGCGTCGGCAAGCTGGTGCCGTTACTCAACGCCATGCAGGACAGCCTGCGTGATGCGGTGAGTGCCATTCGCAGCGGCACCGACAATATCTATCGCGGCGCGGCCGAGATTTCGATGGGCAACAACGATCTCTCCTCACGCACCGAACAGCAGGCCGCCGCGCTGGAGCAGACCGCAGCCAGCATGGAGCAGCTCACCGCCACGGTGAAGTTCAACGCTGACAACGCGCAACAGGCGAGTAGCCTGGCACAGACCGCCACCAAAACCGCCAGCAAGGGCGGCGAGCTGGTCAACGACGTGGTGCAAACCATGCAAGAGATCACCGGCAGCTCGAAGAAAATTGCTGAGATCACCAGCGTGATCAACAGCATCGCCTTCCAGACCAATATTCTGGCGCTAAACGCGGCGGTAGAAGCGGCGCGCGCCGGTGAGCAGGGCCGTGGCTTTGCCGTGGTTGCCAGCGAAGTGCGTAATCTGGCGCAGCGCAGTGCCGGTGCTGCCAAAGAGATCGAAACGCTGATCAGCGAATCAGTACAGCGCGTCGACAAAGGCTCTCAGCTGGTGAATGCCGCGGGCAGCACCATGGATGAGATGTTAAAAGCGGTGTCTGACGTGAATGAGATCATGAAGCAGATCGCCGACGCGTCGCATGAGCAGAGCAAAGGCATTTCGCAGGTGGGCACCGCCGTGGCGGAAATGGACAGCGTGACGCAGCAGAACGCCTCGCTGGTGGAAGAAGTTTCCGCCGCCGCCGGTGCGCTGGAGCGTCAGACCGAAGAGCTGCAGCGTTCAGTGGCGCGTTTCCGGCTGGCACCCCAGGCCGCTGCGGCACCGGTTGCCGCTCCGCAAACACCACTGCGTCCGCGTCTTGCGCCCACTGCCGCTGCCAGCAGCAGCGATGAGTGGGTGTCGTTCTGATTAATTGCCCTGGAGCCAGGCGATCAGTGCCGCTTGGTTTGCCGTGGTCTCCTGGCGCCGATACAGTACGCTGTAGACGGCGCCGGTTTTCACGCTGGCGCTGAACGGCGCATGCAGTCGGCCGCTCGCCAGATCGGCCTGAATCAAGGTCACATCGGCAACCGTCACCCCAAACCCCTGAATCGCCGCGCTGATCGCCAAATCCATAGTATCAAAGTATTGATTACGCGCCATTTTCACCTCGGCCCGCTGCGCCTGCAGCCATAAACGCCAGTCAATATCATCCTGCGTCGGGTGTAAAAAGGTCAGGCGGGAAAGCGCCGCCAGCGACAGCGTGTCGCCATCCAGCAGCGAGCGGCTCACCACCGGCGTCAGTGTCTCCGCAAACAGCACATCGGCCTGATCCAACTGGGCACCATACAGAATGGCGGCATCAAAGCCGTCCAGCTGCTGGCTGTGATCGAGCGTCGTGGTTAACGCCACCTCAATCTCAGGATGCTGCTGTTCAAACGCCATCAGCTTAGGTAGCAGCCAGCGCAGGGCGCAGGTGGGCGCTTTTAACGTCATGCGGGCGCTCTGGCTGGTGGCCTTATCGGCGGCGTCGGCAATCAACGCAAAACCCTGATTCAGCTCGGGCAGCAACGCCGCACCGCGCGAGGTGAGATAAAGCCCGCGCGCATGGCGCTCAAACAGCGAAAACCCCAGCCAGGCTTCCAGCGCGGCGATTTTACGGCTCACCGCACCCTGCGTTATGCAGAGTTCCTGCGCGGCGCGCGTCAGGTTGAGATGGCGGGCAGTGACCAGAAAGGCGTGCAGGGCGTTCAACGGCAGCGGGCGGCGAGGCATGATCATCCTTAGCTATGAGTTTTTTGCATGGCTATTATGACAACATATCAGTTGTCGCCTCAAGCACAAGGTCGTTGAATAGCTAATCAATTTTACGCTTATCTTATGCACTCCGCGGGAGCCATTATGACCCTGTCCTCAGCCGTCGCGCCACGTTCGAAGTTACCCGACGTCGGCACCACTATTTTCAGCGTGATTGGCCAGCTCTCCGCACAGCACAACGCCATTAACCTGTCGCAGGGCGCGCCCAATTTCCCGTGCGATCCGCTGCTGGTTGAATCGGTCAGCCGCGCGATGCGCGAAGGGCATAATCAATATGCCTCGATGCTCGGTTTACCTGCGCTGCGCGAAGTGCTGGCAGAAAAGGTGCTGGGTCTGTATGGCCGTGACTACGATGCCGGCAGCGAAGTATTAATCACCGGCAGCGCCAGCCAGGGACTCTATATGGCGATTGCCGGACTGGTGCACGCCGGTGATGAGGTGATTTTCTTTGAGCCGGCGTTTGACAGTTACGCGCCGGTAGTGCGTCTGCAGGGCGCCACGCCGATCGCCCTCAAACTGCAGCAGCCCGATTTCGCCATCAACTGGGACGAGGTGCGAGCGGCAATCACGCCGCGCACGCGGATGATCATTATCAACACGCCGCACAATCCCAGTGCGCAGGTACTGAGCGATGCCGATCTGGCGCAGCTTGCCGCGCTGACCCGCCACACCGACATTGTGGTGCTCTCCGACGAAGTGTATGAGCACATTCTGTTTGATGGCCGTCGCCACTGCGGCATGGCCACCCATGCGGAACTGGCCGAGCGCAGCGTGGTGGTGTCGTCATTTGGCAAAACCTTTCACGTTACCGGCTGGCGCGTTGGCTACTGTCTGGCACCCGCCGCGCTAATGGAGGAGGTGGTTAAAGTCCATCAGTTCATGATGTTCTCCGCCGATACGCCGATGCAGGTCGGCTTTGCGGAATATCTGCGCAATCCGCACACCTGGCTGTCGCTTGGCGAATTTTATCAGCGCAAGCGCGATCTGCTGGCGCAGGCGCTGGGCGACTCGCCGTTTAGGCTGCTGCCTTCCGCCGGTTCATTCTTTATGCTCGCCAGCTACGGACATTTCAGTGACGAAAGCGACAGCGAAATGGTAAAACGTCTTATTGTCGACCACGGTGTGGCGACCATTCCGCTGTCGGCATTTTACACCGACGGCACCGATAACCGGCTGATTCGTCTCTCCTTTGCTAAAGATGACGCTACCTTACTGCTTGGGGCACAGGCGCTGTGTCAGGTACTGCCTCGTTAACCACCTTACCGCAGGGAAAATCAATGAAAAAGTTAAGTGCACTGTTTGTGGCTGTGGGTCTGTTTTCATCGGCTTCTGTTCTGGCGCAGGAGACGCTGCGTTATGGCGTGGAATCGCAGTATCCGCCGTTTGAAAGCCGTAACGCGCAGGGTGAGCTGGAAGGGTTTGATATTGAACTGGGCAATGCGATCTGCAAGGCGGCGGCGCTCTCCTGCAGCTGGGTGGAAAGCAGTTTTGATGCGCTGATCCCGGCGCTGGCGGCTAAAAAGTTTGACGCCATTAACTCAGCGATGAACATCACCGAAGCGCGGGAAAAGAGTATTGCTTTCACCAAACCGGTGTACCGCATTCCGAGCATGCTGGTGGGCAAGGCGGGTTCCGGGCTGAAACAGGCCACGGCGGAAGGCTTACAGGGTAAGAACATTGGCGTGCTGCAGGGCTCGATTCAGGAAACCTACGCGAAGAAACACTGGGAGCCAAAAGGCGTAACCGTGACTTCGTATCAGGATCAAAATCAGGTCTATAACGACATGATCGCTGGCCGTCTCGACGGCACGCTGGTGATGTCAGCCGCCGGTCAGTCTGGTTTTCTCGATAAGCCGCAGGGCAAAGGGTTCGCCTTCATCGGCAAGCCGGTAGAAGATGACAAAATCCTCGGTAGCGGCATCGGCTTTGGTCTGCGCAAGGATGACAGCGCGCTGAAGCAGCAGCTGGATACGGCAATCGACAAAGTGCAGGCGGATGGCACGCTGACCGCGCTGGCGAAGAAATATTTCCCTGGCATTGACGTCGCCACCGGCAAATAACAAAAGGGGCGAAAGCCGCCCCTTTATTCAGTCACGCGCCGCCAGCAGGCAGAGTTTCTCCGCCACTTCATAAGATTTCACAAACGAAGGCACCGGCAGGAACTCAAATTTTGAGTGAAAATTATGCGCGCCGGTGAAGAAGTTCGGCGTTAACAGGCCCTTTGCCGACAGCGCTGCGCCGTCGGTGCCGCCCCGCATGGGAATCACTTTTGGCGCGATCGCCAGCTCATCCAGCGCGGTAAACAGCAGGTCGATGGCGCGGCGATCGTCGCCGAGCGCATTACTGATATTGCTGTAGGTGTCGCTGATGCTGACCTCGACCTTACCGGTGGGATACGCAGCGGCAATGTCACTGGCAACGCGCTCAATCTGTTTTTTGCGCTCGGCAAACTGTGCCAGATCGAAATCACGCACCGAGGCTTTTAACCGCGCTTCGCTGGCGTTGGCCTGCAAGTCGTTGAACCAGGTATAGCCTTCACGGCCTTCGGTATGTTCCGGTGTCTGATAGCGGTCAAACTGACTGATAAAGTCATGGGCCATCAGCAACGGGTTAACCAGTACGCCTTTGCCCGACATCGGGTGGGCGGTGACGCCGGTAAAGACAATCTGCGCGGCAGCGGCATTGAAGTTTTCATAAACCACTTCGCCCAGTTCGCAGCAGTCGATGGTGTAGGCGAAATCGACGTTAAAGCGCGTCTCCAAATCCAGCGCTTTGGCGCCGCGCAGGCCGATCTCTTCATCGGGAACAAACGCCACCACGATGTCGCCGTGATCGCCCTGTAGCCGCTCCATCAGGGTCATCACCACGGTGACCGCCGCTTTGTTATCGGCGCCCAGTACGCTGGTGCCGTCGCTGAAAATGATCTCCTGACCTTCATAGGCGAGGATTTCCGGGTGCTGCGCGGTGCGCAACCAGATGTCCTGCTGCGGATTAAGGCAAACGTCATCGCCGTGAAAGACGATCTTCTGCGGAAAAATATCGGGCGACAGGCCAACATCAACGGTATCGATATGCGCAATAAAACCGATGCGCGGTGCGTTCGGTTTCGTCCCCGGCTTGAGGGCGGTCACGGTGGCGTGACGATCGATAACCACATTGTGCAGGCCCATGGCGTTGAGTTCATCAGCGAGCAGCTGGGCCATCTGATGCTGCTGTGGCGTGCTGGGCAGCTCGGTTGCACTGGCATCGCTCTGGCTGCTGACGGCCAGATAGCGAAAAAAACGTTGCGTAAGGGTAGCGGCAAGATTATCAGACATCATTTTTCCTTATAGATAGCACGCCAGAAATGTTCTGCGACGCGGCGATTTCATGTTATTTATTAAAAAGATGTGAATTTCATTTACCAACCGTAACGAGCGGAAGTCAAATAAAAAGCGAGGATCGGCATGAAAAAAAGAGGTCGTTTTGCCCTGGCGGCGTTGGTGCTGGCGCTGGCGGGAAGTGCATCAGCGAAAACGCTGGTCTGGTGTTCTGAAGGTTCACCGGAGAACTTCAACCCGCAGCTCTATACCTCCGGCACCAGCGTTGACGCCAGCGCCGTACCGGTGTTCAACCGGCTGGTCGATTTTAAAACCGGTACCACCGAACTGCAGCCCAGCCTGGCGGAACGCTGGGACATCAGCGCAGACGGCACGGTGTATACCTTTCATCTGCGTCAGGGCGTGAAATTCCACAGCAACAAGCTGTTTAAGCCGAGCCGCGATTTCAACGCCGACGACGTGATCTTCTCGTTTATGCGTCAGATGGACCCCAAAAATCCCTACCACAACGTCTCCAGCGGCAACTACTCCAACTTTGAAAGTCTGGAATTTGGTTCGCTGATCAAGAAAATCGAGAAAGTTGACGATCACAGCGTGCGCTTCACGCTGGCGCATGCCGAAGCGCCGTTTCTCGCCGATCTCGCCTGGTATTTTGCTTCCATCCACTCCGCTGAATATGCCGATGCGATGCTGAAGGCGGGCACGCCGGAGAAGGTCGACAGCGATCCGATCGGCACTGGGCCGTTTGAACTGGTGCAGTACCAGAAAGATTCACGCATTCTCTATCGCGCCTTTCCGCAGTACTGGCAGGGCAAAGCGAAGCTCGATCGGCTGATCTTCTCCATCACGCCCGATGCGTCGGTGCGCTACGCCAAGCTGGAGAAAAACGAATGCCAGGGCATGCCGTTCCCCAATCCTGCCGATCTGCCGCGCATGAAAGAGAACCCGGATATTAAGCTGGTACAGAAGGCGGGGCTGAACACCGGATTCCTGTCGTTTAACACGCAGAAAGCGCCGCTGGATAATGTCAAAGTGCGCCAGGCGTTGACCATGGCGATCAACAAACCGGCGATCATTGAGGCCGTGTTCAAGGGCACCGGGACGGTGGCTAAAAATATCCTGCCGCCGGGCGTCTGGAGCGCCGATCAGGCACTGAAAGATTACGACTACGATCCGGAAAAGGCCAAGGCGCTGTTAGCCGAAGCGGGCATCAAACCTGGCACCACCATTGCGCTGTGGGCGATGCCGGTGCAGCGTCCTTACAATCCCAATGCACGCCGCATGGCGGAGATGATTCAGTCAGACTGGGCCAAAGTGGGCATCAAAGCCAATATCGTGACCTATGAATGGGGCGAATACCTGAAGCGCGTGAAGAGTGGTGAACATCAGGCCGCGCTGATGGGCTGGACCACCGCAACCGGCGATCCCGATAACTTCTTTGGCCCGCTCTACAGCTGCACCTCAGCCAACGGCGGATCGAACTCATCAAAATGGTGCTATCAGCCATTTGAAAAACTGATTACCACCGCGCGCGCCGAGCAGGATCACAACAAACGTATCCAGCTCTACACCGAAGCGCAGCAGATCATGCATGACCAGGCGCCCGCGGTGATGATTGCCCATTCAACAATATTCGAACCGGTACGCAAAGAGGTTACCGGCTACGAAGTGGATCCGTTTGGGAAGCATATTTTCTATCAGGTTGATATCGCAAAATAAGCATCACGCTGTTTTGTGAGTGATTTATACGTGACAACGTCACGTTAAGTCTCCTCACGGCCCGTCGCTTCCGGCGGGCCGTTTATCGTTTACGCCACGTCATCATGCATCCTGCCACATCGGCTGGACACGCTGATTTTGTCGGGTGATCTCTTCGCAGACAAAATCAATCCACAGCGCCAGCGCTGCGCTGCGGCGGCGGCCTGTCGGCGTCTGCACCTGCAAGGTTCGCTGGCTGAGCTGGTTAATACCAATCGATTTCAGCGCCAGCCTGTCGGTCTGGTAAAGCACGGTGAACTGGCTGCACAGCGTCAGTGCGCCGGGCGTGTTGAGCAGGAAGTGCCACAGCGTGGCAAAACTGTCGCAGGTCAGCACCGGCTCGATAAAAATACCGTTCATATGGCAGGTCAGGTCAAACAGCTGGCGCACCGTCGATCCTTGCTGCGGCAGGGCCACCGGATAATGGCTGAGGTCGGCAAGGCCGATTGCCGCACCGGCCAGCGGATGCTGTTGCTGCATCGCCAGCAACACCGGGGCGGGCCAGCTGGCCACCACGTCAACGGCACGCTCCGGTTGCAGGCTGAACTGAAACGCCACGTCGCATTCACCTTCGCGAATCAGCCCTGCCACCGTGCTGCTGCTGGCAATCTGCAGGCTGAAGGTGACCGCGGGATTTTGCAGACGAAAGCGCGCCATCAGCGTCGGCAGCAGATCAAACGCCATGCCATCGGTGCAGGCGATGCGAATCAGGGCGCGGCGTACCGCATTTAACCCTTTGATTTCCGCCACTGCCAGCTCCATCTCCAGCATGTTCCTGCGGACGTGATGGGCAAAAATCTCACCCGCCTCATTCAGAATCATGCCGCGCGGATGACGTTCAAACAGCGGCGCGCCAACCTGCTGCTCAAGCCGCTGAATCTGGCGGCTGATGGCCGAAACCGCCACATAAAGTTGCTGGCTGGCGGCGCTGAGCGAGCCGGTGCTGGCGACGGCAAGAAAATAACGAATCTCCGTACTGAGCATGATGTTGCCCCCCGATGGTGCATGCCTTGAAACAGGGCACTATACCTTTGCTTTTAAAGCAACGCTTGTTTGTTTATTTGATAATTGTGGCAAAGCGATTAATTGGCTTAGATGGAGTGAAACCATTCACAGCGTGCAGGAAGAGAGCCAATGACAGCAGAACAGGTAAGTGAACAGGCTGCCGCCTGGTTTGACCGGGGTGAATTTCGTGAAGTGCTGGCGCGTCGGGTGGCGATGGCAACCGAAAGCCAGCGCAGCGATCGTCAGGCGCAACTGCGCGCCTATCTGCATCAGGAGATTGCGCCGTCGCTGGTGGAAATGGGCTTTACGCTGCACTGGCTGGAGAATGCTGAGGCAGCGCACTGCCCGTTTCTGGTGGCGCGACGCCGTGAGAATGATGCATTGCCGACGATGCTCTGTTACGGCCACGGCGACGTGGTGTTTGGCGACGATGAGAACTGGCGCAGCGGCCTGACGCCATGGCAGCTTAGCGAAGAGGGCGATCGCTGGTATGGCCGGGGCAGCGCCGATAACAAAGGGCAGCACAGCGTAAACATCGCCGCGCTGCAGCAGATTTTTCATGCGCGCGGCGGCCATCTGGGTTTTAACTGCACCTTGCTGTTCGAGATGGGCGAAGAGATCAGCTCACCAGGCCTGGCAGCGCTGTGTCAGCAGCATGGCGAGCTGCTGCAGGCCGATCTGTTCATCGCCTCTGACGGCCCGCGCGTGAATGCCGAACGACCCACGCTGTTTTTAGGCTCGCGCGGCTGCGTCAATTTCCAGCTGAGCATCAACGCGCGGGATAACGCCTGTCATTCGGGCAACTGGGGTGGCCTGCTGAGTAATCCTGCCACTCAACTGGCTAACGCTATCGCTTCGCTGGTTAATCAGCAGGGACAACTGCAGGTAACGGCGCTCAAGGCGCCGTCGGTGAGCGCGGCGGTGCGCGATATCCTGAGTGACATTATTGTGGCCGGAAATCCTGGCGATCCGCAAACCGATATAACCTGGGGAGAAGCGGGGCTCAGCCAGAGCGAGCGACTCTATGCGGCCAACACGCTGGAGGTGCTGTCCATGGTCGCCGGCAACCCGCAACGACCAATGAACGCCATTCCGCCCACGGCAACGGCGGTGTGCCAGCTGCGGTTTGTGGTCGGCACCGACTGGCAAAATCTGGTCAGTCATTTGCAGGCGCATCTGGTGGCGCACGGTTTTCCGCAGGTTGAGGTGACTTTTCTGCGCGGTTCACCGGCCACGCGCCTCGATCCCACTGACCCGTTGGTGGACTGGACGCTGGCGATCATGGCAGAGAGCAGCGGCAAAAAACCGGCGCTGTTGCCCAACCTCGGCGGCTCGCTGCCCAATGATGTGTTCGCTGATATCCTCGGTCTGCCGACGCTGTGGATCCCGCACTCCTATCCCGCCTGCGGCCAGCACGGCGTCAATGAACACATGCTGAAATCGATCGCCCGCGAAGGCCTGCTGATCATGACCCGGCTGCTGTGGCAGCTGGGCGAGCAGGGCAATGCGATTGTCGCCCGTCATCGTGCCCATCGCACGCCGGAGGCAAAATGAGCAGCCTGGTTGCCAGTGAAACGCAGATGAAGCCCAATCTGCACAAAACGCTGTTTGCCACCTGCATTGGCAACGCGCTGGAGTGGTTTGATATTGCGGTTTACGGCTTTTTTGCCAGCTATATCGCTCACGCCTTTTTTCCCACCGCCGATGCTTCGGTTTCGATGCTGCTGACCTTTGGCAGCTTTGGCGTGTCGTTTTTGATTCGGCCGCTGGGTGCCATCGTGCTCGGCGCTTACGCCGATCGCGCCGGGCGCAAAAATGCGCTGCTGCTTTCGCTCAGTTTGATGATGCTGGGCGGCGCAATGATCACCTTTATGCCTGGCTATGCCACGATTGGGCTGGCAGCACCGTTGCTGATTCTGCTGGCGCGCCTGATTCAGGGCTTTTCAGCCGGGGGCGAATTTGGCAGCTCCACTGCCTTTCTGGTGGAGCACTTTCCGGAACGCAAAGCCTTTATTGCCAGCTGGCAGTTTGCCACCCAGGGCGCCAGCACGCTGATGGCCTCGGCGTTTGGACTGGGTCTGACGCAGCTGTTAAGTGAGGCGGATATTCAGCAGTGGGGCTGGCGCATTCCCTTTGCCTTCGGCCTGCTGATTGGGCCGGTGGGCCTCTATATTCGTCGGCATGTGCAGGAGCCCGCCAGCTTTAAAAAGGCGGAGAAAAGCGCCGCGCCGCTGAAAACGCTGATCGGGCAGCAAAAAGAGCTGATGCTGCTGGCCATCGGGCTGATGGTGGTCTCTACCGCCATTAACTACATGCTGAACTATGTGCCAACCTACGCCACCAAAAATTTGCACCTCTCCAGCTCCGCGGCCTTTTCTGCCACCCTGCTGGCGGGGATTATCTTAACCGTGGTGACGCCGTTGATGGGGCTGTGGGCTGAGAAAATTGGTCGTGCGCCGCTGATGTGGGGCGCGCTCGGGCTGTTGATTCTGACCATCTATCCCGCCTTTGCGATGGTGGTAAATCACACCACGCCGCTGACCCTGATGCTGATGGTGGGCTGGCTGGCACTGCTCAAATCGGTCTATTTCTCTACCGTACCTTCGGTCATGGCCGATCTGTTTCCGATTCATACGCGCGCCAGCGGCATGGCGATCAGTTATAACGTTGCGGTCACCGTGTTTGGTGGCTTCGCGCCGCTGATTTGTACCCTGTTGATCAGCGCAACCGGTACCAGCCTGGCACCGGGCTACTATTTGATGATGGTCGCGGTATTGAGTGGCGTCGCGCTGTTCCGCAGCCGCCAACGCATGGCATAAGCCGTAACCCGCCAGCGTGATGCTGGCGGGTTGGGAAAGGTTAGCTGAACTGCAGATAGGCAACGTGGGTTTGCAGATACTCTTCCAGCCCGTGACGGCCATCGGCGCCGCCAATGCCTGACTTACGCCAGCCAGCGTGGAACCCCTGCATCGCCTCAAAGTTCTCGCGGTTGACGTAGGTTTCACCGAACTTCAGCTTGCGCAGCGCGGTCATGGCGGTATTCAGATCGCGGGTATAGATCGATGAGGTCAAACCATATTCACAGTCGTTGGCCCAGGCGATCGCCTGATCCAGCGTTTTGAAGGTGGTCACCGGCAGCACCGGCCCAAAAATCTCCTCGTGCATGATCGCCATCTCCTGACGAACGTGGCTGAGCAGCGTTGGCTGGAAGAAATAGCCGGTGCTGCCTGCACGCTGACCGCCCAGCACCACCTGCGCCCCGTCGGCTACCGCCTCAGCAACTTTTTGCTCAACGCGCTCAAGGGCGGCGGCATTGATCAGCGGCCCCATATCCAGCTGCTGTTGCTGCGCCGGATCGCCAAAAGTTACTGCGCGAAACGCCTCGGTCAGGCGCGCCATCAACGTATCGTAGATGCCCTCCTGAACATAGAGGCGCTCAACGCAGTTACAGACCTGTCCACTGTTGATCATGCGCGATGCCACAATGGCCTTTACCGCCAGATCGATATCAGCATCGTTCATCACAATGGCCGGGGCCTTGCCGCCTAATTCCAGCGACACCTTGGTGACATTCTTCGCCGCCGCTTCCATCGTGGCAATACCTGCGTTAACGCTGCCGGTGAGGCTAACCATGCCCACTTTCGGGTTGGCTGCCAGCTCCTGGCCAACCACCGGGCCGTAACCAAAGA
Source organism: Duffyella gerundensis (assembly GCF_001517405.1). Classification (NCBI taxonomy): domain Bacteria; kingdom Pseudomonadati; phylum Pseudomonadota; class Gammaproteobacteria; order Enterobacterales; family Erwiniaceae; genus Duffyella; species Duffyella gerundensis. The sequence continues at coordinate 1,984,100 of NZ_LN907827.1, read as the reverse complement.
CGATATTCAACACGCCCGCGGGCAGGCCAATCGCGTCGATGATTTCAGCAAAAATTACCGCGTTCAGCGGCGTGACCTCGCTCGGTTTGATCACGATGGTATTGCCGGTAATCAGCGCTGGCGCTGCTTTACGGGCGATCAGGAAGAATGGGAAGTTCCACGGCAGAATACCGGTGGTGACGCCAATCGCTTTCTTAAACACAAAAATGTTTTCGTTGGGACGATCGCTGTTGACGATTTCGCCCTCATAGCGCCGCGCCCACTCGGCCATGTAGTCGAGATAATCGGCGGTAAACAGCACTTCGGTTTGCGCTAACCCCTGCGTTTTGCCGCCTTCGGCGACAATGGTGGCGGTGAGTTCTGCCTCACGCTGACGGATACCGTCGGCGATTTTATGCAGCCAGACGCCACGCTGAACGGCAGGCAACGCTTCCCATGCCTCCTGGGCCTGTTCAGCGGCATCAATCGCGCGCTGCACATCCTCTTTGCTGCCTTCCGGTACCTGAGCAATTAGCTGTTCGGTGGCGGGATTAATTACGTCAATCCATTTGCCGCTGCGGTGTTCGGTGAACTCACCGTTGATGTACATATTTTTCTGAATTGTTGCCATGTTAGCGTTCTCCGTAAAACAGGATGTTATAAGGCTGAGGTGAAGTAGTAACTACCGGGGAAGTTCGCTTACTCCAGCCTGAAACACCTTTTTCTGAGTGCCAGCTTTGACGCCTTAATGGCAGCAATGGCAATAATGAGCAGCCGAAGGCAACAAAATTACAAAAATCCTTGAAAATAATGCGTTTAGGCTGCATGCGGGCCAAAAAGAGGAGAAAAACAGTTTTGTGATCGCGGTCTGTGGCACCCCCTGAATATTGCCAGAGCGCTGCGGTTGCAGGCAGCCACTCAAAGGAGGCCAGGATCGGGCTCGCCGTACACTCCTTCGTATCCGGGCAGGGGCCCGGCATCCCGTTGGCCTTAACCTTACGAAGGAATAACAATGAACAGTGCCATTATCGCCGGAATCTGCTGGCATCTGGTGGGGGCCGCTAGTGCCGCCTGCTTTTATGCCCCTTTCAAACAGGTAAAAAGATGGTCGTGGGAAACCATGTGGTCGGTGGGCGGCATTACCTCCTGGCTGATTCTGCCGTGGGCGGTGAGCGCGGTGCTGTTGCCAAACTTTTGGGCTTACTACGCCTCCTTTAGCCTGTCGCAGCTGCTGCCGGTGTTTCTGTTCGGCGCCATGTGGGGCATTGGCAACATCAATTATGGTTTGACCATGCGCTATCTTGGCATGTCGATGGGCATCGGTATCGCAATCGGCGTGACGCTGGTGGTCGGCACGCTGATGACGCCGCTGCTGCAGGGGCGCTTTATGGAGCTGTTTGCCTCCACCGGCGGCCGGATGACGCTGCTCGGCGTATTTGTGGCGGTGATCGGCGTGGCCATTGTGTCGCGCGCCGGTCTGCTGAAAGAGCGGGCGCTGGGCATCAACGCCGAAGAGTTTAATCTGAAGAAAGGGCTGGTGCTGGCGGTGATGTGCGGCTTTTTCTCAGCCGGCATGTCCTTTGCCATGGATGCGGCGAAGCCGATGCATAACGCTGCAGCACAGTTGGGTATCGACCCACTGTATGTCGCGTTGCCAAGTTATGTGGTGATCATGGGCGGTGGGGCGATCGTCAACCTCGGCTACTGCTTTATCCGTCTGGCCACTAAATCATCGCTGTCGGTGAAGGCTGATTTCTCAGTGGCAAAACCGCTGCTGATCGCTAACGTGCTGTTTGCCACGCTGGGCGGCCTGATGTGGTATCTGCAGTTTTTCTTTTACGCCTGGGGCCATGCAAAAATTCCACCGCAGTATGACTTTGTCAGCTGGATGCTGCACATGAGCCTGTACGTGCTCTGCGGTGGCCTGGTTGGGCTGTTGCTGAAAGAGTGGAAATCGGCGGGCCGTCGTCCGGTTGGCGTGCTGTCGCTGGGATGTGTAGTGATTATTATTGCGGCCAATATCGTTGGGCTGGGTCTGGCAGCGTAATGCAACGGCGGTGCGCGTCAGGGCGCGCCCGCCTCGCTGATGATGGCGCTACTGGCAGGATGAAAGCGTTGCCGCCAGGCGCTGGGTGTCAGGCCGGTTTCGCGGGTAAACACCACGGAGAAATAGTTACTGTCATCAAAACCGCAGCGCGCGGCCACTTCGCCAATCAAACAGCTGCTGGTGCGCAACAGATATTTCGCCTGGCAGAGTTGCAGCTGACGAATGTAATGGCCAATGCTCATGCCGGTTTGCTGGCGAAACAGCTGCTTCAGACCGCGCTCACTGAGGCGGTTCTGCTGGCAGAACAGCGTCAGGTCAAAAGGTCGACTGCCGTGTCCCTGAATCGCCGCTACCAGCAGATCCAGCTGTTCACCTTCCGGCAAGGCCCGGCTGCCATCCGCAACATAGCGGTGACGACGCAGAATCAACGCCAGCTGCAGAAACAGCGCTTCAGCCAGCTGCACCGAAAGCCGATCGGTTTTGCGGCTCTCGCGCTCCAGCTGAACCAGCACGCCGCGCGCTAATGCCATGCCGCGGGTGGTCAGCCGCCATGATGCTGATTGATCCAGGTCACGCGGTGGCAGCAGCTCATTCCAATCAAAGCCCAGCGTAAAGCGATCCGGGCAGAACAGAATATTATCCAGCACCAGATCATTAACCGAATCGTAGCTGTGGCAGTCGCCTTCACGCAGATAAAAAATATCGCCGCAGGTGATCAGCCATGGCCGATCGTTCAGCACGTGCAGGCCATTACCACGCCAGACAATCACAATCTCCTCAAAGGCGTGCTGATGCGGCGGAAATGAGGGCTGCGGCATGCGTTCAGCCACCGCAACCGGCATGGCGGGCGAAGGAAAGTAGTCATCGCGTGACAGGATCAACGGCATCGGGCGCTCCGGTTACAGCATATGTTGCCGCTCAGCGCGGGGCGCGCAGCCAAACTCGCGTTTGAACAGGGTGGAAAAGTGGTTACTGTCGCCAAAACCGCACTGGAAGGCGATATCAGTGATGCGCGCCTCGCTGTGACGCAACAGATGACGCGCCTGCAGCAGCCGCAACCGGTTGAGGTAACGCTGTGGCGTAATGCCGGTTTGCTGTTTCATCTGGCGATGCAAGGTGCGCAGCGACAGCGAGAAACGATCCGCTAACGCCTCCCAGTCAATCTCTTCGCTGTAGTGATCGTTCAGCCAGTCGAGCAGGCGATGCAGCCGCGCTTCCTGATCGCTGCTCTGCTCATCATGGCGGCCCTGGCGCAGCAGCAGTAGCAGCTGCAAAAACAACAGCTCCTGCTGCGCCTGCTTCTCCAGCGAATAGCTCAGCGTCAGCGGCGTCATTTGCGCCACCAGCTGGCACGCCTGGCTCATCACGCGGTTGCCAATGCGCCAGTGCGAAGGGTAACGGCCATCCTGCTCCTGCGGCAGCAGATCCTGCAATCCGTTGAGAAAACGAAACGCGTCGGGGCTGCGGTAGAGCACGTTGGTCAGATAGAGATTTTCGGTCTGCTCATAGAGATGGCGATCGTGATCGCGCACAAAACAGACGCAGCCGCCGCACAGGCTCTGCGGCTGACCATTAAACACGTGAATGCCCGCGCCTTGCTCCACCAGCACGATCTCGTGGAAGTCGTGATGATGCTCGGGAAACGCATCCTGCGGTGCCCGTGGCTCGATGGTGATGGGAAAATCACCGTCGGCGAAAAAGTCTGCGCTGTGCAATATGGTCATCATTGATCCTCCTTTAACAATTCTGCAGCCTATTACGCGACCAGAGAACTTACCTTGAATTTTGAACAAGCTAAGCGCGTATTCAGGCAAAAACTTCAAGAAAGCGCTTAAAAGTGTCAGAAATGCGGGCAGCATCACAGAGGGCTGAAACCTTATTTTGTGAGCTGCTACGCATGCTTCTTTGTAACCTTGCCAACGCGTTACAGGCTCTGGCACTGCGGGCAAGGTGGCCGCACGGCTGAAACGTAGACTGATGGCATTGGAACATCAGGAAACTAAAGCCATGACAATACGCAATGTTGTAGCTGTCGATCTCGGCGCCTCCAGTGGACGGGTCATGCTAGCGCGTTATCAGCGCGACACCGGGCAGATCGCGCTGCAGGAGATTCATCGCTTTGCCAACCGGCGGGTGATGCGCGGCGAATATGACTGCTGGGATCTCGACGCGCTTGAGCAGGAGATTCGCGCCGGGCTGGCGAGGCTGGATGCGCAGGGTATCGATATCGACAGCATCGGTATCGATACCTGGGGAGTGGATGTGGTGCTGCTCGATCAGCACGGCGAGCGGGTGGGTGAAACGGTCTCGTATCGTGATGGCCGCACCCACGGCGTGATGGCGCAGGCGGAGCAGCAGTGGGGACGTGAGGCGCTGTGGCAGCGTACCGGCATTCAGTTTCTGCCGTTTAACACCCTTTGGCAGCTGCGCGCCTTCAGCCAGCGCGAACCGGCGCAGTGCGTCCGGGTCGCCCATGCGTTGATGATTCCCGATTATCTGCACTACCGCTTTACCGGGGAGATGAATTGGGAATACACCAACGCCACCACCACCCAACTGATGAATATTCAGAGCGGTGAGTGGGACGAGACGCTGCTGGCGTGGGCGGGCGCGAATAAAAGCTGGTTCGGAAAGCCGACCCAGCCGGGTAACACCGTGGGTTACTGGCAGAGTGCCAGCGGCAAAGCGGTGCCGATGATCGCCGTAGCCAGCCACGATACCGCCAGCGCGGTGATGGCCGTCCCGCTGGAGCACAGCGATACGGCATGGATCAGTTCCGGCACCTGGTCGCTGATGGGATTTGAAAGCCCGTACGCGCATACCGGCGCCGCGGCGCTGGCGGCCAACGTGACCAACGAAGGCGGTATTGAAGGGCGCTACCGCGTGCTGAAAAATATCATGGGCATGTGGCTGTTGCAGCGTATCTGCGACGAACTGCAGGTCACGGATATTACTGGTCTGGTGAGCGCCGCTGAAGCTGAGCCCGCCTGTCGCAGCCTGATCAATCCCAATGATGAACGTTTTATCAATCCCGTCAGCATGGTGCAGGCGATTCAGGATGCCTGCGCCGAACAGGGAATGCCGGTGCCACAAAGCACCGCCGCGCTGGCGCGCTGTATTTTTGACAGCCTCGCCATGCTCTATCGGCAGGTGCTGGATCAGCTAACGCAACTGCGCGGCAAACCCTTTAGCCAGCTGCACATCGTGGGCGGCGGTAGCCAGAACCATTTTCTCAATCAGCTCTGTGCCAACCACTGCAATCTGGCGGTGCAGGCGGGGCCGGTAGAGGCCTCAACGCTGGGCAACGTCGGCTGTCAGCTGATTGCCCTTGGCGAACTCGCCGATCTTCAGGCGCTGCGTCACTGCATCGCCGCTAACTTTCCCGTGCACACCGTGCAGCCTCATCCCGAGGAGCACGCTTCAACGTACTGGCAGCGTTTTCAGTCGCTCAGCCAAACCACTAAGGAACTTTGTTTATGACACGGCTTATTGAGCAGGCTTTTGATCTGGCGAAGCAGCGCTTTGCCGCCATTGGCGTCGATGTCGAAGCAGCGATGCAGCAGCTTGATACCCTTCCTGTTTCCATGCACTGCTGGCAGGGCGATGACGTGCGTGGTTTTGAAAATCCTCAAGGCACGCTGACCGGCGGCATTCAGGCCACCGGCAACTATCCGGGCAGGGCCCGTAGCGCGGAAGAGCTGCGCGCCGATCTCGATATGGCGATGTCGCTGATTCCAGGAGCCAAGCGGCTGAACCTGCATGCCATCTATCTGGACAGCGATGAGCCAGTAGATCGTGATGCCATCAAACCCGAGCATTTCAGCCGCTGGGTCAGCTGGGCGAAACAGCATCAAATTGGCCTCGATTTCAACCCAACCTGCTTCTCGCATCCGCTGAGCGCCGACGGCTTTACGCTGGCGCACGCCGACGATGCCATTCGTCAGTTTTGGATCGATCACTGCAAGGCGAGCCGCAAAATTTCTGCTTACTTTGGCGAGCAGCTCGGTACGCCATCGGTGATGAATATCTGGGTGCCGGACGGCATGAAAGATCTGACGGTAGACCGGATGGCGCCGCGTCAGCGCCTGCTGGCGGCACTGGATGAGATCATCAGCGAGAAGCTTAACCCGCAGCACCACATTGATGCGGTGGAGAGCAAACTGTTTGGCATCGGCGCCGAAAGTTACACCGTCGGCTCCAACGAGTTCTATTTCGGTTACGCCACCAGTCGCCAGACCGCGCTGACGCTGGATGCCGGGCATTTCCATCCCACGGAAACCATCTCTGACAAAATTTCCACCGCCATGCTCTATGTGCCGCGCCTGCTGTTGCACGTCAGCCGTCCGGTGCGCTGGGACAGCGATCACGTGGTGATTCTGGATGATGAAACGCAGGCGATTGCCAGCGAGATTGTGCGTCAGCAGCTGTTTGACAAAGTGCACATCGGACTCGACTTCTTTGACGCCTCGATCAACCGCATTGCTGCCTGGGTTATCGGCACGCGCAACGCCAAAAAAGCGCTGCTGCGCGCGCTGCTGGAGCCGACCGCCCAGCTGCGTCAGCTGGAAGTGCAGGGCGACTTCACCAGCCGTTTAGCGCTGCTGGAAGAGCAAAAATCGCTGCCGTGGCAGGCGGTGTGGGAAGCCTGGTGCCTGCGCCACGACGTGCCAGCGGATGCCAGTTGGTTAACCAAGGTCCGTGATTACGAACAACAGATTCTGTCTCAACGTTAAGGATTATCGATGCAAAGCATACTAACTTCGCCTTTTGTGCAGGGCATGGTCAAAGCTACCAGTGATATGTGGCTCAAAGGCTGGGACGAACGCAATGGCGGCAACGTCAGCCTGCGCCTGACGGCAGAAGAAGTGCAGCCGTGGGCCGCGGATTTTTACGCGGAACCGCGCTGTATTGAACTGAGTCAGCCTGCGCCTGCGCTGGCCAACGACTGGTTTCTGGTCACCGGCTCTGGCAAATTTTTCCGCAACGTGCAGCTGGATCCCGCTGACAGTCTGGCGCTGCTGCAGGTTGACGACAAAGGGCTCTCCTGCAAAGTGCACTGGGGGCTGAGCAACGGCGGCGTGCCGACCTCGGAGCTCGCCTCGCATTTTCAGTCACACTGCGTGCGCAAAGCGGTTACCAATGGCCAGGATCGCGTCATCATGCATTGCCATGCCACCAACTTTATGGCGCTGAGCTATGTGGTTGAGCTGGATGCTGCCCGCTTTACCCGCCTGTTATGGGAAGGCAGCACCGAGTGTCTGGTGGTCTTCCCCGATGGCGTTGGCATTCTGCCGTGGATGGTGCCGGGCACCGATGGTATCGGCGCTAAAACCGCCGAGCAGATGCGATCGCATACGCTGGTGATGTGGCCATTCCACGGCATTTTTGGTACCGGACCAACGCTGGATGAGGCGTTTGGCCTGATTGATACCGCTGAAAAAGCCTCGGAAGTGGTGGTCAAAGTGCTGTCGATGGGCGGCATGCGTCAGGGCATTACTACCGACGAGCTGATTGCGCTGGGCGAACGCTTTAACGTCAAGCCCTGGCAGGCGGCGCTGGACGTAGGGCCGGCACATGGTGCGTAAAGCCTTTGTCATGGAGGTGTTTCCGCACTGCCATGCTGAATATCAGCGGCGTCATTCGCCGATCTGGCCTGAGCTGGCGGAGACGCTGAAGGCGCATGGCGCGCACCAGTACGCTATCTATCTCGACGTCGAGCGCAGCCTGCTGTTTGCCAGCGTAGAGATTGAGTCAGAGGCGCGCTGGCAGGCGGTTGCCGAAACCGACGTGTGCCAGCGCTGGTGGGCATCGATGCGAGAGTTGATGGTGTGCAATGCCGATAACAGCCCGGTCAGTCATGAGTTAAAGCCGGTGTTCTGGCTGGAATAAACCCACGGGCCGCTTAGCGGCCCGTTTTTTGACGGCACACGCCGGACAACATCGGCCACAGCTGCATCAGGGTATCGACAATGCCGTCGAGTTCAGCCCGATCGGCACCTTCCCGTGCGCGCACCGACATCCCCTGCAACACGCAGGTCAAATAGCGCGACAGCGCCGCGGTGTCCGTGGCTTCGGCCAGTTCGCCCAACGCTTTACGCTCCTGTAAAAAGGCGTTCAGCGTCGCTTCCTGACTGCGGTGCTTTTTACGCAGCATGTCAGCAATCTCTTCTGAATCGGCCGACAGCGCCGTCGATGTACAGATAAAGAAGCAGCCCGCAGGCTTATCACGATCGGTAAAGCAGGCCGCGGTGGAGCGAAAATAGTTTTCGATACCGGTGGCAACGCCGCTCTCTTTGCATTGCAGGGTGGCATTACGCTGGGCTGAGAACATCTCCACATAGCGCTCCATCACCGCACGGAACAATCCCTCTTTATTTTCAAACTCGGCGTAGAGCGTCGGGGCTTTTGCCCCGGTCGCGGCGACCAAATCGGCCAGCGAAGTGGCTTCATACCCGTGCGCCCAAAACAGTTCCAGTGCGCGATCCAGAGCCTGTTCGCGGTCAAAAAGTTTGGGGCGACCGCGCCCTTTTTTTACTTTTGTTTCCTGCGTAACGCTCATAGATCCTCATTTGGCTGGATGGAGTGTCCAATTAAATTACCGTTCATTAATAAATTAATCAAGAGCAACCGCTGCCGCGTCAGCTGGCTTTGACGCTTTGTGCTCTGTGGGGGTTAAGCTGCCGGGGTTTGGTGATGAGATCGGCCCTACAGGCCTTGTCGTATAAGGGTTTTATTAAATTAACGGTCATTAAAAAATAATATTGACGACAGAGGGGGGAGAGGCCTATCATTTAGTTATCGATCGTTAAGTTAATAACGACGGCAACCTGATAACCCTGAAAAATTAAAGAGAGACGACCATGAAAAACGTAAAAATGATCCTTGCTACTATCGCTTTGTCTGCCGCTTCATTTGGTGCTTTTGCCGCTGATGTGGTGACCCAGGAACCGGCTCAGCAGCAGGCTATCGGTACCATTTCCGCACAGGGCGGCGCCAACCTGGGCTCGCTGGAAGCACAACTGAATGCCAAAGCGGAAGAAGCGGGCGCAAAATCGTTCCGTATTACTTCTACCAGCGGCCAGAACAACCTGCACGGCACCGCAGTCATTTATCAGTAATCGACGAGTTGAATGAAACGCGAGAGGCGATCATGAAAAGCATTCTGGTAGTGGCACTGGTTGCATTTGGCATATCACCGCTAACCGGCTTCGCAGCGCAGCAGGGTACACTCAACGAGGCGCAGCGGCCGCAGGTTATCGCGGTCAATGCCACCGGCAGTACGTCTTTGATGTCGCTGGAGAGCCAGCTATCGGGAAAGGCCAACGCGGCAGGAGCCAAATCCTACCGCATGATTTCGACCTCTGGCAGCAGCAGTCTGTATGGCACGGCAACCGTTTATAATTAAGATTGAAAGCAAAGGCTGGCGCCTGCCAGCCTGCTTCATTTATCCGTTGGTTCGCAGTTGCGGATAGCGCCGGAAAATCCACACACACCACAGCAAGCCCACCAGTCCCAGCATCGCGCCAATATTTCCCACATCTGCCATCGCCAGATGAATACTGACCTGATTACCGATCAACGCACCGGCGCCAATGCCGATGTTATAGATGCCGGAAAACAGCGACATCGCCACATCGGTTGCATCCGGCGCCAGTGACAGTACCCGCACCTGCATCGCCAGGCCAATCATCATCATCGCCATGCCCCAAATCACGCACAACGTCATGATCGCACCCGGGTGCGTGGCGGCAAAAAACAGCAAGCCCATGCACAGCACCACCAGCGCAATGGCGCTGATCAGCAGTGCAGACGGGAACTTATTGCCCAGCGTGCTGAAAATGATGCTGCCCAGAATCCCGGCGGAGCCAAACACCAGCAGCAGCAGGGTGGTGAAATTCGCGCCCTGATCCGCCACGCTTTCCATAAAGGGTTCGATATAGCTGTAGGCGGTGTAATGCGCAGTAACCACCAGCGTCACCAGGACATACAGGCTAACCAGCGCCGGTCGGCGAAACAGCATCGGCACGCTGCTCAGGGAGCCGGTGTGCTCGCTTGGCAACTTCGGCAGCAGCTTAAGCAGCATCAGCATTAACACCAGCGCGGACAGCCCAATCATGCCAAAGGTGGTGCGCCAGCCCAGCGCCTGGCCGACAATACGACCAATCGGGACGCCAAGCACCATCGCCAGCGCGGTGCCGGTGGCCAGCATGCTCAGCGCCTGGGTTTTTTTGCCCGCAGGCGCCACGCGAATAGCCAGCGAGGCGGTAATCGACCAGAACACCGCATGCGACAGCGCAATCCCAATGCGAGAGACCACCAGCGAAGCAAAGCTCCATGCAAAGGTCGATAACAGATGGCTGGCCACAAACAGGATAAACAGCAGCGCCAGCAGCAGTCGTCGCTCAACGTTGCGCGTTGCCAGCATCAGCGGCAGTGACATCAGCGCCACAACCCAGGCATAAATGGTCAGCATGATGCCAACGTCAGCGGTTTTCATGGCAAAACTGTCGGCGATATCCGAGAGCAAACCAACCGGTGCAAATTCGGTGGTATTAAAGACAAAGGCAGCCACGGCGAGCAGCACAACGCGCACCCAGGCCTTTTTACGAGAAACAGTAGATGTTTGCATGGCGTTCAATAACTTATAAGAGAAGATAGACCTTTCGCCGACGCGAAAACCCACCGGACGGAAAGTGATGTCCGTCACAATTTTGAATGAGCTTATTGTGGTCTATCAGGCAGAAAAGTAAAACAGCGGACCGAAAAAAAGGTGAGATTTTGCGGTCTGTGGCGTAAAGCTGATGCGCCGGAGAGGGGTCCGGCGCATTTTTAGCTGCGCTTCTTGCGCCTGGGTATTACGCGTAATGGCGTGAGCGACAGCGTTATCAGAATTTCGCCATCATGTTCAGGGCCGATTTATTCTGAGTTGGCAGGCTTTTTTTTACCATGATCGGGCAGCATTCATCGCAGGCCATGGCGCCCTGATAAAATTTCCGTGCCTGTTGCAGGGCGGCGTTCACGGAATAGAAGGTGCCTAAAAACTGGCGCTGGCTAATTTTTGGCAGCCACGAACAGCCTGATGCGTGGACGACGTGGTTGTCGTTATATCCAGAATTTTTGTTGACGTAATAATATTTACCCATGAAAGGTCACCTCTTTTGCTGTGTTAAGTCAAATCAAGACAATCAAGCCAAATAACTATAGCCGAGAATTTTTTATTAAAAATTAGTGGCGCTGAAAATATTAGAATAGGCGCCTCGTACCTCTTTATACCTCAAATATTCATTTATAAGCGCAGCGATAATATAGCTTTATTTATCCTGATTTGCGTTATGTCTGTATCATAACTTCTTGAAAAAATACTTCTTTAGGATAAATTGCAAAAAGGCCATTAATCATGAATATCAGATTAATCTGCCAATCGGATCTGCTGTAATGAGCTTTCAGGTGAAAATGATTATTATTGACGTCAAGCGCATTAGCCAGTGATCTGACCAGAACGGGCTGATTAAAGCACATTCAGCGCCTTTGCAGAATACACATTACCTCCGCTAAACAAATAAATTGAATTCTTTCAAATAATTTGAACTTATAATTGGTTTTCCATCAGATTATATCGTTGCTGTCAATCAGGGTTTACCCTCTGCCGGGGTTGCATTACTCTGCTGCTCTACTTTTATAGCCAGAGTCGCGATAGTGCCTGTTCACTCTGTTAAGCCCGGCCTTATGCCAATTTTCCTGCTTGGCGTGGTACAAATCCTGTCATGGGGCGGATCGTTTTATCTACTGGCGGTGATGGCCAGGCCGATTATCGCTGAAACGCACTGGTCGCAGCAGTGGGTTTACGGTGCGCTCTCCATCAGCATTTTGATTTCGGGCCTGCTGGCGCCGTTAACTGGCCGGCTGATCGCCGCAGGCCACGGACGACGACTACTGGCGGGCAGCGGCATAGTGATGGCGGCGGGGCTGGTGATGATGGGTTTCGCTCATCACTATGCGCTGTTTTTCCTGGCATGGTGCGTGATTGGCATTGGCATGGCGATGGGGCTCTACGACGCGCTGTTTTCCGTTTTAGGCACGCTCTACGGCGGCCAGGCGCGCAGCATGATTACCGGCATTACGCTGATCTCCGGCTTTTGCACCTCGCTGGTGTGGCCGGGCACGGCGGGTTTGATTCACCTTTTTGGCTGGCGTGACGCCTGCTATCTCTGTGCGCTGCTGTTGTTGATTAGCGTGATTCCCATCTATCTCTACGCGTTGCCTGCCACGTCGGCGGCAGAACGGGCAGCTCGCCCGGCGACCATAACGCGCAGCAGTTCGCTGGCTCCGCAGCTGTTCTGGCTGTTATGCGCCATTTTTACCCTCGCATCGGTGATCATGACCGCGATGTCGCTGCAGCTGATCACGCTGTTGCAGGCGAGCGGGTATTCGCTGGCCGCCGCGCTGGGCATCAGCGCCATTCTTGGGCCTTGCCAGGTTGGATCCCGTCTGGTCGACATCGCCTTTCGGCGCGGGCACCCGATCTGGACCGCCTTTTTCTCGGTAGCGCTGGTCGCCATTGGCATCATTGTGTTGGCGATCTGGCCCGGCATGGCGCTGCTCAGCATGCTGCTTTACGGTGCCGGCAATGGCCTGCGGGCGATTGTGCGCGGTACGTTGCCGCTGGCGATGGTGCCGCCGGAGGAGTATGCGCTGGTGGTAGGAAGGATGGCCCGCCCGGCACTGATCGGCCAGGCGCTGACGCCGGTGATTGGCGGTTATGTTTTCGATCGGGCAGGGGCCAGCACCACGCTCTGGCTGTTATGCCTGCTGGCCTTGATCAACGTGCTGTTAGTGCTCGGGTTGAGATACGTGTTGGTAACACGCCGTTCGCCGCAATAAATGCCGACGTGGTGACAACGTCACGCTGTATTCGCTGAGAGCCTGAAAAACAGGCGTTCAGCCAGCATGGCGGCGTCGGCAAAATGGTTATTACGTGCCCCGCACATCTGACCAGCTTCTAAAAAGCAACAGTGTTTGTTATATTTATCGCCTATGAACATTCACAGCCCCGGTGCGAAAAAGAATAAGATTCACCGCTACTCAGGAATATCAAATGCTTGATTACCGCTTCCCGACAGCTTTGCAGATGGTCTTAAGCGTAGCGATGGCGGAGCAAATGGGTAAACGCTCTACCAGCGCTATTCTCGCTTACGGCCTTGAAGCCAACCCCAGCTTGATCCGCAAGCTGATGGTGCCTTTAACCCGAGACGGCATTATTGTGTCCACGCTCGGCCGCACCGGTTCGATTCACCTGGGTCGTCCGGCTAATGAGATTACCCTGCGTGATATCTACAGCTCGGTGATTGAAGACAAAAAGCTGTGGGCGTCGCGACCGGATGTTCAGGCGCGCTGCGTGGTGAGCGCCAATACCTGCTGGTACTTCAAGGCGATCGCCGAAGAGGCGGAGCAGGCGTCGCTGGAGGTGCTGCAAAAACGCACAATCGCCGATGCGCTGCTTGAGCTGGAAAAAGGTGATACCAGCGGCTGCTTACGCGTACCGGATATCTGCGAGCAGAGCAGCGAGAAAAAATAGCCCTCAACACGGGCAAACAGGGCCGCAAAAGCGGCCCTTTTTTATTACTTTTGCAGCACGCCAAGCAGGCGCTGATGGAACATGTCTGGTTTTTCCATCTGCGGTGCGTGCCCCAGGCCAGGAAACTCAATCAGCTGAGCGCCGGGAATCAGACCGGCAACCGTTTTGCCCAGCTGCTTATAGTTACCCAGTTGTGACTTAACCGCCGCTGGCGCAATATCGCTGCCGATGGCGGTGGTATCGTCGGTACCGATCATCAGCGTGGTTGGCACCTTAAGGTCTTTGAACTCATAGTAAACCGGCTGGGTAAAAATCATGTCGTAAATCAGCGCCGAGTTCCATGCCACCCGCGTTTTACCCGGTCCATTGTTCAGGCCCGCCAGCATATCGACCCATTTATCGTACGATTTATCCCAGCGGCCGCTGTAGTAGGTTTTCTGTTCATACTGCTTGATGCCCGCCGCGCTGGTTTTCAGTTCACGTTGATACCACTGATCGACACTGCGCCACGGCACGCCTTTGGCTTTCCAGTCTTCCAGCCCGATCGGGTTCACCAGCACCATTTTTTCAACCTCCTGCGGATAACTCAGGCTGTAACGTGTGGCCAGCATGCCGCCGGTGGAGTGGCCGATCACGATCGCCTTATCAACATGCAGGCTTTTCAGCAGGGCATGGGTATTGTCCGCCAGCTGCTGAAAGCTGTACTGATAGCTCGCCGGTTTGCTGGAGCTGCAAAAACCGATCTGATCCGGCGCGATGACGCGATAGCCGTTGCTGCTCAGTGCGGCAATGGTGGCCTGCCAGGTGGCACCACAGAAATTTTTGCCGTGCATCAGCACCACCGTATGGCCGTTTGCCTTGCCCTGTGGCTGCACGTCCATAAAACCCATGTGCAGCGTTTGCTGTTGCGACTGAAAGCTGAACTGCTGCAGCGGATAGGGATAGGTGAAGCCCTGTAACTCCGGGCCATAAACCGGCGTGGCGGCAACGGCGGCGGTAGAGCCGAGCAGGGCACCCCAAAGCAGTGCGCTGCGGGAAAGCGTAAGCATGACGGTTTTTCTCCTTGATGTGCACCGGCCAGGCGGGCCGGTCGCAATATGATCGGCTATAAGTCTGGCGGCAAATCGGCGGCAGGGCACGCAATTTACAAGACATTGCATTTACTTAGCGCTAAAGGAAAAGCGGATAGGCGCTGCGGCAACGCCACTGAATTGTAAGAAGTGGTAAATGTATCTGCAAGAGTGACAGATACATTTATCCTGTAAAGACAGGCCAGGCGGGCGCTGTTCGGTATGACACAGCAATAGCCACACGCCGAGCAGGGACGAAAATGTAATAATAAAACTTGCATTAAACGCCGAGGTGGGCCATTTTAAATGTAATTGCAACTGATACTAATACTGTTCGCTGCCGCGACGGGAGACAGAGAATGAGAACCGACGTATTTATTCACGATCTGATTAACTGGATTGATAACAACATTGAAGGCCGCCTTGATCTCGACACCGTATCTGAACGGGCTGGCTACTCAAAATGGCATCTGCAACGTATGTTCAAAGAACACACCGGCCATCCGCTGGGTGAGTACATCCGCGAGAAAAAGCTGAAGAAATCAGCCGATCGCCTGACCACCAGCAACGAACCGATCCTTAACGTGGCGATCGCCCTCGGATTTGATTCACAGCAGTCGTTTAATCGTAGCTTTAAACGCCAGTTTGGCCAGGCGCCAGGTGCATGGCGTCGCACTTATGCGCATCAACACCGTAATAACAGCAGCAGCCAGACGGCCAGCCGCGGATAGTCATGTGCGCGTTGGGCCGACCTCACCGTCGGCCCGCGTTACCCACAAAAAATGGTATAGTCCGCAGTTCGTTCACTTCGCTCTCTACTAATCATGTCAACACTTCGCTGGATCGTTCTTGCTGCTGCGCTGATCGTCTGTTGGATCGGCCTGAAACCCCATTTTTCCGCGCCTCCGTTGGCCCAACAGGACATCAGTGCGCTCACCGCTGCGCCGGTGGTTGCCCGTTATCTTCAACAACATCAGCAGTTACCTGCGTTTTACCTGACAAAAAGTCAGGCGCGTCGTCAGGGCTGGGATCCCGCCAAAGGCAATTTATGCGTGAGTCTGCCCGGCCATGCCATCGGTGGCGATCGTTTTGCCAATCGTGAAGGGCGTTTGCCCGCCGCAGCCGGAGAACGCTTCTTTGAAGCCGATGTGAATTACCAGTGCGGACACCGCAACGCCGACCGCCTGATCTGGTCAACCAGCGGCACCGTCTGGCTGACGCGCGATCACTATCGCACTTTTACCCGGATGCCGTGATGACGCTGCACCGGCTGAGCTTTGATTTTCGGCAGATCGCCGACATGCGCGCCTTCTATCGCCATTTCGTCCGGCTGACCCACAGCGGCGCGCACTTTGGCAACAACCTTGATGCGTTATGGGATGTGCTAACCGGTGAAATGCCGTTACCGGCGGAGATTGCGCTGTGCCATCTGCACAGCGCCGCCAGGCAGGAAACCTTTGCGGCGCTGATTGCCCTGTTACGGGAAGCGGAAGTTGAGCTGGCAGGCCAACTCAAAGTGAGGATCGATTAGAACCGTTTTACCGGCGCACACTGACGCACGATATCTGCCAGCGCATTGCGCGCGGCAGCATCCAGTTCACGGCCGCTGGCGTAGCCGTTGTTATCAACGATCAGCCGATCCAGCCCAACCAGCCAGTCGTAAATATAGAACGCGGTATTGTTAGCGGGCGTGGCAGAGAGTTTGGTCAGGCGACTGGCCTGGCCAAAGGTCACTGACGGCCCTGGCGGCCGGGCAAAAATCGGCTGGCCCGGATTGACCCGGCTGGCCGGTCGCTGCGCCTCAGGCAGCTGAGAAAAACCGAGCCAGGCCACAAAATCACCGAGTACGGTCAGCGCCCGCGATACCTGGCGATCGGCCTTGGCTTCACGATTGCCGCCCGGTAGCTCATGCTCGCTGAGCGCACGTTGCAGGGCACCGGCAATATCAAGCCTGAAGCTGGCATCGATCAGCTCTTCAATCAATTGGGTCAGCGTGGTTTTATCCACATCCAGCAGGCTCAGCAGGCTGCTGCTGTCAGGCAGTGCCCGCAGATGCTGCAACCAGAAACGCTGTACCTGACGGGCGAACTGGCTCTCATCGTCGGCGGCATCGCGGCCCGGTTGCGACGGCGTGGTCACCGGCGCATCGTTGAACAGATCAAATTCAAAGCCAATACCAAAGTGCTGCTGCTGCGGGCCTGCGGCGGCGGCAACATGCTGACGTTCGGGTTGGAGCCAGAGCTGACGCAGCGCTTCACGCGACGGTTGCAGACGCTCCAGCAGCTCGCCATGTAATCCGGTACGGTGCTGCAGGGCCTTCAGCAGGCGATTGGCAATTTGCTGTTTCTGCTCTGCCTGTTGTGGCGTGGCATCGGCCTGCAACCAGTTGGCAAACAGGGTTTCGGCGATCTCCTGCTGCAGCGCGGTAAGCTGTTCGGCCAGCTGCTGACGGCTGGTTTCCGGGCGGATTTCCGCTTCCAGCCAGCTCGCCATACGATCGACGCCGGCGCGATCCTCCACCAGCATGGTTCCCCAGTCGCTGCCGGGCTGACCCACGCGACGCTGCACGGCTTCATCGACGCTGTGCTGCTGACGATGGCGCGCATCGTGACGGGTAATCGACCAGAGCAGACGCGGTTTTTCCGCCGCGGGCTGCTGGCTGGCCCAGTCGCCGAGCAGTTTGCCTGCCGTCGCCGCATCGGCGCGCTCACTGGCGGCGTTGCACACCAGAATCAGATCGATAGCGCGGCGCTCGGCGTAGCTGCTGAGAAATAGCGCACGGCGCGCGGCCATTAAGCGTGCGGCCAGCGGATTGCGCTGCTGGCTGCGACGGCGTTCAAATCGGGTATCTTCATCTTCCGGCTCGCCCCAGGCGGGAATATCCAGCATATCTGCCTGATCGAAAATCGCCTGACGCGGCGGCGTATCAAGCGGGATCAGCAATTCACGGCTGAGCAGCAGCAGGGTAGCCAGCGCCACCGGCTGCGGTTTTCCCATGCGGTTGCCGTTCATTGGGCAAATTTCCAGCTGGCGATCCTGCGACTGGCCAAAACCATCGGCCGCCTGCGGATTGATCAACAGTTCGGCCGGTAGCTGCGACTCATCCACCAGCAGCGACAGCGGCGCCATCACGCGGGTGGCCAGCTTCCATTGATGCAGCTGATGCACCAGCTGGCGCCAGGCTTCGGTCAGGGTGTCATCTTCTGCCCACAGCAGGGCGAACAGGCGTGCACGGTCATCCACCGACAGCCATGGCGCCAGCTCCAGCGCCTGCGGCCAGAAGTGACGATCAAACAGCGCGTTGTGCTGCGCATCGTGACGCGCGCTCCATTGCCAGAGTGCCACCAGCTCATCGCTGTCGAGACCGGCTACCGGCTCGCTCTGCCGGTGACGTTGCAACTGACTCAGGGCATTATCGATCGCCTGGCTGGTGGGCGGCGTGCCTGGCTGTTGCCGCCAGGCGGCCAGCATCATGCGGGTCACTTCGCCTTCGTTAAACAGGCTAATGGTCACCGGCCAGGCGGCGGACTTTACCTCAGCGGTATGGCTGAAACGCGTGACCACACCATAATCCTGATGGCCCGGATTAATGTGGCTGAACCACTCCAGCTGCTTACCGCCAAGGGTGGTCACCAGATGGCCCTGCGCATCGGCCACCATCTCTTTCAGCAACCAGGCTTTGCCCGGCTGTGAATGACCATACAGCGCCAGGCTGTTGTCGCGCGCCAGGCTGTTAGCCATGCCGTGCAGCTGACGGCGATGACGGCGCAGGCGCAGCGCCAGGCCATCCGCTTCTAAATCGAGACGCGGTGTGCGATCGCGCGTCTGCTCAATCCACTCCAGCGCGGCGGCGATGCCGTTATTCAGGGCGGTTAACTGTTTGGTCAATTGGGTGGTCTGTTGTTTCGGCGTTACCACTTTCATCGCTTATATACGCTCCCGCTGTCGATCCAGTACTGCGCATTGGCATTGCCGCTGCCAGATAACGTGTTCAGTTTGAGGCTGAGTTGGTGTAACGGCACGCGCGTGCCATCATCCAGCCGGGCTTCGCTGATCTCCAGCGTCTCATGGCCTTGTTCCCCGGCCGCGATGGCAAGCTTAACACGCAGCAGGTTCTCGCCGGCAACTTTGCGCGCCAGCGCCGTGTCGGTGATGCTCAGGCTGTAGAGCGGCGAAGCGGGCCAGCGATCGTTATCCAGCTGGCGGAAGCCAAGGCAGACGTTGCCGCGGATCTGCAGGCTCGCTTTACGATCCAGCGCATAGCTGGCGTCATCAAAGTCGATCTCGCTGTAGCAGACGTTCTCTTCGCTAAGCACCTGGTTTTCATCCAGCAGGCCGAGATAGCGAATGGTTGAGTAAGGCTGAAAATCCCCGGCGCGAAAATAGAAGCTCGCCAGGCGCAAATCCAGCGCCAGCAGGCAGAGCATCGCGCCCACCGCCGCCGTGGATTTAGGATTGTCGATGCGGCCATCTTTATTAAAGGGATACCAGTCGCTGGTGTGGTAGCCCTCCAGCGACAGAATGCGGTTACCCGGCAGCGGCTGCAAATGACGGAACAACGCCTGCACGCCAGGAAAACGCGAAGGGCGTCCGGTCAGCAGCAGCACGTCACAGCCGTAGAGCGACACCACTTCCGCCATCGAGCGCAGCGCCGGAATAATCGCCATGCGATGCTGGAGAAATTCGTTGTGCAGCTGGGCCAGGCTGACCACCAGCGGCAGTTGCAGCACGTTAAACGGCTTGTCGCTGACGCGCTGAATCTCACCGTTAACAAAATCGAGCACCGCCGCCGTCGGTGGCTGGCTCAGCAACTCGCCAAACAGCGCATCTATTTCGGCGCGGCTGTCGAGCGGATCAAAGCGCTCATACTGCTCCAGCACCGCCTCAGCCAGTGGAATAAACAGCTGCAGCGTCACCTGCTGACGCAGCGTGGCGTGCGCATCAACGCGGTCGTGACCAAACAGTTTACTCATCACCGCATCCGGTGAGGCGACGCCCGCTTTGCGCAGCGCGCTGGTCATCGCGGGCAGCACATAAAGCTGAATAATATCGAGCAGGATATCGTCGCCCGCCACCTTAAAGCCTTCACGGAACAGCAGGCGCGGGTTGATTTTGACGTTGTTGCCCTGGCCATCATCCAGCGTGTATTGCGTGATGGCCAGATCGGTGGTGCCACCGCCGATATCAATCGACGCGATGCGCAGGCTCTTGCCCGCCGGTTCGTCGGCATCGCGCGGGCGATCGGGGCGCGCCATGCTGGCAAAAAACGCTTCGGCGCGACCGGCAAAGTTCACCTGGGTTTCGTTAAACAGCCAAACCATCTGGCCGCAGGTCGCTTCATCCCACTCCATCTGGACGTCTGGCACCGGTTTACGGCTCAGTGCTTTGTCTGCCTCGGTGTCAAAGCCCGCATCCTGCGGATGCCAGCCCTGCGCCTTCCACACCAGTGCGATCGCCTGCTGCATGCGGCGACGGAAAATCTCACGTTCAGGCTTTGGCATTGCCGACGGCAGCGTCAGAATAATGTGCCGCAGCTGACGCGGCGCCGTAACGTGCGGCATTTTCTGCCGCTGCGCCGCGCTGTTCATCTGCATCAGCGCCTGCGCCAGCAGCTCGGAGAGCATAAAGGTCATCAGTGCGCTGCGGCTGTACTGCGCGGAAAATACCGGCAGGCGTTCGTCGGCGGGCAACGCGTACAGCGGTTCGCCTTCATCATTTAACAGGGTCATCAGCGGACTGGCCGCGGCCATCGGCTCCTGATCCTGATTGAACCGCCAGCCTGCCAGCCATGGCTCTTCGTCCCATAAATAGCGCCGCGGACTGGAGAGGCCGGTTGCGCCTTCGGTGCCGGTACGCTGCAACGCCAGGCGGCTCGCTTCACGACCGGCGCGGGTCAGCGCAGGCCAGACAAACGCCTCTTCACGACCGCTCTGCACGGAAAAATGGGTTTTGCCAAAGCGCGCCTCGGCGAACTCCACCCGGCTGTCGAACATTTCGTTATAGACATAGTGCGGGCGGGAGAGATCGCGCAGCTGCAGCTCATAGGTCTGCTTCAGGCCGTTGCTCTCATCGGCGTGATCTTCCACCAGCACGCCGCAGGTGTGCGAGTTACCGACATCGAGGATCAGATCGACATTCACCACCGGCTCCTGCAACGTGGCCGCGTGAATATGAATATCGCTAAGGCCGAGCTGGCTGCCAAGCAGCGCCAGTAAATTAAGGTAGTGCGCCTGATACTCAAATTCGCGCAGCGCTGAATTGATATCCGCCTCACGGCGCTGCTGCAGGGCGCTGACTTGCTGACTGAACACTTCGCGCAGCCAGCCATCCACCCACGGCAGATCGAGAAACTCGCCCAGCTCATAGTTGTTCCAGGCAAGGGCAAAATTGACGCCGTTCTGCGCGTCGCTGGCGCACAGGCCAAGCTGTTCGTCGCCGTCGCCAAGCAGGCGGGTATCAAAAGCCAGACAGATGCGGTGCGTGTTGCCTTCGGCATCCGGCTGGGGCAGCGCAAGAATTTGCACCCGCGCCCAGTTTTCCGGGCCGCCAATAAAGTTGCGCGGCGCGGTGCAGCGCAGGATCGGCAGCGGCAGCCACAGGCTGTCGAGCAGCGCCAGTGAGTCTGCCAGTACCACGCTGGATTCCGCCTTGACCACTTCGGCGGTACCGCCGTTCTGCGGCATCAGCAGGCACTTATCGCTGTTCTCTACCTGTTGCAGCACCAGCAGCGGGCCGTTAGCGGTTTGACGCACGAATTTCCGCGTCTGGCTGCTGTCGCTGACGCGTAGCGCAAAGTCGAGAAACTGAATGCCGCTCTCTTCAATTAAAGCGATCTTATGCAGATTGTCGGTAATGGTTGCCAGCATGCTTACTTACTCTCGCGCTTGATTGTCATCGGGGAGGCGGTCTCGCCAAACTGCGCTTCGCACTGGGCGGCGCCGTCACCTTGTTTACAGACCAGCTGCGGCATGCGGTATCGCGAGCCATCGCTGCATTTAGCGGTAAAGCGGCTGTTGATCGCCAGATCGCCGGTGCTGGTCCAGCCAGCGGTGATTTCATCTGCCTGACAACGCAGGCCGTCGCTTTGTACCACGCTGGCGCTGCCTTTGCCGCGGCGCAGCGTATAGCGCAGGGTAACCGGTTTGCCGGTGGATTGGGTGGCGTTGGGCAGCGTGACGCGCCAGCGGCCATCAAGGAAGCGGGTGGAACCGATGCGCATGGTATCGGCGGTGATCACCAGATCATCTTTGGCTGCGGGCCTGGCTGCGGTTGCCGCTGCGGGCGCAGCAGCAGCCGGAGCGACGGAGGCAACGCTGGCCGGTAGCAGTGGCAGCGTCTGCGCCAGTTTCTGTGCAGAGAGCAGAATGGCTGGCGCGCGTGCAGGCGTCGGGTCGCTGGCGACGGGTGCACTGGCCACAGGCGGCTGCTGCGACGGCGTCAGAAACACCACCGCACCGGCAACGGCAATTGCTAGCGGCGGCAATAGCCACCAGATCGGCAGGCGGCGACGGGATTGACTCACTGGCGCGGCGATGACCGGCGCTGGGGCCACCATCTCTGGCTCGGCTTCCGGCGCAATCACTGCCGGTTCCGCCACGGCTTCAGTCACCATGACGACAGGGGGAACAACGATGACCGGCGGCGCTTCGGCGGGCTGCACCAGCAGCGGCGGCGCTTCATCAAGGGTGTCACGCAGGCAGTCCAGCGCATCCTGACGGGCTTTTTTATCCAGTTCGACAAAACCCCAAAAGGTGATAACCGGCTTGCCGTCCACCAGATAAACATACTGGCAATCGGGGAACTGAAAGGCTTTGCTGAGCAGTGCACCAAACAGCTTCATGGCGGGCTTTTCCGCCTGTAACGCCTGCTGGCTCAGGGCATTCACGCTGAGCTGATGGCTTTCAAGCAGCTGGATAGCGTGGCGTCTTTCACTGTCACTGGCTGAACGCCAGGATTTCAGACGGCCAGAAAAGGGCGCGTACCAGTCGAGGCGGTCACCCGCGTCGTTGATCTGTGGAATGGCCAGACAGTCAGCCAGCGCGTGCTGCTTGCGCAGGCGCAGCGTTTCGCGCAGCTGTCGGGCAGAAGCAAACACCGGCTGGCCGTTTTCACCGAGTGCCAGTACGGCATCAAGGCTGCCGCTACGAAGAAATGTTTTTGTCACCTGCTGAGCCCTTTTGTGACGTTACCAGAGGCAGAAAATAGGGTGATATCTGCGATTGTGATGATTTTAATTCTGATTATGGCAAATCAAACGCCTGATAAGAGCGTGAAAGCGGGCTGTTTTCGTCGTGGCTGGTGGTTTTTTACGCGACCGCCATCGCATAACCAGAGAAAACTGGCGTAGCCGAAAGCAAAACGGCGATGGGGCTGACATCTGTGGACTTACTCGATGGCAGTAAAATGTTTTTTATTAATGGCTAGCCATGCACGGGAATGTTTAATAGTAGTACCATCTTCCATCAATAAATAGACGTGCGCACCCAGCAGCAGAGCGACAAACTTTCTTCGTTCGCAAACCAGCGAGCAACGATACCACTTCTTCATTTTTCACCTGACAGAAATAATTGGCTCTGATTAAGCTGGGGCCGATTCTAACAAATTAAATATCAATGAGTGTTGCTATGTTGTTTTTAGGAATTTTCTTATCTGACTATTTAATGATGGGGAAAGGTTGGTATTTAAGGGGCTGTGATAATAATTTGGTGGGTAATTTAAATGAACAGGAACAGAACCACAAAATTCATATATTTTATCTTGCGCTTATTATGAAACCGGATACATTTAATGGTGTTCGACCTGTCGTCTCGCCCCCCTTTTGCGCGACGTTATTTTAAGTGTATGTCAAAGAGGAGTTTTACAATGGCTCAACATCGTGGTGGTGCAGGGAATTTTGCAATGGATCGTCAACGCGCGTCCGAGGCTGGAAAGCTGGGTGGGCAGCGTAGCGGCGGTAACTTCAAAAACAATCCTGAAAAGGCATCCGAAGCAGGCCGCAAGGGCGGTAAGAACAGTCATGGCGGCGGCCGCAAGCCAGCCAACGCTGCCGAAGCAACCAACGCCAGCTAATCTTTTACGACCGTAGTTATCCCTTGCAGCCAATTTCTCCCGACGATAATCCCCCTCCATCGTCGGGAGAAATACACCCCGTACTCGCTCACTCCTCAGGCCTTCTAATTAAATCTCGTCACGCTCTCTTCTTATTATTCATCACGAATTTTTTTGCGTAATCATTGTTTGTGCAGATAAATAATAGCCGGCTGAATTTGAACCAATGCTAGCAATAATTACATTTAATGGCACCGCGTTTTTATGGTTTAGCTATTTAAATGCCATTGTTTTTTCTTTGCCAGAATACTGGACAGCTTTTCCAGGGATTGTACAACTTTGCAGGATTCTGTGATTTATCTTATTAGTGAGAGCGCCAGTGAAGTAAACAGGGTATTGCCTGAGCAGTTGGTGAAAAACCTTTTTCCGCTGCCGTTGTACTGGTTTAGCAATACAACGACAGCGCGCCGGGCTATTAGATTTTTCGTTTAGCGAGCAAGCGTTGAATAACGCAGGCCAGCAAGCCTGCTACCAGCCCCCACAGCGGCGCACCAATACCCAGCAGCTGAATACCGCTGGCAGTGACTAAAAAGGCGATCATCGCCGCATCACGTTCAGCCTCCTGCGCCAGTGCCTGCTGAATACTGCCAGCAATGGTCGCCAACAGCGCCAGGCCAGCCAGCGTCTGGATCAGCGCGCCAGGCAGGGCGCTGAACAGCAAGCCGACCGCGCCGCCCAGCGCGCCAGCGATGAGATAAAACAGGCCTGCAACCACCGCTGCCGCATAGCGTTGCTGGCGATCGGGATGAATCTCCTCACTCATGCAAATGGCGGCGGTAATTGCAGCTATACAGACAGAAAAGCCGCCAAAAGGTGACAGCAACAGTGCAGTAAAGCCCGTCCAGCCAATCAGGGAAGAGACCGGGGGCTGATAGCCAAACGCCTGCAACGTTGCGATGCCGGGCGCATTTTGCGACGCCATCGTAACAATAAAGAAGGGGATACCCACGCCAAGCAGCGCGGCGGGAGAAAAGTGAGGTGCAACAAACTCTGGCAGCGCAAAGCGCAGCGGCTGGGGCGGCAGATGAATAGCCTGTTGCGCCATCGCCACCGCCAGTCCCACCAGCAGGGTCAACAAAATTGCATAGCGTGCCATGCGCTGTCGGCCAATAACAAATGCCAGACACATCGCTCCACATAGCAGGAAGTTCTGCTGCAGGCCAGTAAAGGCGTTTAAACCAAAACGCAGCAGTATGCCTGCCAGCATCGCAGCACAGATTGCCTGTGGTATGATCCTCATTATCCGCGCGAACAATCCGGTGACTGCGGATAACAAAATCAACGCATTACTGAAGATAAACACGCCGACCGCTTCACTCAAGGTGACGTCATGAAAGCCCGCTGTCAGTACAACAGCACCCGGTGTTGACCAGGCGGTGAGTACCGGAATGCGATATTTCCACGACAGACCGATCGTGGTGATACCCATTGCCAGGCCGAGTACCACCAGCCAGCTGCCCGTCTGTTCAATAGTGGCACCCGCTGCCTGGGCCGCCTGGAAAACAATGGCAGCTGAACTGGTATAGCTCACCAGTACAGCCACCAGTCCGGCCACTATGGCGGGCAGGGTGAAATGGCGAAGCGCGAGCGGAACCGGCATACCAACTCCTTTTGTGCGTTATAGCGCCCAGGCTACCACTGTGCGTTATAACGCACAAGTGGTGACAGTTTACGGTTAACAGAGAAAGAGATGCATAAATTAGCCCAGTATATGGCTGCGCAACTCAGGATGTTGCGGCAACAACGACGCTGGAGTCTGGCGGAAGCCGCCGAACGCACCGGCGTCAGCAAAGCGATGCTTGGCCAAATCGAGCGCACTGAATCAAGCCCTACGGTAGCAACGCTGTGGAAAATCGCCACCGGTTTTAATGTTCCCTTTACCACTTTTATAGAACCTGACTCGCTGGCCACCGAGCCGGCACAGCCCGTGGTGCACGATGTTAACCAGCCGATCTCGGTGACTCAGCTGTTTCCTTACGACAGCGAATTCAATATGGATATGCTGCTGATCCAGATGGCGCCTGGCTCGCGCAGTGATTCCGATCCACACCGTCCGGGCGTGGTGGAGCATATCTGGGTGGTGCGCGGCGTATTGGCGCTCAAAATTGAGACCCGCTGGCTACGCCTGACCCAGGGCGACACCCTGCGCTTCGCCGCCGACGTGCCGCACAGCTATGCCAACGCGGGCAACACTATGGTGCAATTTCATGACGTGGTGCTCTATCCCGACGCTAAAAGCTAAAAGCTGAAATGCAACATGCTGTTTCTGCACCGGTAAAATGTGATGACTGCACTATAATTAGCCCTTCATTCAGACAACACGGGAGTTTTTTATGACCTCGCGCGCACTTATTGTTGGCGTCAGTGGTATCAACGGCACGGCGCTGGCAGAAACGCTGACCGCACAAAACTGGCAGGTCTGGGGATTATCTCGCGGTCGTACTGCGGTGCCGGAAGGCTGCCAGGCGATTCAGGTCGATCTGACCGATGCCGCGGCGGTGAAAGAGGCGCTGAAGGATATTACGGTAGACAGCGTATTTTTCAGCGTCTGGGCCCGTCAGGAAAATGAGAAAGAGAACATTCGGGTTAACGCAGCAATGGTACGCAACGTGCTTGAGGCGCTGGGCGATCGCTTAACCGGTGGTCACGCCGCGCTGATCACTGGTCTGAAGCATTATCTCGGTCCGTTCGACGCCTACGGCAAAGGCGACGTGCCGATGACGCCGTTCCGTGAGGAGCAGGGCCGTCAGCCGGTCGACAACTTCTATTATGCCCAGGAAGATGAGCTGTTCGCCGCGGCGGAAAAGTATCACTTCAGCTGGAGCGTACACCGCCCGCACACCATCATCGGTTTTGCGCTGGGCAACGCCATGAATATGGGCCAGACGCTGGCGGTTTACGCCACGCTGTGCAAGGTCAACAATCAGCCGTTTGTTTTCCCTGGCTCGCAGGCGCAGTGGGAAGGGGTCACCGACATGACCGATTCGCATCTGCTGGCGGATCAGCTGCTGTGGGCGGCCACCAGCGAAAATGCTAAAAACCAGGATTTCAACGTGGTCAACGGCGACGTTTTCCGCTGGAAATGGATGTGGGGCGAAATCGCCCGCTATTTTGATATCGAGCCAGTGGGTTTTGATGGCGAGCCGCAGCCGCTGGAAGCGCGCATGCAGCAGGCCGATGCGCAGTGGCGCGAGATTGCTGCGCGCTACGATCTGAAAGAAGCGGACGTTACGCGCCTGGCATCATGGTGGCACACCGATGCCGATCTCGGCAGGCCGATGGAGGTGTTCACCGATATCAGCAAAAGCCGCAAGGCGGGCTTCACCGGCTATCGCAGCACGCGTGACTGCTTCTTTGAACTGTTTGATCGGCTGAAAGCCAACCACATTATTCCCTGATTAACCGGCGCGCTCCAGCGCCTCCTGCCAGCGCGTGATGCAGCGCAGAATCAACGCATCACGCGCGGCACGACTTTCCCCCAGCGCACTGGCGGGCTGGCCCAGCAACTGCTCCAGCACCGTCAGTCCTGTCTGTAACGCCGCGATCGACATGCCTGGCGGATTCACCCATTGCAACAACGGCTCCGCGGTGCGGTGCTGCTCTTCTGACAGACGCGGAAACAACTGCGCCATCAGTTTCAGTCGGGTCTGCATAAACAGCGGCCGCAGCGGGCGCTGATCGCGCGACTGCTGCTGCGGGTGGATGCGATAGCGCAGCAGCTCATCCGGATGATTGGCCAGTTCCGCTTTGTGCAACATCAACTCACACCAGAATGCCCAGTCGAAAATCCCCTGCATCGCTGGATCCCAGCGTACGCCGAGCTTATCCAGCGTGCGGCGGCGGATAAGGGCAGTGGGATTGGCGATGTTGCTGACGGCGGCAAGCAGGTTGGCTTTAATCGCCCCGTCCTGTTGCGGCAGGATTACCCGATTGTAGTGGCTGCCAAACATACGCATCTGTGCGCCACAGGCGGCAACGCGCGGGCGGCTTTTCATCAGTTGCAGCTGTTTTTCCAGCCGCTGCGGCAGGGCGATATCGTCGGCATCCATTAAGGCAACAAAGTCACTGTCGCTCTGCTGCCAGCCCTGATTCAGCGCATTGGCCGCGCCGCCATTTTCGGCCAGCAGCAGGGTGCGAAAACGGGGATGGTCGATGCGCGCAAGAATGTCGCGGGTGTCGTCATGAGAACCATCGTCGATCACCAGCAGCTCCATGTCGGGCAGCGTTTGCGCGAGGATGGAGTCGACGCTTTCCTGTATAAATTCAGCCCCGTTGAACACGGGCAAAAGTACGGTAACAGCAGGCATGGTCACAGGCTCCGAAAACAAAAGCCGGATTTTCTGCGGGGAGTCGGGCGTGCGCAACAAGACCTGTCGCGAAAATGGCGGCACGACGGTGCCGCCAGCGAGATTTACTGAAAGGCGTAGCTGACCGAGAGACCGACGCCATAATTGCGCCCCGGTGCCGGTTCAAAGTAGCGGCCGTTGCTTTCGTTAACGATCACTGAACCGACGTAGTCACGGTCAAACAGATTATCGACGCGGCCAAACAGATCCAGCGTCCAGTTCTCCTGTACCCATTTATAGCCGCTGTTCAGGCCGACCAGCGTGTACGCGGGCGCTTTGGCGCTGTTGTCATCATCAGCGGCAATATTGCTCATGTAGCGCAGATCGGTGCCGGCATACCAGCCGCTGTCCGGCTGATAGCCAAACGCGGCATAAAGCATGTTGCGCGCGATACCCGGAATGCGGTTGCCACGGCAGCTCTCATCGCCACAGGCGTTGCTCTGATAAGTGGCATCGAGCAGCGTCCACGCCATGCGCAGCCGCCAGTCATAAGCAAATTGTTGATCCAGCGCCAGCTCAATACCGCGGCGGCGCGTCTCACCGGCGTTTTTATAGCTACTGCGTCCGCCGCTGCTCTGATCAACGACGATTTCATTTTTGGTTTCGGTCTGAAACAGCGCGGCGCTGAACAGTCCGTTACCGATGCGCGTTTTGCTGCCAATTTCCACTGAGTCGCTGGTGGCAGGTTGCAGGGCAACATTCAGCCCGTTAATCCCTCCGGCGCGGTAGGAAAGTTCATTGATGGTCGGCGTTTCAAATCCGCGTCCCGCCGAGGCGTAAAGATTCCACGCATCGGTAGCGGCATACTTCAGCGCGGCGGCGGGCAGCCATTTGTGATAGCGCGCGTTGCCGCTGTCATCCCCGTTCAGCGCGGTAATGTAACGATCGTTGGAGTCAAAATTCACCGTGCTGAAACGCACCCCGGCATCCAGCGACAGTTTATCGCTGAGCTGCCACGCGGTTTGCAGATAAGGATCGACGTTCCACATCAGGTTGCGTTCGTCGCGGCGCAGAGCGCCTTTATTACCGAGATCGCTGGCGCTGGTGAAGTTCTGATAGCCTTTGCGCTGCTCGGTCATGGTTTCATAATCGAGGCCGCCGGTCAGCGTCAGCGGAATGCCCGCCAGCTGATTGCGGTGGGTCCAGCGTGTATCAATCCCCTGATAGTGACGGGTCAGATCGATCACGCCGCCGGGATGCTGCGCACTGGCCAGCTGAACGGCGCGCGGAATCGACTGATACTGCACGGTTTCACGCTCACCGGCGTACACCATCACGCTGAGATCGTTGTTTTCATTCATGGCGCGCTGATAGCGCAGCCCGGCCTGGGTCTGCTTTACCGTTTTGCGCGCGTTGTAGAGCGTCACGTTGCTGGCGACCTGACGCGGATTGGATCGCCACTGATCGCCGGTTAATCCGCCCGGATCGTTGGCGTCGATATCGACGCTGTTAAAGATCAGCGTCAGGGTGCTGAGATCGTCAATGCGCACGCCGAGTTTGGCGTTAGCGAGATTCTTCTGCGCGCTGCTGTGGTCGCGATAGCCGTGCGTGGTAAAGCGGGTGGTGGACACCGCGTAGTTAACGTCGCCGGGCTGTGTGCCGTCACCCACCGCGCCAGTGGCCTTCAGGCCGTAACGCCAGGTGCCGTAGCTGCCGTAATAGCTGCTGGCCTGTACCCGTGTTGGCTGGCTGCCGGTTTCCGTTTCAACATTCACCACGCCGCCCGAGGCGTTGCCGTAGAGTGCTGAAAAAGGGCCGCGCAGCACTTCAACGTGGTCAATCGAGTTGATATCGATGTTGGACGTTTGTCCCTGGCCGTCGGGCATGGTGGCCGGAATGCCGTCAACGTACATGCGCACGCCGCGCACGCCGTAGGTAGAGCGCGAACCGAAACCGCGTACCGACAGCTGTAAATCCTGCGCATAGTTCTGGCGATTAAGCAGCTGTAAACCCGGCACCGCGCCCAGCGATTCTGACAGGTTGATCTGCGGCGCGGCGCGGCGCATATCGTCGCCGCCGATCACGCTGACCGCCGCGGGCGTTTCCAGCTCCGACAGCCCGGAGGGGGCCGGGGCTGCGCTGACCACCAGGGTGGCGGGCGCGTTCTCCGCCTGCACGCCGGGAGCAAGCAGCAGCAAGGCGGCGGGCAACGGGTAAAATTGTGTGATTTTCATACCATTTTTACTCGGTAAAAGTGAGGGAATGTTTCTGCTGAAACAGATGGCGCACAGGATAATCGCTTAGCGCACTCACGGGATAGCATTAATTGCCCAGGCGTTGCGGGCGCGTTTACCCGCGTTCACCGCAAAAAGAGACGCGCTGGTTACGCTTGCTGACGAAAAAAAACCTCGCCAGCGGCGACTTTTTTGCCGACTTGCACCAGGCTATCAGCTGCATTTTCGACTCAGAAAAAGGATAAACAGATGAATCAACCAACCGTCGCCGTACTGGGTTTAGGCGCTATGGGCCACGCTTTTGCCGCTAACCTGCTGAAAAAGGGCTTTACCGTGCATGGCTGGAATCGCACGCGATCGAAAGGGGAAGATCTCTGCGCCGCGGGATTGCAGCTGGCCGATCGGTCTGCTGACGCGGTCGCGCAGGCTGACGTCGTGATCCTGATGCTGGCCGATCCGGCTTCGACCGAAAGCGTGGTTAACCAGACGCTGCCCGCCATGAAGCAGGGCGCTACCCTGTGTCAGATGGGCACCATTGGCACGGCAATGACCGACTCACTGATTGCGCAGACCGCAGCGCAGCGCAGCGATCTGCTGTTTATCGATGCGCCGGTCTCCGGCACCAAAGCGCCAGCAGAAAATGCGCAGATTCTGATCCTCGCCAGCGGTGAGCGTGAGCGAGCCGCCGCTGCTGAGTCGGTGTT
The DNA here is from genome assembly GCF_001517405.1 of Duffyella gerundensis. Classification (NCBI taxonomy): domain Bacteria; kingdom Pseudomonadati; phylum Pseudomonadota; class Gammaproteobacteria; order Enterobacterales; family Erwiniaceae; genus Duffyella; species Duffyella gerundensis. The sequence goes on along the minus strand of NZ_LN907827.1, from coordinate 1,953,097 downwards.
TGCCGCCATTGGTAAAGGCACGCGCTGGCTGGGCAGTGCCGGTGCCAGTTCGCGCATGAAGCTGGTGATCAACAGCTGGCTGATTGGCATGATGCAGAGCCTGGCAGAGAGCACGCTGCTGGCCGAAGAGTTTGGTTTTAGCCCGGACGATCTGTGGCAGGTGCTGGAGGGCGGACCGCTGGCGGCACCTTATGCCAAAGTCAAACTCGACATGATCACCGGCGGCGATTACACGCCACAGATGCACCTTAACTGGGCGCTGAAAGATGCGCGCCTGGCGCTGGATGCCGCCAGCGATCGTCAGTTGCCTGCGCTGGAAAATGTTACCCGCGTCTGGCAACAGGCGGTTGAGGCGGGCTATGGCGAACAGGATCTCGCTTCGGTATTTGCCTGGCTGAAAAATCAGTAACGCTTATCTGTAAAGGGGGCGCGCACTGGCGCCCCGATTCTATTCCCGTCTTACTTCTGTGCGTTTTTTTAACCCTTCTTAAACGCCTCCCCACGCCTTATTTCTTTTCCGATTCACTCGCTGCCTGAATAAATGCGCAGTCACTCACATTTTTATCATCTCAGAAAAAGTGCGACTCAGAAAAATAGAGCTGTTGCCGTTGCGATAGCATAAACATGGCTAACGTGCTGATTTAGCTTATGTTCACTTTAACATCTCATTAACCCGTGGAAATAACGATGTGAGATGAATCACAATTAATGGCGCTGACAATGCACTGTCAAGACGTCAGCCCGGGTGAAACATCACCATTATGTGACATCCGTTGCAAATAACCCTGTTGCCAAACGTAAGATAAGTCCTGTAGCCAGCGACGGGAGAGCAACGATGAAATTGGGTATGGTTATTAGCGGTGGTGATGTTTCCGGTATTAATAACTTTGTTTATCAAATTGCGCGCCTGACGCAGGCCAATATTATTTTGTTCGACGGCGGTATTCAGGGGTTGCTGGATAATCGCCAGCGGGAAATTTCCCTGCGCGATCTGCTGGATTATTCGATCAGCGCGATTCCGGTTATGGCTTCCGGACGCACCACGAGGAAATTGCACGGCCGGGAATATGAAGCGATCACCAAACAATTAAAGGCACTGCATATTGATGCGCTGATTATGGCGGGCGGTGACGGGTCATTACAGTTTTTAAATACGCTCAGTGAATATGGCATTGTCTGTTTTGGCGTCGGTATGACCATCGATAATGATGTCTTTGGCAGCGATTATACGCTGGGCTTTTCCACCGCCTGCGAACAGGTGATTAAAGAGGTCAGTAAATTACGCAATACCGGGCGGGCACTGCCGGGCCGGGTATTTATGATGGAACTGCTGGGCGGCTATTGCGGCGAGCTGACGCTGCAGGCGGCGATTAAATCCAATGCTGATATTGCGTTGATTCCGGAATGCGAAATACCGCTGGAGACGCTGGCCGAGCGCATTCGCCATAAGCTGACGCAGCAAAACAGCGTCATCGTGCTCTGTTCTGAAGGCTACACCCGCGAATATACCCCCGGCTTTCAGGGGGCGATCGACACCATGATTGCCCGACTGGAGCCGCGCATCGGCGTGCGGATACGAAAAACCATTATCGGTTACGGATTGCGTAATGGCGATCCGACCTGTGAAGAGATTTATCAGGGAACGATTATTGCGAGTGAAGTAGTGCGTTGTATTGCATCAGGTCTGCGTAATAAAGCTGTGATTATTAATTCCAGCAATAAGCCTATTCCAATCGATCTTATTAGCATGCAAAAACGGCTGGTCGATACCGAAGGGCACCATTATAAACTGGCTAAACAGTTATCCATACTGTGAGGAAATATTATGTTGAAGATTCTGTGTGTTTGCGGTTGCGGTTTAGGTTCAAGCTTTGCCATCGAAATGAGCGCCAAATCGGTATTAAAAAAACTCGAAATTGATGCTGAGATCGATCATACCACCATATCGGAAGCCAACGCGTTTAAATCGGATATTATTCTGACGCAAAAAACCTTCGCCGATATTTTAAATGCTGACGCCAGTGATGAGGAGAAGAAACGCGTCATTATTTTAAACCGGTTAACGGATAAACAGGAAATCGAAGAGAAAATTCTGGCCTTTTTAAAAGACCGCGATACTAAGGTAGCCTGAATATGAACAGCTTTATTAACTTCCTGGTAAAAGATCTGCTTGGCCAGGCGTCAATATTGATCGCCCTGATTGCCATGGTGGGTTTACTACTGCAAAAGAAATCCGCAGGGAAAGTGGTTGAAGGAACCTTTAAAACGCTGCTCGGCTTTTTAATTATGATGGCGGGCATCAATATTATTGTCGGCACATTAACGTTTCTGAACGATATATTCACCCACGGCTTCGGCATGCGCGGATATATCACCGACGTTGCGGCGATTGCCGGGCTGGCCAGCCGCGAGCTGGGTTCAGAAGTGGCGTTAACGCTGCTGGTGATCTTCCTGGTCAATATCCTGCTGGCCCGCATCACGCCGTTTAAGTACATCTTCCTCACCGGCCAGGCGCTGCTGTGGATGGCGACCATCGGCACGGTGATCGGCTACAAAGCGGGGCTGACCGGCCTGCCATTGATCCTCACCGGCGGCGTGTTCGGCGGCATCATGGCGGTGATCATGCCGGCGCTGGCCCAGCCGATAGTGCGTCGCATCACCGATTCTGACGATGTCGCACTCGGTCACTTCTGCACCATCGGTTATCTGGTGCAGGCGGCGGTGGCCAAAGTGGTTGGGAAAGGCTCGAAATCCACCGAGGATTTAAAGCTGCCCGACAACTTTAAATTCCTGCAGGACACCTATCTGTCGATGGCGGTAGTGATGGTGCCGATGTACCTGATTCCGGCGCTTGCCGCCGGTCCGGCCTACATCGCCCAGTTCTCCAACGGCATGAATTACCTGATGTACGCCTTTATGCAGGGTATTCAGTTTGTTGCCGGTGTCTTTGTGCTCTACAGCGGTGTACGTCTGCTGCTTAACGAGCTGGTGCCTGCCTTCCGCGGTATCGCCATGCGCATCGTGCCGGATGCCAAACCGGCGCTCGACTGTCCGGTGCTGTTTCCCTATGCCCCTAACGCGGTGATCGTCGGCTTTCTGGCCACCACGCTCGGGTCGGTGATTGGCATGCTGGTGTTCCCGATGTTCGGTATGGCGATGATTCTGCCCGGCCTGCTGACCAACTTCTTTGCTGGCGGCACGGCAGGGGTATTTGGTAACGCGCTCGGCGGTCGGCGTGGCGCGATGATTGGCGGCGTGGTGCACGGTCTGTTTATCACCCTGTTGCCGTCGATTCTGGTGCCAATGCTTGAGGGCTACGGCTTTACCGGCGTCACCTTCAGTGACTCCGACGTCATCAGTACCGGCCTGCTGCTCGGCCATGCGTTCCAGAACAACTGGCTGTTCGTCGCCCTGTTTGTTGCCTTTATTACCCTGATTGCCTGGTTTGTTAACGGTAAATCCACGCGTCCCCATGAGGAAAAAGTCCATGAAACTTTATAATTTCACCGAGCTGTTACAGGTGGCCAAGCAGCGTGATTTCAAAGCGCTGGGATCCTTTAATCTGCACTGTCTGGAGATGCTGCCCGCCTATTTTAAAGCGGCGAAAGCAACCAACAGCCCGCTGATGATTCAGATCTCTACCGGTACGGCGAAATATCTCGGACACAAACTGCTGGTCGATTCCATCCGCTCGCTCTCTGAGAGCGAAGATGTGCCGACCTGTCTGCACCTCGACCACTGTTCTGACCTTGCGGCGATCAAGTTCGCCATGGATGCCGGTTTCAGCTCGGTGATGTATGACGGCTCGCACCTGCCGTTTGAAGAGAACATCGCCAATACCCGGGAAGTGATCGGCATGGCGCGGCCGCGCAATATCACCGTGGAGGCGGAACTGGGCGCTATCGGCGGCTCAGAAGATGGTAAATGCTTGGCGATGAGCGACATGGCCTTTACCACGGTGGAAGAGGCGAAACGCTTCGTGGAAGAAACGCATCCTGACATGCTGGCGGTCTCGGTGGGCACCGTGCATGGCCTCTACACCGGCAAAGCGGAAATTCAGCATCAGCGGCTGGCCGAGATCTACGCTGCGACGCAAACGCCACTGGTTCTGCACGGCGGCACCGGCGTCAGCGACGAGGATATGCGTCAGGCGGTGCAGGGCGGCATTGAAAAGGTCAACGTCGGTACTGAAATGAACGTGCAGTGGGTTGGCGAGTGTCAGAACACCTTCTCTAAAGGCAAGGTCAACGACAGCGTGCGCAACTTCCTCGTGCCCGCCAATGACGCGGTGCGCAACGTGCTGATGGAAAAAATCGCGCTGTTCCGCTGAACCCTTTCTTCATTATCTGTTGATTACCCTGGCGCCCCGGCGCGGGTCGGGGCTGGAGGATCGCATGTTTAATGCCGTGAAAAAACTGTGGCAAAAAGAGGCCAGCGACACATCGGATTACGATGCGCAGGCGGAAACCCTGGCGCAGCAGCTCTCGCTGCTGGAACAAAAGCTGGCGCAAACGCCGCGCGACGGCGAGACGCAGAAAAAGCTGCTGGTGCACTATAACCAGGCGATAAAAGTGTTCGCCAAAAGCCGCAGCCATCGTGACCGCATCGATCCGCTGTTTGTCAAAATGGATGAGTTACGCAATATCATTCGTACAACACTCTGAGGTAGCGATGTCAATTAAACAGCTGTTGATTGAGGCAGATGCGATTCAGGTTGGCGTCACCGAGCGCGACTGGAAAGCGGTGATTGCGCTGGCGGCCCAGCCGCTGGTGGCGAAGGGCTATATTCACGAATCCTATTATCAGGCGGTGATCGCCAACACGGAAGAACATGGCGCCTATTATGTCTTTGAAGAGGGCATCGCTATTCCCCATGCGCGACCGGAAAGCGGGGTGATCAAAGATTGTTTCAGCCTGCTGCTGCTGGCGGAGCCGATCTCATTTCAGGGCAGCGACATGGCGGATATCGTCATTATGTTCGGCGCCCGCGACAGCAACGCCCACATTGAAGAGGGCATTCGTGCCATTGTCTCAATGCTGGAAGATGATGAGACGCTGCGCCGCCTGCGTCAGGCGCAGCACCGCATGGAGGTTATCGACATCCTATGAACACCATTACGGGAAAAACGGTCATTCTGGTTAATGGCGTCCCGGCATCGGGAAAAAGCAGCGTGGCCCGCGAGATCGCCAATCGTTTTCAGCTGCCTTATCTGACGCTGGATGAGGTGAAAGAGCCGTTTATGGCGATGCTGGCGCCGGTGGATCGTGCCACCAATCGCCAGCTGGGCAAGGCGGCCTATGCGGCAATCTGGTCGGCGGTGGCGCAGGCGCCGCTGCGCTGTGTTTACGTCATCGATGCCTGGTTTGGCTTTCAACCGCTGACGCTGCTGCAGGAGCATCTGCGCCAGGCGGGTGTCAGCAACGTGCTGGAAGTGTGGAACCAGATCGACGGTGAACGGGTGGCGGCGCGCTACAAGGCGCGTATTCCGCAGCGGCCGGCGGGCCATCCCGGTGAAGAGTATCTGCCGGAGCTGCGGGCACTGGCCGAGCGCGCCACGCCGCTGGGATTAGGGCCACTCTGGCAGTGCGATCAAAACTCTCCGCTGGATTATCCGGCGCTGTTTGAGTGGCTGGAAGCGCAGCTCACACTCAGCCAGCCTGCCAACGCGCGCGTTCGGCTACAGGCGGCTAATCAGGCCGCCGGATAACGCCCGCTTTTGCCTCACCCTGCGTTTTTTCCTTGCTGCTCAGCCACTTTAGCGCACTGATTTTACTTATCTGCTGCGTTTAATCCGCCCGGCCACCGTTTATTGACTACCCTTTTAGAGCATAGCGGTGGCGCTTGCCCTGCTTTTTTCTGATAAGGAGCCTGTTAATGTCATATCGATATACCTCGGGAAATTCCGCGCTGGCGGTGGGGCTGTTTGAACTGCTGAATCCGATACCCTTTGGTTTTTTTGTCGCGGCCTGGCTGTTCGACATCATCTATATCAGCAGCTATGAAATCCTCTGGACCGAAGCCGCCAGCTGGCTGATCACCTTTGGTCTCTTTCTGGCGATTATTCCGCGCCTGATTAACCTGGTGCAGGTCTGGTTCGGCAAGGCGCGTCTGCGTGGGCCGGGCGTGACATTCTCCTTCTGGGCTAATCTGCTGGCCATTATTCTCGCCATTGTGAACGCCTTTATTCACAGCCGTGACAGCTACGCGGTGGTGCCGGCCGGCGTTATTCTTTCCACGCTTGTGGTGTTGCTGCTCGCTATCGCCAATGTTCAACTCGCCCTGCGCGAACGTCGTGTGGCATAAGGAGCGCGCATAATGAAAATTAAACTGATCGCCTTTTCCCTGAGCAGCGCACTGCTGCTGACCGCCTGTGACAACGGCTCCACGCTCGATCCTGCGAAGCAGATCGGGGCTAATCCACAGCTGCCGGAAGCGAAAAACTTCCTGCTGCCGCCGATGCAGGTGCCGGAAGGCGTGGCATGGAAAGCGGGCGAAATGCCCACCGTGGCCGAAGGGCTGAAAATTGAGAAGCTGGCCGATGGCTTTAAGCATCCGCGCCAGCTCTACGTGCTGCCGAATAATGACGTGCTGGTGGTCGAGGGCAACGGTCCGGCGAAGCCGACCACGCGGCCTAAGCAGATGATCATGGGCATCGTACAGAAGGCCTCTGGTAAAGGCGGCGAAGGCGGCAACAGCATTACGCTGCTGCGCAACACCAACGGCAACTGGGAGAAGCATCCGTTTATCAAAGGGCTTAGCTCGCCTTTTGGCGTCCAGCTGATTGGCAATACGCTGTACGTGGCCAACGCCGACAGCCTGATGACCTTTCCCTATCAGCCGGGACAGACTGAAATCACCGCCGCCGGTAAAGAGCTGACCGAGCTGCCAGGCGGCCCGATCAACCATCACTGGACCAAATCGCTGCTCGCCAGCCCGGACGGCACCAAACTCTACGTTGGCGTCGGCTCGAACAGTAACATCACCGAAAATGGCATTGGTGCCGAGTATCGCCGTGCGGCGGTGCTGGAAGTGGATGCTGCCAGCGGGGCCAGCCGTATTTACGCCAGCGGCCTGCGCAACCCAACCGGGCTGCAGTGGGAGCCGCAAACCGGCAAACTGTGGGCCATCGTTAACGAACGTGATGAAATTGGTGCCGATCTGGTGCCGGATTACATGACCTCAGTGCAGGAAAACGGCTTCTATGGCTGGCCGTGGAGCTACTATGGTCAGCATGTCGATGAGCGCGTGAAGCCAGCACGTCCGGATATGGTGGAGAAAGCGATCAAGCCAGATTATGCGCTGAGCTCGCACGTGGCGCCGCTGGGACTGTGGTTCTACACCGGCAACGGTTTGCCCGCAGAATACCGTGGCGGCGCGTTTGTCAGTGAGCACGGCAGCTGGAACCGCAAGCCGCTCAATGGCTATCGCGTGGCGTGGGTGAAGTTTGAGAACGGCAAGCCGGTGGGCGAACCAAAAACCGTGGTTTCTGGTTTCCTGACCGAGGATCAGAAGCAGGTTCGCGGCCTGCCGGTTGGCCTGGCGCAGGATCAGCAGGGCGGCCTGCTGATTGCCGATGACGCCAGCAATACCGTCTGGCGCGTCACCACGCGCTAAGTGATCGCTGAGCATGACAACCGGGCCCGCGCGCCCGGTTTTTTTATGCGCGTCAGCAGGCGACAAACATCAGCGTGTCACTGCAAAAAGAGCCATCGTCGGCAAAGGCGAAATAGGTTTTAACCTCATCGGCGGCATGACCTTGCAGCTCGCGAATGGCGCTGGCCAGCGTTGGTGAGGTTTGCATCCGCGCTATCCACGGCGCAAACGCCAGCGTCAGCTTACCGGCCACCAGCTCGCGGGCATTAAAACCGCACTCGTTGATCAGCCGCAGCCATTCTCCCTGTGAATAGTTACGCACGTGGGAAGGATCACGCAGCATCTCGAGGGTTTGCAGCCAGATATCCAGAACCGGATAGCCCGGCGAGGCGATATCCATCAGGATAAATTTGCCGCCCGGCTTCAGCACGCGCCTGACTTCGCGCAGCGCCATGCCGACGTCACGCCAGTGGTGCGCCGAATAACGGCTAATCACCACCTCAAAGCTGTGGTCAGCAAAGGGTAACTGCTCCGCCACGCCCTGACGGGTGGTCAGATTGTGCAGGCCGCGTTCGGCTGCCGCGGCATCGACCACCGTCAACATCTTTGCCGACAAATCGTAAGCGGTGACCTGCGCCACCTGCGCGGCGGCAACAAAACTGGCGTGTCCGGCACCACAGCCGAGATCGAGCAGCGATGCGGCACGGTCGTCGGCCAGCCAGCGCGTCAGCCGCTGCAGATCGTCGCCGCTGGCATGCACTTCGCTTTGCAGGTAGGCCGCAGCGCGATCGCCAAACTGTTTCTCAATCTTCTCTTCGTGCGTATTTTTCATCAGGGTTTCCTCGCGAATGCATCAGGTCGGGGTTGTTCAGCATGACTATACGGCGTATTGATACGGGTACAATATGGCTGGTTATACTGGTATCAGGAGTACCCGGATGGCGGATTCACTGTTGTCAGGCCCGAAAACGCTGGGCGCATTTCTGCGTCGTCAGCGAGAAAACACCGCACCCGAACGCGTGGGTATTACGCCGGGCCGCCGTCGCCGCACGCAGGGGCTCCGTCGCGAAGAGGTGGCGCAGCTCAGCGGCATCAGCGCGACCTGGTATACGTGGATTGAGCAGGGCAGAGATATTGTGGTGTCGGCGCAGACGCTTGCCAGTATCGCCGATGCCCTGCGGCTGCCCGTGGCGGCAAGACGCTATCTTTTTGCGCTGGCGCAGCAGAACGATCCGCAGCAGGATCTGGTGCCGCAGGTGGATCGCATGGCGATCGACGCGGTGCAGCAGGTGATCGTACCGTGCTATTTGCTGGATCTTACCTGGAATATGCTGGCGTGGAACGCGGCGGCGGCGACGTTGTTCCGCGGCTGGCTCGATCGTGACGCCGCGCCCAATATGATGCGTTTTCTGTTTCTGCACCCGCTGGCGCGCACGCTGGTGGCGGACTGGGAGACGCGTGCCGGTCGGGTGGTGGCAGAGTTACGCGCCGATGCTACGCATTATCAGCACGACGCGACTCTGAACCGCTTTGTTGAGCAGATGGCTGAGAAGAGTGAGGCGTTTCGGCTGTTCTGGGCGCGCCAGCAGGTGGTGGCGCGGGAAGGCGGCGAGCGGGTATTCCGGCATCAGCAGGGTGAACGTCATTTTCATCAGCAGAGCTGGCAGCTGGCCAGCAACCGCACGCTGAAAATGATCCTGCTGATGCCGGTGGATTAACCGGCGATGCCGTCGAGTTCTGCCACGGCGTCGTCGCTCAGCTCAACGTTGACGCTGGCGATATTTTCACGCAGGTGCGCCAGCGAAGAGGTACCGGGGATCAGCAAAATATTAGGCGAACGTTGCAGCAGCCAGGCCAGCGCCACCTGCTTAGGCGTGGCATCATGCTCTGCCGCCACGCGATCCAGCTCGGCGGACTGCAACGGCGTGAAACCGCCCAACGGGAAAAAGGGCACATAGGCGATATTTTCCGCGGCCAGCAGGTCGATCATCGCGTCATCCTGACGGTTCGCCAGGTTATACATATTCTGCACGCAGACAATCTCAGTCATGCTGCGCGCCTGTGTCACCTGTTGCAGCGTCGCGTTGCTGATGCCTAGCTCGCGAATCAGCCCCTGCTCCTTCAGGGCGATCAACGCCTCCAGCGGCTCGGTAATGTCTCCCTCAACCGGTTTTGCCGGATTAAACATCAGCCGCAGGTTTACCACGTCCAGCACCTCCAGCCCAAGATTGCGCAGGTTGTCGTGCACCGCCTCGTTAATCGCCTCGGGGGTCAGCGCCCGATTCCACTGGCCTTTTTCCCCGCGTTTAACGCCGATTTTGGTCACCAGGGTCACGTCATCACGATAAGGGCTCAGCGCTTCCCGCACGATCTGATTGGTGATGTGCGGCCCGTAAAAATCACTGGTATCAAAGTGGGTGATGCCGCTCTCCAGCGCCGCCCGCAGCACGCTTATCGCGGCATTACGATCGCGCGGCGGGCCAAAGACCTGTGGCCCGGCAAGCTGCATGGTGCCATATCCCATCCGGGAGACGCTTTTCTCGCCCAGTAACCAGGTTCCTGCACGGCTGACCTCAGACATAGTGATTTCTCTTTTAGTAGGATGAAAATTAATAATAAGAAGGAAACCGCGTATTTTGTATGCAGCGGCAACCGCTATTTACCAGTTGATTGAATTTGCAGCAGATTCAGCCGCTGCGCTGGCGGCTGTTTGCCGGTGAATAAGCACAATTTCTGCTTTAGTTAGCGCGTAACGGCCTAAACCGGCCAAAAAATCGCGTCGTTCGCCGCTTTTCTGTTTTCCTCATGGACTTGCCCGGATTTGTTGTTTTACTGCATCCGTTGCCCGTCTCACTATCGAGCCATTGCTGGTGAAGAGAAGAGGTGGCCGATGCCATACCGTTTGAGTCTGTTAGATAAAAGCCCGCTGGCTGATGGCGAGAGCGCCAGCGCGGCGCTGAGCCGCACCCTGCAGCTGGCGCGAAGCGCTGAACGCTGGGGCTATCATCGCTTCTGGCTGGCGGAGCACCACAATGCGCCGCAGCTGGCCAGCGTAGCGCCGGAGATCTTAATCGCCTGGATCCTGGCGCATACCACGTCGATCCGCGTGGGATCCGGCGGCGTGATGCTGCAGCATTACAGCCCGTTCAAAGTGGCTGAAAACTTTAACCTGCTGGCGTCGCTGGCGCCGGGCCGCGTCGATCTCGGCGTAGGCAAAGCGCCGGGTGGCTTACCGCTGGCTACTCGCGCGCTACAGGCGGGCAGCGACGCCGCGCTAAAAGGCGATTTCGCCACGCAGCTGACCCAGCTTGACGGCTGGCTGCGTAACCGTAGCGCCGAGGTCGCGGCGGAGGATCGGTTACAGGCGACGCCGCTGCCAGCACAGCCCGCCACGCGCTTTTTACTCGGTGCCAGTGAAGAGAGCGCCGCGCTGGCGGCGCAGCTCGGCTGGCAGTTTGTTTTTGCTGCGCATCTCAACGGCGATCGGGAGCTGATGGCACGTGCGTTGACGCTCTATAGCGCGCGCAGCGGCGGCGAAAAGGCGCTGGTGGCAGTCCAGGCGATTGTGGCTGACTCTCCGGCGGCGGCATCCGCGCTGGCCGCCTCGCTGCAACTCTGGCGCGTGGAGGCGGAAGGCAGCGCGCCGGTCACCGTGGGCAGCGAGGAACAGGCGCAGGCGTGGGTGCGTCAGGCGGGCAATCCGCCACACCGCATCACGCCGCGTGAGGTTCCCGCGCTGAAAGGCACCGCGGCGCAGGTTCATGCCCAGCTGCACGCGCTGCATCAGCGCTATGACATTGATGAGTTCATCATCGATACCCCCATCGTCGACGCCACCGCACGGCTCTGGTCGATCGAACAGCTGGCCAGCCCTCTGCTGGTCGCAGCCTGATTTCACCCCACGGAGAAGATCATGACTCAACGCGTTCTGCGTCTCGGCACCATGCTGCACGGCGCTGCCGGAAATATGTCCGCCTGGCGCCATCCGGCGGCGGTGGCGGATGCCAGCATTAATCTCAACTACGCCATCGAGGTGGCGCAAAAGGCCGAGCAGGGAAAGCTCGACTTCCTGTTTGTGGCCGACGGGCTGTTTATCAATGAAAAATCGATTCCTCATTTTCTCAACCGCTTTGAGCCGCTGACGCTGCTCAGCGCGCTGGCGGGCGTCACGCAGCATATTGGCCTGGTAGGCACCGTTTCGACCTCTTATAGCGAGCCGTTTACCGTTGCCCGCCAGTTTGCCAGCCTCGATCACCTCAGCGGCGGGCGTGCAGGCTGGAACGTGGTGACCTCACCGCTGGAAGGATCGGCGAAAAACTTCTCCCGTCAGCAGCACCCGGAGCACGCGCTGCGCTATCGCATCGCCGATGAGTATCTGCAGGTGGTGAAAGGGCTGTGGGATTCCTGGGAAGAGGATGCGTTTGTGCGCGACAAAGCCAGCGGTACCTTTTTTGACGCCAGCAAAATGCATGCGCTGCATCACCACGGCGATTTCTTTCAGGTGCAGGGACCGCTGAACATTGGCCGCACGCCGCAGGGCCGTCCGGTGATTTTTCAGGCGGGCGCCTCGGAGGATGGCCGCGCGCTGGCGGCAAAGCATGCCGATGCGATCTTTACCCATCACGCCAGTCAGGCAGAAGCCGCAGATTTTTATCGCGACGTGAAGCAACAGCTGGAAAAGCAGTGCCGTCGGCCCGATTCACTGCACATCTTTCAGGGCGTCAGCGTGATCGTGGGTGACGATGCCGAGGACGTTGAGCGTCAGTATCAGCAGACCGCAGCGCTGGTCTCGATTGAGGATGCGCTGAATTATCTTGGCCGCTTCTTTGATCATCACGATTTCAGCCAGTACGCGCTGGATGCGCCATTCCCGGCGCTGGGCGAACTCGGTCAAAACAGCTTCCGCAGCACCACCGACGAGATCAAACGGCGGGCGCAGGCGCAGGGCCAGTCGCTGCGTCAGGCGGCGCTGGAAGCCGCCACGCCACGCCCGCTGTTTCACGGTACGCCGGAGCAGGTGGCGGACGGGCTGGAGGCCTGGTTTCATGGCCGCGCCGCCGACGGCTTTATTATTCAGGGCGGCACGCCGGATACCTTCCCGCGCTTTGTCGATCGCGTCGTGCCGCTGTTGCAGCAGCGCGGACTGAGCCGCCGTGACTATCCCGGCGCCACGCTGCGCGCCAGTTTTGCACTGGATACGCCGCTGAACCGCTATCGCCACGCCGTCACAGGAGCACCATTATGAGAAAAACCGCCGCCGCGCTGACCCTGCTGGCGCTGCTTAACGGCGGCGCTATGGCGGAAAGCGTCTCGCTGAATGGCCACAGCGTCAGCCTTGAGGCGAACCAGACGCCAATTCACACCGCAAAAAACAGCCAGGCGATCGCCCAGCTACCGGCGGGCTATCGCTTTGCCCATCCCGGCCAGTTCACCGTGGCGGTGGCGGCCCTGAACTCGCCGCCGCTGACGGTGTTCAGCGAGGACAACAAAACGCTGATGGGCAGCGAGGTGGACATTGCCCGGCTGGTGGCCGACAGCCTCGGATTACAGCTCAACGTGGTGCCCACCTCATGGGAAGACTGGCCGCTGGGCGTCGCCTCCGGCAAGTATGACGCGGCGATCAGTAACATCACCGTGACCAAAGATCGCAAGGCGCGGTTTGATTTCGCTACCTACCGCAAGGATTCGCTGGGCTTCTATGTCAAAGCCAGCGGTCCGCTGCACGCCATCACCAAAGCGGAAGATATCGCCGGGCTGCGCATCATCGTCGGCTCCGGCACTAATCAGGAGGCGATTTTGCTGGCGTGGGATCAACAGAATCAGGCGAAAGGGCTGAAGCCGTTTGTGCCGGTCTACACCAAAGATGATGCCGCACAGACGCTGGCGCTGCAGGCCGGACGCGCCGACGCCTGGTTTGGTCCGAACGTCACCGGCGCGTGGAAAGCGGCGCTGACCGGTAAAACGCGGTTGGTCGGCAGCGTTGACGGTGGCTGGCCGAAAGCGGCGCACATCGCCGTCACCCTGAAAAAAGCAGGCGGCCTGGCGCAGCCGATCAGCACCGCGCTGAACGGCGTGATGGCTAACGGCGACTATGACAAGGTGCTCAGCCGCTGGGGAGAAAATGTCGAGCGCATCGATCGCTCTGAAATTAACCCCGCCGGACTGGGCGATTAAGGAGAGAGCCATGACCACCCGACGTTTTCGTGAACTTTCACCCGATGCGCCTGAACTGGCGCCGATCCTCAACGGCCTGTTTGGTGAGTACGCCGAGCGCTATCAGGATTACTTTTCGCGCGATGCGGAAGAGGAGCTGACCGAATGGTATCTGCCACCGCACGGGCTGTTTCTGGTGCTGGAGCAGGCGGGGGAGATCATCGCCACCGGCGCCTATAAGCCTTACGACCCGCAGACTGCGGAACTGAAACGTATCTGGACGCGCCGCGACTGGCGGCGTCAGGGCATTGCGCTGGTGATCCTGCAGGAGCTGGAGCGGCGCGCGTTGCGGGCGGGCTATCAGCGCCTGTGGCTCACCACCGGTTTTCGCCAGCCGGAGGCGGTGAAACTCTATCTGGGCCACGGTTATCTGCCGCAGTTCGATATCACCCGCGATCCGGAGGAGTACAGCCAGCCGCCTTACGATGGCCGACTGCGCTTTAGCAAAATCATTGATGCCCACGCCGTGGCGCAGGCGAGCTGACAGAGGAGAACGATCATGAAACATACGCCAGGACTGCGCGTCATACCGGCACGTTATCCGCTGCGCCTGCTCGGCGCCGGTGTGGCGCTGCTGATACTGGCCACGGTGGTTCAGTCGGTGGCGCTGAATCCGCGCTGGGAGTGGGCGGTGTTTGCCCGCTGGTTCTTCGATCCGGTAATCCTCAACGGCCTGTATCAGACGCTGCTGCTGACGCTGTGCGGCACGGTGCTCAGCCTGCTGTTTGGCGGTCTGCTGGCGCTGGCCCGCCTGTCGCCCTCGTGGCTGCTGAGCAGCCTGGCCTGGGGCTATATCTGGCTGTTTCGGTCACTGCCGCTGATCGTGGTGCTGATTATCCTCTACAACTTCTCCTATCTTTACGAGACGCTGTCGCTGGGCATTCCGTTTACCGCACTGAGTTGGGGATCGTTTCAGACCATCAACGTGCTCGGGCAGTTTCCGGCGGCGGTGATTGGCCTGACGCTGGTGCAGAGCGCCTATACCGCTGAGATCATTCGCGGCGGCTTTCTCGGCGTCGATCACGGCCAGTTTGAAGCGGCCTCCGCGCTCGGGCTTTCATCCTGGCGGCGCACCTGGCGCATCGTGCTGCCGCAGGCGCTGCGCGCCATTATTCCCACCGCGTTTAACGAAATCATCAGCCTGACCAAAGGCACCGCCATTGTCTATGTGCTGGCCATGCCGGAGCTGTTCTACACCATTCAGATGATCTACAACCGCACCCAGCAGGTGATTCCGCTGCTGATGGTGGGCGCGGCCTGGTATCTGGCAATTACCAGCGTGCTGTCGCTGCTGCAATATGGCGTTGAGCGCTGGCTGGCTCGCAGCGTCGATCGCCAGCCCGCGCCGTCAATCTGGCGGCAATGGCGCGGTCGCATCCGTTCATTCACTGATAAACAGGAGCCCGATCATGTCCGAAGCCATTGATTACCGCCTGCAGCCGGCGCAGGGAGAGATCGTCATTACCGGCGTCAGCAAGTGGTTTGGCAAACACAAGGCGCTGGATGGCGTGTCGCTGCAGCTGCCACCGGGTTCGGTAACGGTGATCCTCGGGCCGTCGGGATCGGGCAAATCGACCCTGCTGCGCGCCATCAACCATCTGGAGCGGGTCGACGAGGGCTTTATTCAGATCGACGGCGATTACATCGGCTACCAGCGGCGCGGCGACCGCCTGTATGAACTGAAGGAGAAGGCGATTTTGCGTCAGCGCATCAACGTCGGCTATGTGTTCCAGAACTTCAACCTGTTTCCCCATATGACGGTGCTGGATAACCTGATTGAAGCGCCGATCGCCCATAAAAAATGCAGCCGCGCGCAGGCGGTGGAGCTGGCGTGGCAGCTGCTGGAAACCGTGGGGCTGCGCCACAAGGCTGATGCCTGGCCGCGCCATCTGTCGGGCGGTCAGCAGCAGCGTATCGCCATCGCCCGCGCGCTGGCGCTGTCACCGCGCGTGATGTTGTTTGATGAGCCGACCTCGGCGCTGGACCCCGAGCTGGTGGGCGAGGTGCTCGACGTGATCAAAAAGCTGGCGCGCTCGGGCACCACGCTGGTGATTGTCACCCATGAAATCGGCTTTGCGCGTGAGGTGGCGGATAACGTGGTGTTTATGGTGGATGGCAAGATCGTTGAGCAGGGCAGCGCCGCGCAGGTGCTGCACAATCCGCAGCATCATCGCACGCGGCGTTTTCTTGATAAGGTGCTGTGAAATGCTGAGATATTCAGGAATAAACCTAACAGGGGTAGCGATCGCCAGCGCGCTGTTCTCGCTGGCCGCGCAGGCATCCGCCATCGATCTGCTGGCCAACGAACGGCCAGTCAACGCACCGGTCAGCGCGGCGGCGGTGGCGCTGCTGCCAAGTCCCAACGTGTTAGTGACGCCGGGAACCCTGACCGTGGCAACCTCGTCAACTAACTCGCCGCCGCTGGCGCTGCTGGCCAGCGATAACCAGACCCGCATCGGCAGCGATCCGGATATTGCCCGCCTGATCGCCGACGGCCTTGGCCTCAAACTTAAGCTGGTGCCCGCCTCGTGGGAGGAGTGGCCGCTGGGCCTGACCTCACGGCGCTACGACGTGGCGATGTTTAATATCGCCGTCACTGAAGAACGTAAGCAACGTTTTGATTTTGCCGTTTATCGTGCCGATAACCACGCCTTTGTGGTGAAGAAAAGCAGCGCCATCACGCGCATTAACCAGCCCGCTGAGATTGCGGGCAAGCGCATCATCGTGGCTTCCGGCACCAACCAGGAGCGCATTTTGCTGAAGTGGGATGAAGAGAATCGGGCAAAAGGGCTGCCGCCGGTTGAGCCGATCTACTTAACCGACGACGCCTCCGCCACCCTGAGCCTGCTCTCCGGGCGGGCTGATGCGCAGTTTGGCCCCCATTCAATCGCGGCATATAAAGCAGCGCTTAACGGCCAGACGCGGCTGGTGGGCAGCGGGCCGTTTCGCGCGTGGGTAGCAGTGACCACCAAAAAGGGCAACGGGCTGGCGGCGGCGCTTTCCGCCTCGCTGAACAGTGCCATCGACAGCGGGCGCTACGCACAGGTTTTGGCGCGCTGGGGCGAACAGGATGAGGCGGTTAAAACGTCGGTGATCAATCCCGAGGGCATTCATTATTAACCTTCAGCTACGTCAAATAAGCATTTTGACTGACGGCCTGCGGTAATAAATAATAACTGCAGGCAATAAAAATGGCGCCCTGGTACTTCTCAGCGGCGCTTTTTTTGTTAAATAGTCTAAAAATGATGCGGATTTTATTTTTCAGGTAACGCAAAGAGAAAATAAAAGGGCGGTGCATACGCAAGGCAGTATACAAAAGCAATATGAAAATTCCTGGCCTTACAAAATATTTTGTACAGAATTTTCTGTACAGCTTTTGCTTTTTTGTATAACTTAGCTAACAACAGATGCAGCTTTATTTTCAACCATTTTCCTGAAGGAGCAAATGATGCTTCAGCAACGACGGACCCCAGAGGCAGAGCATACGGTTTCCGACTATATGCAGTCCAGCAACGACGCGTTCCCTTCGTCGCAAGAGACGCTGGGCCACATTGTGACGGACATTATTCGTGCCGGGGAGACGGTAAGTCGCAAGGCGATTTGCGCAAAGTTGTTAGCCAGACTGTCCGACAATCAGGATCCTGAGCTGGAAAAACAGTACCACGAATTAATTGCGTTGCTGCTCGGGCGCGAATAAAAGAATAACTGTCTAATAAACGCTGGCTTCGGCCAGCTTTTTTAACACCTGCAAATCAGTAAAGCGCATGAATACCCTCTGCAACACTCTTCTATATTTGGCTGGCCTGACTTCTCTTATTCAGTGCTTGCTAAAACACCGCCAGTTGTCCCGACGCCATTCCCGCTTTCACACCGCATCGTCGGTGGTCAGTAATATCCCGTGTCTGGCTGGCTCCTTTTATTCCCGGCAGAGGAGAGTATTTGAATAACGACGATGAAATAAGAGAGATGTATAACGCCCTGGGCGAAGCTGTGCTGAGCCTGCTTGATGCTGAGGAGACGGTGAGCAATCAGGCGATCCTCAGTAAGCTTGAGCAGTTTGCCGACGGTGCGACCGATGAAAGTAAAATCATGTCGTACTGGCAGGCAAGAAAACTCTTCCGTCCGATGGCCGCGCCGGGTTCAACAGAAAACGGTCCGGCGGATAAAAAAAGCGTCAGGCTTCCGCACAACCGGTTCAGAGTAAGAAAATTACCGACCGGCAGTCGCGAAGACTGAGCGCTGTGTTAAACCGGTAGCGCGCCTTTGCCGCGTGCTACCGGTTTATGCTCCTCTCTTTATCGCATCAGCCAACGCGTTTAGCGCTGACTCCCACTGAAACCGTATACCTCGCTCGCTGCCCGACTGTAGCGTTCGCCCCGTGCCGCATCCGGCGGCGCAATCGCCTCAATCGCCGCCAGCTCTTCAGAAGTAAAACTCACCGCCAGCGCCGCCAGCGCATCATCGACCCGTTGCGGCTTGCGCATGCCGGGAATCACCGCTACCTGCTGCGCCAGCAGCCACGCCAGCGCAAAAGTCGACAGTGATAGCTGCTTCTCTGCCGCCAGCTGGCGCAGCGCGGTCAGTAGCCGATTGTTATGAGCAAAATTATCACCGCTGAAACGCGGTAAGCCGCGGCGAAAATCCGTTTCGGTGAGGCTGTCGGGATGAAAGCCGTCGCTGAGTAATCCGCGCGACAGCGGGCTGTAGGCGATAAACCTGATACCTTCCGCACGGCAAAAATCGAGGATACCGTTACGCTCAACGCTGCGCTCCAGCAGGCTGTATTCAGATTGCACCACACTAAGCGGGCAGTGGGCATGCAGCAGGCGAAGCTGCGCGAGGCTCGGCTCGCTGATGCCCACGGCATGCATCAGGCCCTCATCGCGCCAGCGGTTGAGATGATCGGCCAGCGTTAATAATTCTGCCTCGCTGGCCGCGGACGGCAAGCGGTGCACGGTAAAGATATCGAGATAACCGGTGCCAAGATTCTCCAGCGAACGCTGTAACTGACCGCGCAGCCAGCCTGGCGCAATGCAGATGTCACGTCGCTCGGGGTGGCTGGCATCGCGAACCAGCGCGGCCTTGCTGCCGATAATCCGGCTGGCGCGCAGATCGTCGTTGTCCAGCGCCAGCGCCTGCCGTAGCCAGCGTTCGTTATCGCCGAAGGCGTAGCTGTCGGCGGTATCAAAATGAGAGATGCCATGTTGCAGCGCGTGGCTGACCGCCGCCTGCGCGCTGGCCTGATCGGTCTCGCCGTAGAATTCTGAAATGCCCATGGCGCCAAAACCGATGGCAGGCAGTTCGATAGCGCGGTGGGTATTGGCAAGTGAATACGTTTTCATTTCTGACTCCTGTTGCGGTTGAGGTAGCCAGTAAACGCCATTGGCAGAGACAGTGGAATTGCTCTGTTTGTTATACAAAAAAGGTATCAGCAAAGCGGGGTTTCTACCTCGCCGGTGATGAAAAGCGTGCAGAGGAAGAAGGGAAAAAGGGAAAAAGGGCCGCCCGAACAGGCGGCCGGTAAGACGGTTACGCCTGCTGTTCGCGCAGCGTGGCAGAAGGCTGTGCCTGCAGTCGTTTTTCCGGCTGCAGCAGCGTCATCGCCAGCATGCTGCCAAAGGCAATGGCAGCGGTCGCGGTGAACATGGCGTTATAGCCATAATATTCCGCCAGCCAGCCGCTGAGCAGCGGCGAGATAATCGAAGCGAGATTGGCGATCGCCAGCGTCATCCCGCTGTACGTGCCGACGTTGCCTTTCGGCGTAACGTCAATCACCACTGACCAGTAGACATTGTTGACCAGCGCGTTAAGCGCGTTGCCCAGCGTCATCAGCGCAATAATGGCCGCCGCTGAAGAGACCAGCGGAATCGCCAGAAAGCAGCAGGCGGTGAACAGCAGGGTAACGGCGGCAAACAGATTGCGCGCCAGGCGCAGGTTTCGGTAGCGCCGCAGCAGCGTGTCGGCGATGCGGCCACCGAGCAGCACGGTGATGCAGGCGCCGCTCCACGGGATCATCGCCACGTACCACAGCGAATGCAGATCGTAATGGAAATTATCCTGCAGGTATTTCGGTCCCCAGGTGATCAGCGTAAAGGTGATATAGAGAAAGGAGAAGTAGCCCAGTGCATTGCACACCAGCGTGCGGCTGGTGAAAAAATGCCACCACGGCAGCGTCGCTTCTGAGCGCTGTGCCGCCTGGCCGTTGCGGATCAGGGCGCGCTCTGCCTCATTAGCGTGCGGATGCTGCTCGGGATCGTCCCGAAAGGTGCGAGCAAACAGCGCCATCGCCAGCAGTGAGCCCAGGCCGAGCACGATAAACATGGTGCGCCAGTCGTGGGTTAACAGCAGCAGACCCACCGCCACCGGCGCGGTCAGCAGAGCGCCGACCTGGGTGCTGAGCAGGCCGATGCCCAGCGCCATACCGCGCTCGTTATCTGGCGCCCAGTGGGCGATCGCTTTGTTCATTAGCGCATAGGCCGGGCCCTCGGCAAAGCCAAACAGGATGCGCAACGCGGCAAAGCCCATGATCGCCGAGCCGCCAAACAGCGCCATACCCAGATCGCCCGCCCAGGCGGTGGCGATCTCCAGCAGGGACCAGAGCACGCCCGCCAGCAGCCAAACCTTACGACTGCCGAGCCGATCGGCCAGAAAACCGCCGCACAGCGACCCAAACAGATAACCAAAGCCGAAGTAACTGAGCACGGCGCCCAGCTCGACTTTACTGAAATGGTACTCGTGAGAAATGGCGTTGGCGGCGAACGACAGCGCGCCGCGATCGATATAGTTAATTAAGGCGATAAAAAACAGCAGGCTAAAAATACGGTAACGATAGCGGCTGGCAGGTTGTTGGGCATTCATACGGCTTCTCCTGAATTTCCATTGTGAGGAAAGGTAAGCAATATTAATGCCAGCTCAGCCGTTGCCGCGATAGCGCATCAACGTGTCCAGTAGGCGGGTTGGCCGACTTTCTCCACGAAGAAGTCGATCACCGCCCGCGTTTTCAGCGGCAGCGGGTGGGCGCGCGGCCAGATCAGCGAGATCGCCTGTGGCGCGGTTTTGGTGGCGGCTTCACAGGCGGGCAGCACGCGCACCAGCTTGCCCTGCTGCAGACGATCGCCGACCAGCCAGTCCGGGAACAGCACCATGCCAAGGCCGTTCTCCGCGGCGATAATCAGCGTTTCGGCGTTGTTGGCCACCAGCGCACCCGCCACTGGTGGATTCTGCCACTGGCCGCGGTCGTCGCGGAAATACCAGCGCTGCAGGCCGTGCACGCCGCGATAGAGCAGGCACTGATGGCGCAGCAGATCGTCCGGCGTCGCGGGAAAGCCGCAGCGCTGCAGGTAAGCCGGGCTGGCCACCAGCATATAGTGCTCATGGGCGAGCACGCGGGCGTGACAGCGGGAATCCTTGAGTTCACCGATGCGCAGCAGCAGGTCGGTGCCTTCCTGCAGCGGATCGATAAAATCATCGGTTTGCACCATCTCTACCTTCAGCGCCGGATGCCGCAACAGCAGTTCTCCCAGCCACGGCGCCAGATGACGCTGGCCAAAGCTCACCGGCGCGTTGATACGCACCAAGCCCGCGGGCTGCTGCTGCTGGTCGATCAGCTGCGCCTGCGCGGTATTGAACTGCGCCAGCATGGTGCGTGCTGCCCCGGCAAACTGCATGCCCGCCTCGGTGGGCGATACGTTGCGGGTGTTACGAAACAGCAGCTGGCTGCCAAGCGTGGCTTCCATCTGCTGCACCATGCGGGAAATGGTCGACGCGGCCACCCCTTCGCGCCGCGCCACCTCAGAGAAGCTGCCGCTGTCCACCACGGCGACAAACAGCGCCAGCGAACGCAGGCTGATGGTATGTAAATCGTTCATTAATGCATATTCCGCAAAACTGTTTCGCTGATTATGGCATTTTTCTGCATTAAAGCCTGCCGTAATCTCCCCGCCTTTGGAAGCTGGGGAAACATAATGAAAATCCTGTTAATTCTGTTAGTGATCGTCGGCGGCATGGGGCTGTCGGTGGAAGCTGGCCTGTTGGGACCGCTGGGGCATGAGGTGGGCGAGCTGTGGGCTACCATGAGCATCTTCGGCATCGGCGCGGCGCTGACCTTTTTGCTGATGCTGTTTTTCAGCCCGCGCGATACGCCATCCTTTTTCCGTCAGCCGGGCTGGACGCTGCTCGGCGGCGTGCTGGGACCGATGTACGTGATTATCCTGACGCTGACCACGCCAGCGATCGGCATCGCCATGACCATGACCGGTATTCTGGCGGGTCAGGTGGGCAAGAGCGTGATCATCGATCACTACGGCCTGTTTGGTATGGAACATCGCCGCATCGATAAACGCCGCCTGCTGGCGCTGTTATTGATCGTGGCCGCACTGCTGCTGATTGCGAAGGGGGAATAATGCTTATTGTGATGGTTTTACTGGCGATTGTGGGGGGTGCGCTGCTCAGCGTGCAGGCGGCGATTAATGGTCGTCTCGGCGGACAGGTCGGCATTCTGAAGTGTGCGTTCTTAACCTTTTCGCTTGGTGCGCTGGTCACCGGCCTGCTGATTTTCTTTGTTGAGCCGCTGGGGCCGCAAACCCTGCTGGAGGTGCCGCGCTGGCAGGTGATGGGCGCGCTGTGCGGTGTGCCATACATCATTATCATGGTGCTGGCGGTGCAGCGCATCGGTGCGGCGATCGCCACCGTGTCGGTGATTTTCGGTCAGCTGCTGATGAGCATCATCATCGATAACTACGGCTGGCTGGGAAATCACGCCATCCCGGTCTCCGGCAGTCGCTGGCTGGCGATGGCGCTGCTGGCCGGTGCGCTGGTGCTGATCTACCAGAGTAACCGCCAGCCGGAAGCCAAAGCCTGATGGTCTGTGGCGCCTGAGTGGCGCCACGTTTTTAAGGCCTTCAGGCAGCGCCTTTACCCGGCGGAGACGCGTAATCGCCGGATGTCACGCCGCGGCGAGTCGCCAAACTCCCGACGGTATTCGCGACTAAACTGTGAGGCGCTTTCATAGCCGACGTAGAACGCCGCGCGGTCAAGCACGGGAAGACTCTCTGTTTCGCCTGCTGCCTGGGTAAATCAGTAGCGATATGAATAATTATTTCTCTGTCATCGTATTTATTAATTTCCCTGCGCGATAACAGCCAGGTTCTCCGACGTTCGCCGCTGTTTTTTCACTTTTCACCCGCTTTTCGCCGTACATTCCTGTTTCCATCCTGCGGATATTCCTATAGTTTGTTAATGATTGCTCTGCGCCGCTGCGCTTGAATCGTGCCCGGCATGATGGCTCAGCCAGTGATGAATGTGCCGCGCGATATCAGCCCGTAATAATTTTCAGCCACCTGTGAGTGTAAAAAGCGACATGGAACTCTCCCTTGCCATTAAACAGCGGGTTAACGCGATTGCGCCGTCGCTGGTGGCGATCCGCCGTGATATTCACGCCCATCCTGAACTTGGTTTCGATACGCTGCGCACCGCGGCGCTGGTCAGGGATGAACTGGAACGGCTTGGCCTCAGCCCACGTTGTGGCGTGGGACGCAGCGGCGTGCTGGTGGACATTCAGGGTGCGCAGCCCGGCAAAACGCTGCTGCTGCGCGCTGATATGGATGCCTTACCGATTCACGAACAGACCGGGCTGCCGTTCAGCAGTCGTTATGCCGGCAAAATGCACGCCTGCGGACATGATATGCATACCGCGACGCTGCTTGGCGTGGCCGATATCCTCAGCCGTGAACGCCAGCGGCTGTGCGGCACGGTGCGGTTGATATTCCAGCCCGCCGAAGAGACGCCGGAGAGCGGGGCGGAAGCGATGATTGCCGACGGGGCCGCCGATGGCATTGCGATGGCGATCACCCTGCATAACAAGCCAGAGCTGGCTACCGGCGAGATTGGGCTGACGCATGGCGCCAGCACCGCCTCCAGCGATGAGTTTGATGTCATCGTGCGCGGCCGCTCGACCCACGCCGCGCGACCACATATGGGTAGCGATCCGATTATTGCCGCGGTTCAGATGATTGCGCAGCTGCAAACCATCGTTGCGCGCGAGCTGGATCCGGCCAACTCAGCGGTGCTGACCATTGGTCATATTCAGGGCGGCACCACCCACAATATTATTCCCGACAGCTGCCTGTTTCGCGGCACCCTGCGCGCGAAATCGCCGCTGACTCGCCAGCATATGGAGCAGGCGTTTCACCGCATTTGTCAGGGCTGCGCGATGGCGATGAACGTGCAGGTGGAGATTCACTTCCAGCGGGGCGTTCCACCGCTGATGAACGATGACCACCTGGTGAGCCAGCTGGAAACCATTCTCTCCAGCCAGTTTGGCAAAACGATTGTGGCGGCGCCCAGCAGCAGCTTTGGTGCCGAGGACTTCTCACTGTTTACCGAGCGCGTGCCGGGCTGCCAGATCCACATCGGTTCAGCCACGCCGGGGCGAGACGATCATCTGCATAATTCCGACTATCAGCCCGACGAACAGAGCATTGCCATTGGTACCGAAGCGCTGGCGCGCCTCGCGTTTGATCTGCTTTCTCCTTCTCAACCTCAGGAAAACCTATGACCACGCTGCGTAAGACCCTGTTTACCGCTACCTTTGGCGCCGTGCTGCTGCTTGCGACGCCGGTTATGGCACTGGCAAAAGATTTTGGCACCCTGCATTTCGCTACCGAAGCCGCCTTCCCACCGTTTAATCAGAGCACGCCGAGCGGCAAAATCATCGGCTTTGAACCCGATATGGTGGCGGAACTGGCGAAGCGCGTTGGCTTCAAATATGAGATCAGCGCGCAGAAGTGGTCCGGCATGATTCCCGGCTTGCTGGATGAGAAATATGATGCGGTGATTGATGGCGTGTCGATTACGCCTGCCCGTGAACAGGCGATCGCCTTTTCCCATCCCTATACGCAGAGCATCTCTGGCTTCGTCACCCTGAAAAAGGGACCGCTGGCGGTGCTGCCTGGCGATGACAAAGTGATTGTCGCCAGCGATGAGGCGGCAACCGCCAGCGCGATTGAGACACTGCGCGCCAGTTTTAAGGGCAAAACCATCGCCGTTCAGGTCGCGACCATTCAGGCGGACTTCCTGAATAAATATTTTGCTGATGTTGCCACCATTCGTACCTATCAGGCGGGCCCGGAAACCTTTGCTGACCTGATGAATCAGCGCGTGGATGCGGTAATGGCGTCGCGCACTAACTTCGCCGCCTATGTGAAGAAGCATCCGGATCGCCTGACCTCCAGCGGCTACGGTTTTACCGGTGGCCTGCTCGGCAAGGGAACGGCAATCGGCCTGCGTAAAGATCAGACCGAACTCAAGGCGGCGCTGGATAAGGCGCTGGTGGAGATGATCAACGACGGCACGCTGAAGGCCTTGTCGCTGAAGTGGTTCGGTCTTGATGTGACGCCGAAAGCGTAATGAACATCGACTGGCAACTGATCGGCTTTGGCGACGAAGGCTGGGGGCCTGCGCTGCTGCAGGCGGCCTGGATTACGCTTTCGGTCTCACTCACCGCCTTTGCAATCGGTGCGCTGCTGGGTAGCCTGCTTTGCTGGATGCAGGTGGCCGGTAGCCGCTGGCAGAAACGGCTGGCGGGCAGTTACGTGGTGGTATTTCGCGGCGTGCCCGAGCTGCTGGTGATCTACCTGTTCTATTTTGGCGGGCGAGAAGTGGTGGCGTTTTTTGGCAAGGCGCTGGGGTTTCACGGTCCGTTTGACGTCAGCGGCTTTGTGGCCGGGGCGCTGGCGATTGGCCTGATCTCCGCCGCCTCCCAGAGCGGTGTCTTTCGCGGCGCGTTTTATGCCATTCCGCTGGGCACGCTGGAAGCAGCACGGGTCACCGGCATGGGCCGGCTGATGCTGTTTCGCCGGATGATTGTGCCGCAGGCGCTGCGCACCGCGCTGCCGGGCATGGGCAATCAGTGGCAGAGCGTGATCAAGGAGTCGGCGTTAGTGTCGGTAACCGGGCTGGTGGAAACGCTGAATCAGGTGGCCACCGCTTCGGGCTCGACGCAGGAACCCTTTTTCTTCTATGCGGTGGGCGCGGTGATCTACCTGATCATTACTTCGCTCTCCGATATGGTTTTTCGTGGCGCCGAGAAGGTAGCGCTACGCGGTCAGGCAACTTCACCCACAAGGAACGGTTCGCGTGGATAACGCTTTCTTTAGCCAGACGCTGCTGGCGCTGTTGGGAGGCCTGCCGCTGACGCTGAATCTGACGCTGCTGGCATTGATCGGCGGCGCGCTGCTGGCGGTCTGCTTTAACCTGCTGCGACTGACGCGGCTCGGGCACTATCCGGTACGCTTTTATATCTGGCTGTTTCGCGGCACGCCGCTGCTGATTCAGATTTTTATGATCTATTACGGATTGGGAAGTTTTGAACTGGTGCGCGACAGCGTGCTGTGGCCGGTGCTGCGTGAGCCGTACTGGTGCGGCCTGATCGCCCTGATTCTCAACGATGCCGCCTATACCAGCGAAATCCTGCGCGGCGGCCTGAATGCGGTTAGCCCACAGTCGATTGAAGCAGCAAAGGTCAGCGGTATGTCATCGCGTAAGATTTTCACCCGCATCACGCTGCCGATAGCGGTGCGTCAGGCTTTGCCCGCGTGGAGCAACGAGGTGATCTCCATGCTCAAAGCGACCTCGCTGGTCAGTACCATCAGCCTGATGGAGATGACCGGCATTGCCGATGCTATCGTCTCGTCCACCTTTCGTGCGCTGGAGGTGTTTCTCACCGCGGCGGTTATCTATCTGATCCTGTCGCTTATCGTCAGCAGGTTGCTGACTCTGCTGGAACACCGGCTGTCACCGTATCAATTTGGAGCGCGTTAATGAACACACCCACCATTTTGCTCAGCAACATCAAAAAGCGTTATGGCGGCCATGAGGTACTGCACGATATCAGCCTCACCGCACAGGATGGCGACGTGATTTCGCTGATTGGCTCCAGTGGGTCGGGTAAAAGTACGTTACTGCGCTGTATTCCGTTTCTTGAAGTGCCGCAGGCGGGAGAGATTGCCGTAGGAGATAACCGCATTGTTATCGACAACGTCGATGAAAAGCTCAGTGCTGCTCAGCAGCGCACCATCAAGCAGATGCGTATGCAGCTTGGCTTTGTGTTTCAGAGCTTTAACCTGTGGCCGCATCGCACCGTGCTGCAGAACATTATCGAAGCGCCGGTGCATGTGCAGGGACGCAGCCATAAAGAGGCGACAGAAGAGGCGGAGAGGCTGCTGCAAAAGGTGGGGCTTTATCAAAAACGTGACGCCTGGCCGTCGCAGCTCTCCGGCGGCCAACAGCAGCGGGTAGCGATCGCCCGCGCACTGGCGCAGCAACCTAAGGCATTGCTGTTTGATGAGCCAACCTCGGCGCTCGATCCCGAGCTGGTGGGTGAAGTGCTGCGGGTCATCCGCGAGCTGGCAGAAGAGGGGCGCACGATGATTATCGTGACTCATGAAATGGGCTTTGCCCGCGAAGTGGCAAACAAGGCGATCTTCCTGCATCAGGGGATGATTGAAGAGCAGGGACCGCCGGAGCAGGTATTTCTCGATCCCCATTCCGATCGTTGTCGGGCGTTTGTGCACAGTCATTTACAACGCAATCCCACCGGCTAAAATCTGATGCTGTTACACCGCTAATCAATTTTACGCTGACTGGCCCGCTATCCACTGCGGGCCCGGGTTCCTGGAGCGTGTGCTGTCCCGCCTCGCCACCGCCGTTACCTCTCCGCGTTACCGCCTGAAAGCTGCCTGATGCCGCCCCAGATAGTGCCAAATATCCCCAACTGGAATCGCTAAGAAATAGTAGTTTTCAATAGCAATCATCACGTTGCTAACATTAATTTAATATTATTTAACAAACTTGTGATCGGCGTTAAACTTCTGTAGGCGAAATGTAAGATTTCGTAAGACACCGACACGCGCTTCGCGATCATCGAGGGATTTGAATGCTTAACAAAATTACCAGTATTGTCATCGCCATTCTCGGCGTGGCCATGCTGTATATGGGCGGAAAACTGCTGCTTGCCGGCGGGTCGCCATTCTATGCCATTATGGCGCTCGGGCTGTTAATTACCGCCTGGACGCTATTCCGCAACAAACGCATCGCGCTGTCGCTTTATGCGCTGCTGATGTGGATCGTACTGTTCTGGATTATCTATGAAGTCGGCTTCGACAAATGGCAGTGGATCCCACGCGGCGATCTGATTGGCCTGATCGGTGTCTGGCTGGCGATGCCGTGGGTGGTTGCGCCGCTCTATAAATCCTCTTCACCGCGTCGTTTCCATCCGTTCCTCGGCACTACCGTGCTGGTGATGGTCGCTATCGTGATCGGCATGATGTTTTACGATCCCTATCCGCAGGCGGGCAATATCACGAATCCGCGTACGGCCAGTGAAAGCCAGGGCGCCGCTAACGACTGGACCGCTTACGGCGGCAGCGATAACGGCTTGCGTTTCTCCAGCCTGAAGCAGATTGGTAAAGACAACGCCAGCAACCTGGAACTGGCGTGGACCTATCACACCGGCGATCTGCGTGATGCCGATAAAGATGCGGGCGAATATACCTTTGAAGCGACGCCGCTGAAGGTCAATAACAGCCTCTATTTCTGTACGCCGCACAATGAAGTGCATGCGCTGAACCCGGAAACCGGCGCGCTGAAATGGAAATACCAGCCTGAGAAAAACCGCTCTTACCTGCAACAGCACCAAACCTGTCGTGGCGTGAGCTATTACGATGCGGCAGCGGCAGCGAAACCTGCGGCGACCACCCCGGATGCCACCGTCAGTGCGGCACCCGCAATGTGCCGTAAGCGCATTTTCAATGCTACCACCGACGCGAAGCTGATTGCGCTGGATGCGGATACCGGCAAGCTGTGTGCCGATTTTGGTAACAACGGCATGATCGACCTGAGCGCCAATATGGGCACGGTGCGCCCACATGCACTGATGCAGACGTCGGCACCGCTGGTGGCGGGCGATCTGGTGATCGTCGGCGGCTCAGTAATGGACAACGGTTTCCATTCCGGCAACCCTTCTGGCGTGATCCGCGCCTATGACGCGCAAAGCGGTCGTCTGGTATGGAACTTTGATCCGGCTAATCCGGAAAAAACTCAGCCGATTGCCGCGGGTGAAAACTATCCGTATGACACGCCGGTTGCCTGGGCAACGCTGAGCGCCGATGTGAAAAATGGTCTGGTGTACGTGCCGTTTGGCAACGCCTCGCCGGATGAGCTGAGCCGTGGTCGTGATGCCAACAGCAACGTGGAGAAGTTCCGCGATACGCTGGTGGCGCTGGATCTGCATACCGGTACCTTTAAATGGCGCTTCCAGTCATCGAAAAATGACCTGTGGGACCGTGATAATCCGTCGCAGCCTTCGCTGATGGATATCGATTATCAGGGCACGCGTGCGCCAGCGGTGATTCTGCCGACCAAAACCGGCAACCTGTTTGTGCTGAACCGTTTGACCGGTCAGGCGATCTATCCGATTAATCAGGTCGATGTTTCCACCACCGGCGGCGTAGCGGGCGAAACCTTCTCGCCAACGCAGCCGGTATCGCGCCTGAACTTCATTCCGGCGCCGATCAACGAGAAATCGATGTGGGGCATTACGCCGTTTGATCAGATGTCCTGCCGCACGCAGTTCCACGCCATGCGCTACGACGGTAACCCATGGACGCCAGCCACCGAGAAAGGCTCGATTGTTTTCCCGGGTAACATTGGCGTATTCAACTGGGGTTCAGTGGCTATCGATCCGGAGCGTCAGATTCTGATCGCCGCTCCGGTGCGTCTGGCTTATAAATATCACCTGCTGAAGCGTACGCCGGAAACCGCGGATAAGCGTCTGCTGGGCAAAGATGGTACGCCTTACTGGAATGAAAACTTCCAGGGCGACTATGCCATTCAGATTCAGCAGTTCACTTCCGATCTGGGCATTCCGTGTATCGCGCCACCGTGGGGCCGTATGGTAGGTGTCGATCTGAAAACCGGTAAAACCGAATGGCTGCGCCGCGTGGGCACCACTAAAAACCTGAAAACCAGCTTCATGCCTGGCCGCTTCCCGATTGGTTTCCCAATGGGCATGGTGGCACACGGTGGACCGCTGGTGACCGCAGGTGACGTGGTATTCCACGGCGCAACGGCAGATAACTTCTTCCGCGCCTATGACATCAATACCGGCGAGATCCTTTGGCAAACCGAGCTGCCAGCCGGTGGCCAGGCAACGCCAGCCACCTACATGGGCAATGACAATAAACAATACGTTGTTATCGCCGCCGGTGGTCACGGTTCGATGGGCACCACACCGGGTGATGCGGTGATGGCGTTCCGCCTGAAATAAAATGCGTTAAGTTACTATCAGCCCCGCCGAAACGCGGGGCTTTTTTTAGCCAGTCAGCAGCTTTTAACCTGTTCAATCCACAACTTATAGAAATTTGTGCCAGGCTTAAGTCAGTGAGTTTGATGCCGGGCGTTCCGGCGTACAGAAAGGAGACAGCATGTACAAGAAAATTACCCTGGCGGCACTGATGGCCGTGGTGAGTTTGTCGGTTAACGCCGAAGAGGGTGGATTCAAAGCGGGCGAAACGCCACCGCCGCAGCACAAGCAGGATGCCGGTTATAAAGGTTCTGAAGATACCGGTCAGGGCACGGTAAAAGCGTCCCGTGATATGCGCAAAGATGCGTGGGTTACGCTGGAAGGCTACATCATCAAAGATCACGGTAATAACCGTTACGATTTCCGCGATCAGACCGGCACCATGGTGATCATGGCACCGAAAAAGGTGTTTGATGGCAAAGAGTACACCGCGGAAGATAAAGTACGCGTCAGCGGCTACGTGAAGGGCAAAGGCCCTGGCACCACGCTGAATGCGGAACGCATCGAAGAGCCGTGATAGTTGCATTAGCATAAAAAGAGGTCGCATGATTGCGGCCTCTTTTTTTTGTCATGGAGAAAGGTGTTTATGCGGTCGTTAGCAGAACTGGGTGAGCGTATCGTGATCATCGGCCCGTCGAACAGCGGCAAATCAACGCTTGCCGCGGCTATTGGTCGACAGCACGCGCTACCGGTGGTGTATCTCGACAGGCTGTATCATTATCCCGACACCGCCTGGCAAATGCGGCCCACAGAAGCGTTTCATGCGCTGCACGCTGAGGCGATTGCTGAACCGCGTTGGGTAATGGAGGGAAATTACACCGGACTGCTGTCGGCCCGGCTGGCTCGGGCGACCGGATTAATTGTGCTGGAGGTTTCTACGTTAACCAGCCTGCGGCGCTATCTGGCGCGTACGCTGTGGCAAAAGCACCGCTACGGCGGGGTTAATGATGACAATGACAGGGTGACGTGGGAAATGCTGAATTATATTACGCGCGTGATGCCGGCAAAAACCCGGCGTAATGCACAGTGGTGCAGGAGCTGGCAGGGGCCAGCGGTGTGGCTCACGTCACCACGGCAGATCAATCAGGCGTATCAGCAGTGGCAGCTGCTGCGTTAAGCGGGCAGCGCTTATCCTGCAGGGCAGGGAGCAGCCGTTGTGCAATCTCTGCTGTGATGACAACACGCATGTTTGCACCCAGCACGCCCTGAATCGTGGCCGAGGTGAGAGGAACGTGATTGAGTGACAGCGCCAGCACCTGCCGCATATTTTCTCGTGTCACGGTCGAGAGACGCTGTGCAGCCGCTTCGGTGAGGGTCATCTGCACTTCGAACATGAAAATGTCGTAGGGCGCTCGCTGGCGATCGATCAGTTTCAGCTCAAGCTGTTCAATATCACAGGCGGCTTGCAGGTTCACCGCCACCGATTTTGCCAGCGTCAGCGAGGGCAGCAGGCAGGTGAGGATAAGCAGCAGATAGCGCATAGTGGAATCCTTGAAGTGAGCGCGAAAGGGAAGGCGATAGCATCATAGCGAGCCAGCTTGCACACGGCTATTCGCGCGAGGTAAATTGCGACCGGTCTTATACGCAGGCGTGACAACGTCACTTAACCGGGCGGGATGACTTAACCAGCCTGAATGCGAAAGCAGACAGACGTGGCATACTCTGAAACAGAGCACGTGTAGCGATCCTTTATAGTTACAACATACGTATGTAATTCTTAATCCGATTCCATTGGCTTAGGTGAAAAAGAGCGTCAAACAGAAAAAAGGGCGATCGGCATGAAGCATGCTTTTCGCCCTGGATTTCCCGCAATCTTAGCTGTACTGCGCCAACATCTGTAGCGCTTCGTCAAACTGGCCTTTAGCTTCCGCCTCACGGAAATAGCGCACGCGCTCGACACACACTTCAGCAGGCGTTGGCGTGGCATGCAGCAGCGCAATCACCTCGTCGGCAAACGCATCCAGCGGCATGCTGTTGGCATCCTGCGACTGACCCGGTGTCAGTTCGGTTTGTACCTGCGGCGGTACAATTTCAATCACTTCCACCTTGTCTTTCAGCAGTGGACGAATGGCCGCTGTCCAGGCGTGCAGGGCCGCTTTGGTGGCACTGTAGGTTGGCGCAGCAGGAAAGGGTACAAATGCCAGGCCGGAAGAGACGTTGATCAGCGCCGCATTGGGTTGACCGCTGAGATGATCGATCATGGCGTTGGTGAGGCGCATTGGCCCAACAATATTGGTTTCGATCATCCGCTCTGCATCACTGATATCACGCCGGGTAGTGACCTTTTCCGCACTGAAAATACCGGCATTGTTAACCAGAATATTGATGTCGGGATGATCAGCAATCACCTGCTGTACAAAGCGGTCAACCGCGTCCGGCGCGGTAACGTCCAGCGCATACGCCGTCATGCGTTCGCGACCGGCAACGGCATCCTGCAATACCTGCTGGCGTCGACCGGTGATAATGACGTGGTTACCCATATCGTGCCAGCGCTGGGCCAGTGCCAGTCCAATGCCGGTACCGCCGCCGGTAATCAAAAACGTATTGCCCGTGCTTTTCATTCTTTATCCTCATGAAACGTAGATGTCGGACAGAAAGAGCAAGCTGGCTGCCGCGGCGTTAAACCGCAACGTGGTAACTCACCAGCTCGCCATCATTGAAGCGATGAATCAGCAGATAAACCGGATCGTTAACCGGCGGCACCGTATCGGCGCCAAACCACAGCGGGTTGGCCGCACAAACCGATCCGCAGACGTAAGCGGGAATCCCGGCAAACAGGCTCATCATTGGGCGATGAACATGCCCGCAGGCGATAGCCAACGGCGGTCGCATACTGTTACGCAGCAGCGTTTCAAGCTGCCGCCGATCGTGACAGATGCTATTATCGATGCCCGGAATGCCACAAAGAAAAAGGTGATGGTGTAAAAACAGGATGGATGGCAGAGCAGGCGACGCGTTCAGCGCCTGGTCAAGCCAGCCGAGATGCGCGGCAACGCTGCCCGCATCGCTGTTTTCCAGCGTGGAATCCAGGCCAATCAGACGGATGCCGCCGATGTTCGCGGTGAAGTGCAGCGCAGGCCGCTTGTCAGCGAATCGCTCGGGCCACGTGGCGCGCAGCCGATCGCGGTTATCGGCATTGCCGGGCAGGATAAACAGCGGCCAGGGCACGGCGTTAAGGCAGGTGGCGAGCAGGTCGTGCCCGCAGTGGCGGTTATCCGCCAGATCGCCGGTGAGCACCAGCGCATCGGGCGCCAGCGTTGCCAGCCAGGCGAGAGCCCGCTCAAGACGCTGCAGGTTGTCGTTGTCAGCGGCTGCATGGATATCTGAAATCTGGGCAATAATCATTTTGCCTCCGGTAAACGGGGCAACAGCCTTGCCCGTGTTAACGATCACTGACTCAGTTAACGCCGCTTTCAACCATTCAACAACATCGTCTTTATATCAATTTCTTTCACGCGGCCCCGAAAGAGGCCGCACAATGCTCAGGCGCGCTGGCGTAAGCGGGTAAAAATGGTCATCGAGGCGAGCAGGATCAGCACGCTGCTGGCAAAGAACACGCCGCGTGCGCCGTTGGCATCAAATACCCAGCCTCCGGCCGCAGCACCCACCGTAATGGCGAGCTGAATAGTGGCAACCAACAGGCCGCCGCCGGTTTCCGCTTCGTCAGGCACGGTACGGGTGATCCAGGTTGACCAGCCAACCGGAATCGCGCCAAACGCCATGCCCCACAGTGCAATGCACAGGCCATCCAGCAGTGAATTATGCCCAAACACCGCCAGCAAAATCGCCATGATGCCCATCAGCAGCGTGGTGCCGCCCAGCGTCAGATGCAGATTACGCATCAGCAGATAACCGGCCAGCGAAGTGCCAACAAAGTTTGCCACGCCAAAGGCCAGCAGGATCAGCGACAGGGCGTGCACATTGACCTGCGCCACGGTTTCAAGAAAAGGGCGCAGGTAGGTGAAAAAGGCGAAGTGGCCGGTGAACAGCATAATGATCGCCACCATGCCCCAGCGCATACCGGGACGCATCAGCACCGACAGCATGCTGCCATGCCGTTTTTCGCGATCGGCGGGCATCGCTGGCAGCGAGAAAAACTGCCAGATAAACGCCAGGCCGCCCAGCAGCGCGGTCAGCAGGAAGATATTGCGCCAGCCGATGATATCGCCGAGGAAACTGCCCAACGGCGTGGCGATGATCGTTGCCAGCGACACGCCGCTGAAGATGATCGACAGCGCTTTCGGCACCTGATCGGCAGGCACCAGCCGCATGGCTGTCGCGGTCGAAAGCGTCCAGAAGCCGCCAATGGCGATACCCAGCAGCAGGCGTCCGGCCAGAATCACATGCAGATTGTCGGCAAAGGCCACCAGCAGGTTCGAGGCCACCAGAATCAACGAGAAACCCAGCAGCACCCAGCGGCGATCGATGCGGCGCGTCGCCAGCGAAATCACCAAACTGGTAAACAGCGCCATCAGGGCGGTAACCGTGACGGTCTGTCCCGCCTGGCCTTCGGTGACCTGTAGGCTGTCGGCAATGGGCGTCAGCAGGCTCACCGGCAGAAACTCGGCGGTAATCAGGCCAAAAACGCCAAACGACATGGCGAACACGGCGCCCCATGCAGGCTTTTGCACCGGTTGATCAGAATGCACCATAGATTATTCCCATAACAAAGCGGCGGGAATATCCCGCCGGAAAACAGGCACAGCCTGCCTGAAAAAGATGACAACAAAACGGGCGGCACTCGGCACCGCCCGTGGAGATTACTTATCGATGCCAAAACCTTGCTTCAGCAGAGCAGGACGCACCGCCGGGAAGTAGATATTTTTGTAGTAGTTGGCAACGGTGTGGCTCCAGTCCTCACCGCCGTCACGGCCAATCGCCTGCCAGTGATCGGTCAGCTGCTGATTGTGCGCCTGAATGTTCTCCAGCAGGTTTTCGCTGCTGTAGCGCTCTTCATGGCGGAAAGTGGCCATCGGCAGACGCGGCTTAAGCTCAGCCGGTTCATCCACGTAACCCAGCACCAGACCATTCACCGGGAAGGTCAGCGGCGGCAGGTTCAGCAGTTCGGCAACCGCCTGCGGATCGCGACGCAGGCCGCCAATCGGCACAATGCCCAGACCCTGCGCCCGGGCTGCCGCCATGGCGGTACCCAAGGCGATACCGGCGTCGAGGCTACCGGAAACGATGCTTTCGATGCTTTCATGGGCAATTTGCTGTTCGCCAGTCAGCTTGATGCCTTCCGCTGATTTATGCAGGTCGATCACAAAGGTAATAAATACTGGCGCCTGCGCAATCCACGGCTGGCCACCGCACAGTGCCGCCAGTTTCTCTTTGGTGGCTTTATCGCGGGTGACGATCAACGAGATCTGCTGCGAGTGCACGGAGGTGGGTGCGTGATAAGCGGATTCGATAATATTAGTGAGGATATCTTCCGGGATCGCTTTGTCGAGATAGCTGCGTTCGCTGCGGTGCGTGACAAAAGTGTTGATAACGTCGTTCATGGTTATTCCGTTTACAGGGAAAACGGACATTCTAAATTTTACCGCCTAAATAACTTCGCACTCTGTGCCGGGCTAACGCTAAAAATCTTCGCAGTTCAGTGACTTTTCAGCTAATCAAGGCAAACAGGCGCAGCGAGAAATGTTTTGCATCAGCTGGTAATGTCTTGATATGTTATGTTATAACATAATAATCGTAACCTTTCGTCACCGTAACCATGATCCTTTCTGAGCAGCCTGTTTTACAGGTTAACAATCTGACCCTCCACGCAGGGCAAAAAATCTTGATCGACGATCTCAGTTTTCTGCTGTACGCCGGAGAACGGCTCTGCCTGTTGGGTGCGTCAGGCAGTGGGAAATCGCTGACGGCGCAGGCATTAACCGGCACGCTGCCGCCAGGCATCACGGTTAGCGGTGAGATTCTGGTTAATGGCATCGATGTTGCCCACCAGCCTGCGTTACAGCGCAGTACCGCGGGCCGGGTAGCAGCGATCTTTCAGGATTCTGCTTCGGCGCTGCATCCTCTTTTTACGGTGGCTAAACAGCTGAAATGGGTGGCGGGCAGCGCGCAGCAGGGCAGCCTGAGCACGCTGCTTGATGCCGCAGGCCTGCATGGTCTGGGCGATCGCTATCCTGGCGAGCTATCAGGCGGTCAGCGTCAGCGTATCTGTGCGCTGATGGCGCTGCTGAGCAGCAGTAATGTGTTGGTCGCCGATGAGCCGACCACCGCGCTGGACGTCGTGGCACAACAGCAGGTGACCACGTTGTTGCAGCAAGGCAAGCAGGCGCTGCTGTTTATTACGCACGATATTGCCGTGGCCGCGCGGCTCTGCCAGCGGGTAGTGATCCTGGAGCAGGGCGTGGCGATCGAAAACGGCAGCATGCAGCGCATCTTACGGTCGCCGCAACAGCCCTTTACCCGCACGCTGATCGCCGCGGCGCGTCAGAACAGCGATCTGATCCTCACCGCGCGGCAGGCGCTGGCCGGATGATCATCAACGATTTTATTCATCTGGATAATATCAGCCGCTTTGCGCCGCGATCTTTCTGGCAGCGCCATTTACCAGCCGCGCCGATCCTCAATCAGATATCGCTCCGTCTGCAATCCCAGGAAACCGTTGGCCTGGTAGGCGCCTCCGGCAGCGGAAAAACCTCGTTGTTAAAAGTGATGCTGGCGCTGGACGCAGCCGACCGCGGCGCGATGAGCTGTGAAGGCAGGGCGATCGCCCCGGCCTCGGTGGCGTCACTTGCCTGGTATCGACGCCGCGTGCAATACATTCCGCAGGATCCCGCCAGTGCGCTGGCACCACATCACAGCGTGGCGCAGCTGATTGCCGAACCGCTGCATCATTTGCTCGGCCTGCAAAACGTGCACCAGCGGGTCGCGGAACTGTGCGATCGGGTGCAGCTGCCGCGCACGCTGTTGCATGTACCGGCGGGGCAGCTCTCCGGCGGCCAGGCGCAACGGGTGGCGATTGCCCGGGCGCTGGCACCAGAGCCGCGTTTTTTACTGGCTGATGAACCGGTTAGTGGCCTCGACCTGCCGTTGCGTGAGCAAATGAAAGGTCTGTTGCAGCGGCTGACGCGCGAACAGGGCATGGGCCTGCTGATGGTGTCACATGATTTCTCGGCGCTGGCCGGGCTGTGCGATCGCCTGTTGGTGATGCACGCCGGTGAGATCGTCGAAGATCGTGCTACCAACGATCTGCTTGCTGCACCGCACCATCCACAAACCTGCCAGCTTCTGCAGGCGATCCCCGTTATTTCACTATAAGGATATTTCCATGACATCGCTTCTGCGCCCGGCCCTGATACTGACGCTCGGCACGCTGCTGGCGGGCTGCTTTAATGAGTCTGATTCATCACAGGATCGGCAAGGGCGAATTCATCTCGCTATGCTGCAGCCGCCGCGTTCCGGGCTGACGCCGCTCAGTGACGACGCGTTTAAACTGTCACGCTGGCGTACGGCGGAAACCCTGATCGTACTTGATGCGGCGGGCGATGCGCAGCCGGGGCTGGCAACGCGATGGGAACCGCTTAAGAACCATGCCTGGCGGCTGACGCTGCGTCAGGGGGTGCGTTTTCATGATGGCACGCCGTTGAATGCGGCGGCAGTCGTCAACGCGCTGAGTACCGCCGCGGCGTATGCGCCAAAGCCACGCATTCTGGACGGCGTGGATCTGCAGGTGCGCGCCGACGGTGATAACGCGGTGATCGTTTCCACCGCAACGGCGGATCCGCTGTTGCCGCAGCGGCTCTCCAGCCCGCAGCTGGCGATCCTGTCGCAGGCGGCCTACGGTGAGAAAGGGATCATCAATCCGCTTAACGCCGGCAGCGGACCCTTTGTGCTGAAACGCATTAATGGCACCAGCGGCGCCACGCTCGATCGCAATGCCGATTACTGGGGCAACAAAGCGCAGGCCGCAGGCATTGACGTCAGCTTTGTGCCCGACGGCACGGCACGGGCGGCGGCCTTGCGCACCGGTACGGCAGATATCGTCGAGGCGATTCCGGTTTCTCAGGTGGCGCTGCTCGATCCCGCCATGGTGCATGAAGTCCCGATGCCGCGCACCAATACGCTCTACCTGAACAGTAAAACCGGGCCATTCCACGACGCCGGGCTGCGTGCCGCGGTGCGTAATGCGGTCAATCGCCAGCAGCTGGTTGATAACGTCTACGAAAAACGTGCCGATGTGGCGCAGGGTCTGCTTGGCCCGGCTCTGCCGTGGGCAGCAGAATTACGCCAGCCGGTAAGCGAACCGACGCCCGTGCGCGCGCCGCAGGGCCAGACCATTACGCTGGCCACCTTCAGTGACCGCGCGGAGCTGCCTGAAGTGGCGGTCTATCTGGCACAACAGCTGACCGCCGCCGGTTTTACCGTTAAGCAGGTGGTGCGTGAATATGCGCAAATTGAGGCGGATGCGCTGGCCGGTAAGTTTGATGCCTTTATTCTCTCGCGCGCCACGGTGCTCGATTCCGGCGATCCGGTCGCCTATCTTTACAGCGATTTCAGCTGCAAAGGATCCTTTAACATTGCTCAGCTCTGCCGCCCGGCCATCGACCGCGCGCTGGAGCAGGCTGCGGCTCTGCCAGCGGGCACCGCGCGTCGTAAGGCGATCGTGGCTGCTGAACAGCTGATTCTGGCCAGCGACGCGGCGATCCCGCTGCTGCATGAGCGGGTAATTCAGGGCGAAAATCCGCAGCTGCACGGTGCGCTGCGCGATCCGCGTGAGCGCATGTTGATCGATGAAGCCACCGTTCTGGTGCCCACCGCGCCATGAGTGAATCCCTTTACTGCCGTACCTGCGCCACGCTTGTGCGTACGCCGCACCGGCTAACTTTGCTCTCCAGGTTGCTGACCTTCTTTGGCATTCTGCTGATCGTGGGCATGTTGCCCTGGCTTTCCGGCAGCGACCCGGCACTGGCGCTGCTGCGCGCCCGTTCCGGCGAGCAGGAGGCGACGGCGGAAACCCTGACGGCGATTCGTCAGTCGTTGGGCCTCGATCGTGGCCCGCTGTCGCTGTTTGGCCACTGGCTGTGGCAGCTGCTGCAGGGCGATGCGGGCGTGTCGTGGGTTTCCGGTCGGCCTGTGCTGCCCGGCATGTTACAGGCTGCCGGCGTCTCGTTAACCCTGATGGCTGCGGCGGCGCTGGTTGCCGCCGTGCTGGCGGCGGCACTCTGCCTGCCGGTATTGTGGCGCGGCCTGCATGGAAAACCGCGGGTCTCTTCAGGCATCGCGGCGGCGACGCTGACCACCTTGCCGGAGTTTCTGCTGGCCACCGTGTTGCTGATCGTCGGCGCGGTATGGCTGCGCTGGCTGCCACCTTACGGCTGGCAGGGCGTGCAGCATGTGATCCTGCCTGCGCTGGCGCTGGGGATTCCGGCCGGTGGCTATCTGGGACGAATTTTTGCTGATGCCTTGAGTGAATCGCTGAACGAAAAATGGCTGTTGACCTGGAGCGTGGCTGGCATTGCACGTCGTCATCTGCTGTTGGCGCTGCTAACGCGGGCTTTGCCGGGCGTGCTGCCGCTGCTGAGCCTGGTGTTGGTTTCGATGACCGGCGGCGCCATTGCGGTGGAAAAAGTCTTTGCCATTCCGGGCATCGGTCGCGCCACGCTCGGCGCTGCCGCGGCGCAGGATCTGCCCGCATTGCAGGCGGGCGTGCTGATTATGCTGTTGCTGGCCGCGGTGGCAGGGCTGTTAACCAGCGCACTGCGGCAGCTTCTGCTCGGACGGGCGCTGCGCGGCGGCGCGATGCCAACGCCCGCCATTAACCGCACTCCATCTTCCCACGGCGCAATCTGGCTGACCGCGCTCTGCCTGGCGCTATTTTGCCTGCTGCTGTTGGCCGGGTTAACGCGCGATCCCTATCTGTCAGGCTTTACGCGTTTGCAGCCACCGTCGCTGGCGTTGCCGTTTGGTGCTGATGCCATGGGCCGCGATCTACTGGCGCGGGTGGCACACGGCACGCTGCATACCTGCGTGATGGCGTTTGTGGCCGCGCTAATTTGCCTGCTGATCGGCCTGCTGGCCGGTTTTTTTCCGCGTTTTTGCAGCGGCCCGATTGAGGCGGCAAACGCACTGCCGCCGGTAATGGCCGGGCTGATTGTGGCGGCGTTAACCGGACCGAGCGCAGGCGGCGCGGTGTTGGCGGTGATCGTGGTGAGCTGGGCACCGCTGGCGGCGCATACCGCGGCGTTATTAAGTGAGGCGCGGGCGCGGGCATGGGTTCAGATGCTGCCGATACTGGGCGTTGGCCCACTGCGCGCCGGGCTATGTTATCTGCTGCCTGCGGTGGTCGGACCGCTGTTTCGCCACGCCATGCTGCGCGTGCCGGGCATTGCGCTGGCGCTGGCGTCACTGGGGTTTTTAGGCTTGGGCGCCGCGCCGCCGCTGCCGGAATGGGGACGACTACTGGCCGAAGGCATGCCCTATGTCGAGCGTGCCTGTTGGGTGGTGCTGGCGCCAGGCGGGGCGCTGATCGTTCTCTCTTTACTGGCGATCGCTGCCGGGCGACTGCGATAGCACGGCGCCCGGCAACGGCATCAGGATGGCAGTTCGCTGGCTTTGATATCGGCGATCGGCGCCAGAAGGGTGCGATCGAATTCGCGCAGCGGTGCCTGGTTTTTAACCCGCTGCGGCCAGTCGTGATTAGCCAGCGCGCCACGGCCAAGGGCGATCAGATCGGCGCCCTGATCCAGCAGCCGCTCTGCTTTATCCACCTGATGCAGGCCACCGTTAGCGATCAGGATTTTGCCCGGCGCAAACTGCCGTGCCAGCGCCGCCAGGGAAAGTGGGCTCTCCGCAAATGCCGGTTGCCAGGCTTCATGCTCGGTGACATGAATATAATCAATCGCTGAATCGCCCAATAGGCTGAATACCGTGCGCGAATCCGCCTCGCCATGCTGCCATTTATGCTGAAAATCGTTGACCTTAGCCTGCGAAATACGAATGCCCAGCGGCACCGTATCACCAATGCGTGCGCGTACCGCGGCGATCACCGCCAGGTTTAACGTCATCCGCCCGGCGGTATCGCCACCCCATTTATCGCTGCGCTGATTGGTGTAGCGGGTGAGAAACTGATCCAGCAGATAGCCATTGGCGCCGTGAATTTCGATGCCATCGAATCCGCCATCCTTTATCGCGCGTTCGGCAGCATCGGCGAAGCTGTCGATAATCTGATGAATTTCAGCGTCACTCAGGGCGCGAGGCTGCGGATAATCGCCTTCACCACGATAAAACGGCAGCTGTTCGCCCAGCGGCTGAATGGCTGAGGGGGCAACGGTCTCGTGCTGGTAATGATTGCCCTGAGAAAGCGCACCGGCGTGTTGGATCTGCGCCAGGATCTTTCCGCCCTGGCGGTGCACGGCGTCGGTGACCTTACGCCAGGCTTCTGCCTGACGAGCATTAATCATGCCAGCCTGAAAGGCGTAAGTTTGTGACCACTGATCATCGATGTAAATGCCTTCGCTGATCGTCAGGCCGAAACCACCGCGCGCGAAATCTTCGTAGTAACGCACCATGCGCTCACTGGCGATGCCATCTTCCGAGGCGCTTACGCGCGTCATCGGGGCCACCACCAGCCGGTTGGTCAGTTGTAGCTGGTTGATCTTTGCTGCGTGAAAAAGAGGGGACGTGGACATGCTCGCTCCGGATTAGTTTATCTCGTTCAGCAATATAATCCGCCCGCAGTGACGATAAAATCCCGGCTGCTGATAAGCCAGAATATCAAAATTGGATATAATCAGCGTTGATCAGAGCCGTAAGAGGCTCAACACTTCCCCTTAGGCGATACCCAATGAACATTGATGACGTCAGGCTGTTTCTGGTCGTGACCGAAAGCCACAGCTTTGCGCAGGCGGCACGACGGCTTAATTTGGCGCCGATGAAAGTGTCTCGTCGCCTGGCAGCGCTGGAACAGGAGATCGGCCGGCGGCTGATTCAACGCACCACGCGCGCCATTTCGCTTACCGAGGAAGGCGCTGAGTTTATTCCCTATGCCCGCGCCATGACGGAAGCGGAAGAGAGCGCCAAAGCCCGCTTTCTGCCCGACGCCAAAGGCGCGGGCGGCCTGTTACGCATTACCGCGCCGTCGGGCCTCGGGCGACGTCATGTGTTGCCGTTGATTCCTGCCTTACTGACCGCCAACCCCGAACTGCGCATCGATTTACAGCTTGCAGACGAGGTGGTCGATATCGTTGGCCGTGGCATTGATGTGGCGGTACGCGTCGCGCCGCTGCGAGATTCGTCACTGATTGCGCGGCGTATCTCCGCTAATCCACGCATACTCTGCGCCTCACCGGCGTATCTGGCGCAGCACGGCACACCGCGTACCCTGCGCGAGCTAGACGATCATCACTGCCTGCGCCTCTCCAGCCTGTTGCACTGGTCATTCGAGATTGACGGGCAAGTAAGCAGCGCCAGCGTTGATGGCCGTTTCAGCTCGGCCAGCGTTGAGGCGGTGCGTGCTTTATGCGTGCAGGGTTTGGGCGTAGCGCAGCTGACGCGCTGGGATGTCGCGCAGGAGATCGCCGCAGGCCTGCTGCAAGAAGTGACGTTGCAGGATGCCACTCCGCAGTCGCTGTCGGTCTGGGCGGTGCTGCCGAGCGTGCGTTTTCTGCCGCAGCGGGTGACGCTGTTTATTGAGGCCCTGAAGGCCGCACTGGCACCGGACGGCGGAGATCAGAGATAAAAAAAGGGCCATAAAGGCCCTGTAACATACGAAAAATCATCTGACACGCGACGGCTATTCGCCCTGTTTATCGCTCTCGCCGAGGAAGAAATACCATAGCGGAATCGATAACAGTCCGGTGATCACCAGGCTGTACACGCCGACCATCAGGCCCTGCATGATGTACATGGTGATGGTCCAGTCGCTGAACGGGATCTGGTATTGATCGACCACTCCGCCAATTACCGCATTGGTGATCACCGTGCCCACCACCAATATCAGCAGCACCAGCGAGCGCAGAAAATAGCGCATCTCTTTGCGTTTCACCGCAAAGCGGGCGCGCATAATGCCAACAGGCGTATCGGGATAGACCACAGACGCATCCACCACGCGATGATCGTCGCGCCAGCGCAGAATATCGAACAGCACAAACAGCAGCAGGCTGGCACCCATCACCGGCAAAGCGTAGCCCAGCGCGAGGGCGATCAGCAAACTGGTCGCTTTGATGTAGCCCGGCAGCGGCAGCCAGGCCTCAGCCAGCGTCTGCGCCGGGCTGGTTTCACTCTGTTTAGGGCGACGCTGCCACCACATGCGATAGCCCAGCACGATCATCGTGCACAGCCCGAGACCAAACGCCGCCAGTAGCAGCTGGTTCGGCAGGCCAAACAGCACGCCCATATGAGCATCTACGCCCCAGCGGGTCAGTTTCGCCACCAGCGGGAAATCGGCGAAGCGCA
This sequence comes from Duffyella gerundensis, assembly GCF_001517405.1. NCBI lineage: Bacteria > Pseudomonadati > Pseudomonadota > Gammaproteobacteria > Enterobacterales > Erwiniaceae > Duffyella > Duffyella gerundensis. The sequence continues at coordinate 1,909,523 of NZ_LN907827.1, read as the reverse complement.
CGCGATCGATAACGCTAAAGGTCTCGGGATTTACCGCGACCGCGTCAACATGCGATGGCCAGCTGCGATCCACTTCGGTGACCGTCCACGCCGACGCGCTGTTTTTTGGCTGACGCAACTCCAGACGAGGTGACTGCAAACCCGCCGCCTTCGCGCTGCTCAGCACGCGATCCCAGTCGGCGTCAGGGCGATTGCGCTGCGCTGGCGCTTTTGGCGCCGCGGGCATCGGCATACTCATATCCATGCCTGGCATGCTGGAAGAACCGTTATGATCGGCATGCGGATCGGGTGCGCTGTCGGGAGCACGTCCATCCAGCGCGGTGTTAACCTGCGGCGTCATCCAGTTCAGCGCGGCGCGCATCCGGTCGACATTGCTGCCTGCCCACTGCGACCAGGTCAGGCCGGTGGCGGAGAAGAACAGCAGGCCGGCCGCCAGCACCAGTCCCAGCGTGACGTGCCAGTGGCGGGCACCCGACTTTTTCACCACGCGACGGGAACGCGTGCCGAGCCACAATATCAGGCCGCCCAACGCGGCGATCCACAGCCACGACGCGGCCAGTTCGCTGTACAGGCGACCGACGTCGCCCAGCAGCAGACCACGATGCAGCTGATCGAGCCACATACGAAACGGCAGCACGCCGGTGGTGCCGTACACCGTCATATCGCCTTTCACCGCCAGCGTGTAGGGATCGATAAACACCGAGCGCGATTCCGATGCGCCCAAGTCGGCACGGGTAAACTGCACGCGCGTGGTGTCGGTTGCGCCGGGAGCGGGACGAACCGCATAGATTTTTGCCCGCTCGCCGGTATGGGCGCGCGCGGCAGCAATCTGCGCCGACAGCGGCTGCGCTTTGCCTTGCGGTTGGGTGGTCAGCGCATCGGCATAGAGCGCGTTTTCAATTTGTGGTGTCAGGACATAGAGCGTGCCGGTCAGGGCGGCGACAAAAATAAACGGCGCGACAAACAGGCCGATGTAAAAATGAAGGCGGCGAATCAGGGTGAACAGCGCGCCATGCACGGATCCAGTAGAAGTCATCATTTTACTCTTAACAGAATAAACAGGACGCAGGTCGGCGGCGGCAGGTGCACGCTGACGTTGCGGTTAGGCTAAAAGGATGCGGGCAGGACGCGGCGGGGCACGCGGACGGTAGAGTTGCCGACGTGGTCGCAGCAGTGGCGCGGCGATGGGCGCGGGCGGTGGTGCGCGTGACAGCAGCAGCGCCAGCCAGATAAAAGGAATAAACAGCCAGAGCAGCAGCGGCACATGGATCAGCAGGTCACAATAGCCGCAGGCAAAGCCCGCGTCGTTCATGGCCGCATGGTCCATCATGCCCGCCGCGTGATCGTCGCCGTGATGGGAAGGCATCATCTGATCCATCGCCATTTCCGGCATGTCCGCCATCATCATCTGCGGCGCAAGGCTGGTTGAAATCACCGGCGCGACAAACAGCAACAGCACGGCGACGATTGCTATCGCGGCCGTGAGTCGTTGCATTATCGAGCGGGAAAGGGTCATGGCCTGGCGCTGCAAAGAAATTGTGGCGCTAGTGTAACGTGAAGCGACGGACAGGTTAAAAGAATTCCGCCGCAAAAGGGAAAAAGCGCGTGGATGATTTTTCCGTTAACAATAATAACAACAAGACGTTAACATCAAGGCGCTCATAACGCCAGGCAGCATAATCCGCCCCGCAGGGCGGTTCAGGGATTAGCGTCCCAGCAGCTGACGTTCGATCAGCTCGCGGGTTTCCACTGCCTGATACTTCATCTTTTCCGGGTAGCCAAACAGCGACGAGGCGATGATCGCTTCACCCCCGACCTTAAACTGGCGGTTGGCAAAATTCATCTCGCGCAGGGTGGCAAACAACGTATCAAAATCGACTTCGCCTTCGCCGACGCCAACATGCTGATGCACCACCGCATCCACGCCCGGCGGGTTGACGATGTAGCGGCAATGTTTGGTGTGGTTCATGGTGTCGGCGATAAGCACGTGGGAAAGATCTTCTCCGGCATAGTTCAGCATGCTTTTCACATCGCCCTTGCCCTTGTCGTAAAAGAAGGTGTGCGGCACGCTGTAGAGATATTTCACGTTCTCGCTGCGGAACGATTTCACCAGATCGGCGGTTTCATTGTTCTCTTCGCAGAAATCCCAGGGATGTGACTGAATTTCGATGCGGATGCCTTCACGTTCAACGATGGGCAGCAGCTCTTCCATCGAACGATAAAACATCTCTTCACAGATTTCCGGTTCGTTTGGCGTGCCGGAAAGCTCGGTATTGATCACCTGTACGCCCATTTCTACCGCAATCTCAATCATGCGCTTCCAGTTGGTCACCGCCGCCTGACGACGCATCTCATCCGGGCCGGACCAGCGATAGACCACGATAAAAGAGGAGACTTCCACACCGGTGGCGCGCAGGGCGTTTTTGTATTCGGTGATCACCTCACGGCTGGCTTTTGGGTGCTTATAGAACGGGTTGATCTGCGGATGAGGCGACTGCTCAATATATTTGTACCCCCAATCGGCCACCTGATGGACCATGCGCGTGATACCTAAATCTTTGATGACATCCACGTCAAAAGCGATTTTCATGTTGGGCTCCTGTGATGCTTGTTGGCGACGGCGGTAAATGAAACATCACAGGATTATAAGCAAACAAAATTTTCATAAAATGAAATTTCAGATTAAATATTTCATTTTGCGATGCCGGTCAAACTCACTGGCGAGGAATGTTTTCTCCGTCGCAAAACCAACAGATCGCCTTGCGCTCAGGGCGAAAAGCTGCACCGCTAGTCGAGATTTTCGGCGGTGATAATTTTCAGCGCCACGTTGCCGTCCTGATACTCAACCGGCTGAAAACCGCTCTCCAGGTGGCGCAGCAGAATATCGATCGCCAGCCGGGCATGCTGACGCGCATTTTGGTCGAGGGTAAAGCTGACCGCATCCTGCTCCAGCAGGCGGCGGGTAACAGAATAGAGTTCGTGCGTGATCCAGACGCATTTGCCGAGCAGCTGATGACGCAGCAGAACCTCTTTGATCTCGCTGTTGCCGACGCCGGTGTTGTAGATGCCAACGACATGGCTCGATTCAGCCAGTAAATCGTCGAGCAGGGCGCGGATAGTGTGGCGTTGATCCATACCCGCCAGCACTTCGCGCAGCTGCGACTGCGGCGCGCGCTGGCTGACAACGTCCCGAAAGCCGCTGATACGCTGGCGATGGGCGCGGTAATCAAAGCGTCCGCTGACCATAATGATATCGCCGGGCTGATGAACGCTTTTACTCATCAGCAGACCGGCGGTGCGTCCCGCCTGGCACTGATCGACGCCAACGTGGCACAGGCGCGCCGCCGCAGGCAAATCGGTGGCCAGTGTGATCACCGGCGTGCCGGTTTGCTGGCAGTGGCGCAGCGCATCGTGAATAAACGGATAATCGTGGGCAAACACCATCAGGCCGTCGCGGATTTTGCTGCTGTCAATGATGCGCTGGGCCAGCTTCTCCGGCTGTGATTCCGGAATAAAAGTGCGGTGCAGGGTGACGCGCTGATAGCCGAGCGCGCTGGCAATATCAGCAAAATGGTGCGCCAGCTGTTTAAAAAAGAAGGAGTCATTGCTGCTGAGGAAGACTTCAATCTGCCACGGATGTTTATAAGGCTCCGGCAGCAGGCGTTTGATGCCCAGCTCGCGGGCGGCTTTCAATACCTTGCGTGTGGTATCGGGCGACACGCCGCCGCGCTCGTTGAGCACCCGATCGACCGTGGCGATGCCCACGCCAGCCCGTTTGGCCAGGCTTTCCAGGGTCAACTTTTTTGCCATGTATTACTCCGTTTCCCTGTGCCGAACCCGTGGTGACGCGGCAGCCTGGGGTCACGTTTGCCGGATCCGGTGCGGATCGCAGGCGAGGGCGCAACCCAGGCTGTGGCGGACGGGTATGCAATCAGTGCGGCCGCTCTTCGTTGAACACGATGCCCAACTGGCGACGTACTTCATCCATGGTAATCAATGTCATCAGCGCGGTCGATAACGGCCGCACCGGCGAATCACCGATTCCCTGGCCGATGCACCAGGCGGCGTGCTCGATTTCATGCGCCAGCTGGGCATAGTGCTGACCAGCATCCTGCCACACCAGCGTTTGCGCGCCCTGGCTGGCGCTCAGGGTAAAATTACCCGGCGCGTAGAAAGGGCCGTCCAGTGTCAGCGTCGCCTCGCTGCCGCCAATCACCGCGCGGCCCGGCGTGTTGCTGAATAGCGTGGTATTCAGCACCGAATGCGTGCCGTTGCTATGGGTAAAGAGCATCGAAGCCTGGCCATTGACGCCCTGTGGCGCCGCCTGACCCTGAGCGAAAACCTGCTCCGGCACGCCGCCCGCGACCTTAACGCTAAGCGCAATCGGATAGCTGCCGAGATCCAGCAGCGGGCCACCGGCGAGATCGGCATTGAAAATACGGTGATCGGCAGGGAAATATTGGCCATGATCGGCCAACAGTGTGTGAACGTCGCCTAAGTCACCGTTTAGCAGCAGCTGGGTAATGACGTCATATTTCGGTGTAAAATCGCACCACATGCCCTCCATACAGAGCAGCTTGCGCGATTCTGCTTCCTGCTTTAATGCCATGCCTTCATGGGCGTTTAGCGCCAGCGGCTTTTCAATCAGCACGTTTTTGCCCGCACGCAGCGCCTGCAGGCCGTCGGGAAAGTGGTGGTTGTGCGGCGTGGCAATGTAGACGATATCGAGCTGTTTCATCTCCAGTAGCGCGCTGGCGCTGTCAAAACGTTGCGGAATGGCCCATTTTTCCGCAAAACGTTGGGTCTTTTCAGCGTTACGTCCGGCTACGGCAACCAGTTGCTGATGAGTATGGTGCCGCAGCGCCTCAGCAAAACGATCGGCAATCCAGCCGGGGCCGATGATACCCCAGCGCAAACCTGGAACAGCAGCAGGTGACAACAGGCGCGGGCGCGGTAAAGCGGAGGGAAACATAGCGATGCTCCGGGTATTTTTATTCTGCGATCGGTGATGTGCCGCCGCGACAGGCTAATAAGTCGGTTCACTATAGAAACGATAGCGGGCAGAAGAAACAGGCGGCGATGATGGAAAACCATCAATGAAATGCGTCGGCCTACGGGAACGGATGGCGCAGACGATTCACACGACGACGGCGCATGTGCAAACGGCGCTGATAGCGGTGCTGTAAGATCGCGAAATCAGAAAACCACAGAGTTGACAGAAGGATGCGCAAGATGAACACCGCGTTGCGTTGCGCCAGCAGAACACCAGGTTGGGTGAAGCATCATTAAGATGATGAGCATCGACATTAGCTGACAGAAGCAATCACAGCAGCGTGGAAAAGATTGGCATTCGTCGACCACAGTGAGAAAAGAGGCAAGGGCAGAGAAGCATCGTGTTAAAGGGGTTCAGCCGGTTGTCGGTACGCGATCGCATAGCTAATTTAACATAATATACATTATGCGCACCTTGATAGCGCTACGTGAAATCCGGGGTTTTTGACCCAGACTGGCCAGGTCGATTTACTCATCAATGGTGGCCAATCTGCTTCCGGCCCATTGGTGCCGATATGAATTGTATAACGCGCTTCACCTTCACGTCTGGCCAACTGTTTCACCTGTCGTTCAATCTTGCGCTGCCACGCTGCTGCGTTATCGAATAGCCCGGCTTTGGCATATCGAGATGTTTTGCAGATCGTCGCCCGCTGTGTAAAACCGAAGTACGGACACCGAACGTATTGCGATGGCTTTCTTGCTCAGCGTTGCTGCTTAACCCGATCGATATGACATGGCATTTCATTGACTGCCGCTGCCAATTTTTCCAGAAAAGAAAATGGCGGCAGTTTTGAAACCTCCCATTTCAATTTCCAGCGGGCAGCGCAGCGTTTTCAGATTGCTGAACCACGCTCGCCAACAGTCAACCGTGCCCGCTTATCACATTCCGCCTCGCTGGGGGCTTCGATCGCAAACGGCAGCCTTTTCACGTGATAAATCGTTCCTGCCAAAGCCAGAGCAAAAATCGATGGCGTCAACGGTGCCCAGTGCATGGCACGATAAAATGGCCTTTGGCTGGCGCCCGCCATTCTCGCGCCCTTTTCTTTCCTTTTTACCGCGCCGTCCGGCGTTATCCCTGCTGCTGTACCACAATGCCCGACTCAGTCAAACAGGCTTTCAGGGTACCAAACGCATCCTGGCACTGCTTCTCATTGACGCAGGCGTAGCCCAGCAGCAGACCGCGCGCCTCCTGCTGATGCATATAATATTGCGAAAGCGGCCGCACTTTTACGCCACGGCGCAGCGCCAGCGCGGCGATCGCCACATCATCGCAATTGGCCGGTAAATGCACCACCAGATGCAGGCCCGCTTCATGGTTCACCGGCGGTAAAAATCCCGGCCCCAGATAGCGCTCAATCAGCCGACAGAGAAACTGCCGCCGCTGGCGATAAAGCAACCGCATGCGACGAATATGCTCCATATAATGGCCCTGACGGATGAACTCGGCCAGTGCCCGCTGAATTAACAGATGGCCGCCGCGATAGAGCTCGGCGGCGGCGATGCGCAGTGGCTCAGCCAGCTGTTTTGGCACCACCATATAGCCGATACGCAGCGCCGGATAAAGCGTTTTACTGAAGGTGCCCATGTAGATCACCGGGGCATCCGCCTCCAGTCCCTGCAACGACGGATAAGGCTGGCCAGAGAAACGAAATTCACTGTCGTAATCGTCCTCTACAATCCAGCTTTTATGCTTTCTTGCGAGACTTAACAACGCTTTACGTCGTGCAAGACTGAGATGCACACCCAGCGGATATTGGTGTGACGGTGTCACAAATATCATCTTCGGCGGCGGCCCGACTTCCGGTACCATGCCCTGCTCATCCACCGCCATGGCGCGGATAGTGAGGCCATTCATGCGTAGCAGATTACGCGTTCCCCAGTAGCCTGGCTCTTCCATCCAGACGCGGTCGCCCTGATCGCACAGCACGCGAGTAACCAGATCCACCGCCTGGTGCACCCCTTCGGTGATCAAAATTTGATCGGCATCGGCTCTGACCGATCGCGCTACGCGCAAATAAGCCGCCAGCGCATGCCGCAGATCGGGACAGCCACCGCCGCTGCTGTAGACCAGCCGGTGCACGTCCGGCTCGCGATTCAGCCGCGCCTGAATCTGGCTGAACAGTTTGTGGGGAAATTCCGTGACGTCCGGCGCGCCGGGCACAAAGGCGCCCCACTGATACGGTGATGCCGTGGCATGGCCCAGCAGACTCGCTCCGCGTTTTGATAAGGTGGCTGACAGCTGCGCCGCCGCTGGCTGAGCCTCCTCAATGGCATGGCTGTGCAGGCAGGTTTCCGGCAGCGTTTCGGCGATCCAGGTGCCACTGCCGGTGCGTGCGGTGACGTAGCCCTGTGCCATCAAACTTTCATAAACATGCAATACGGTATTGCGCGACACCCCGAGCTCGCGGGCCATGTCACGCGTTGGCGGCAGCCGCCCACCGTGCGGAAAAATGCCGTCAATTATTGCGCTCTGCATGCAGTTCAGCAGACGCTGCTGTAACGACCCCTCCTGCAAAAACTGCAACCGCTCTAATAGATGATCCGCGTACAACATCCGCAATTGGCTCCACCTTTCTCTCAACAATTGGCTCTGGCAACTCGCTTCGCCTCACGCATAAATAAGGTGTTTGTTGAGAATTGTAAATACGGATAACGGTGAGGTGGTTAAATGAGCGAGAAACAGACCCTGTTGCAGCAGCGCAAAGCGCAGGCTTTACCCCGCGGTACCGGTACGCTGTGCGACTGGTACGTGGCGCGGGCAGAAAACGCAACCCTGTGGGATGCCGAGGGTAACAGCTGGATCGATTTCGCCGGCGGTATCGCCGTGCTGAACACCGGCCATCGCCATCCACGCGTGGAACAGGCCATTGCCGATCAATTAACAAAATTTACGCATACTGCCTTTCAGATCTCCCCGTATGAAAGCTACGTGGCGCTGGCCGAACGCATTAATCAGCGCGTCCCCGTTGCCGGCGCGGCGAAAACCGCCTTCTTCACCACCGGCGCGGAAGCGGTGGAAAACGCCGTGAAAATTGCCCGTGCCGCGACCCGCCGCCACGGCATCATCACCTTTGGTAACGCCTTTCACGGTCGTACCTTTATGACCCTGGCGATGACCGGCAAAGTGGCCCCCTATAAGCGTGATTTTGGCCCGATGCCACCCTCGGTGTTTCATGCGCGCTACCCGAGCGCGGTTCAGGGCGTCAGCGTGGAAGCCGCGCTGGCCAGCCTTGAAGACATTTTCAGTCAGGATATTGCGGCGCAGGACGTGGCGGCAATTGTGCTGGAGCCGGTTCAGGGCGAAGGCGGTTTTCACGTGGTGCCGGAAGCGTTTCTGCTTGCGCTGCGTGCGCTGGCCGACCGCCACGGCATTCTGCTGATTGCCGATGAGATCCAGAGCGGCTTTGCCCGCACCGGCAAGCTGTTTGCTATGGATCACTATCCGGTAAAAGCCGATCTGATCACCATGGCCAAAAGCCTGGCGGGCGGTATGCCGCTCTCCGCTGTGGCCGGACGGGCCGAGGTGATGGATGCGCCTGGCCCCGGCGGGCTTGGTGGCACCTATGCCGGTAATCCGCTGGCTATCGCCGCGGCGCATGCGGTGCTGGATGTGATTGATGAGGAACAGCTGTGCGAACGCGCGGCCGGACTGGGCGCGCAGCTGACCACCTTTCTACAGGGCCAGAAAGCGCGTTATGCGGCGATTACCGACGTACGCGGCCTGGGTTCGATGGTGGCGGTTGAATTCGATCGGGCCAGCACCGCGCAGGCGGTGCAAAAAATGGCAATGGCCAACGGGCTGCTGCTGCTGACCTGTGGTGCCAAAGGCAATGTCATTCGTTTCCTCTATCCGCTGACCATCCCGGATGGGCAGTTCGCTGAGGCGCTGGAGATTCTCAGCGCCACGCTGGAGAGCTGCGCCACGCGCGCGGAACAAGAGACGATCTCAGCCTGATGCCCGGGCTCGCTGCGGCGGGCCCGATCCCCATTCGCCCGGTGAACTGAGACCGGGCGTCGTTCTGGAGGCGTTCCCATGACACCCATACAGACCAATGATGATGTTCTGGCTCAAGGCCTGAAACCGCGCCACGTGCGCATGCTCTCGATTGCTGGCGTGATTGGCGCTGGCCTCTTTGTCGGTTCCGGCCACGCGATTTCTGAAGCGGGCCCGGCGGTGCTGATCGCCTATGCTGCTGCCGGTGCCCTGGTGGTGTTGATTATGCGCATGCTGGCGGAAATGGCGGTGGCCTCGCCCGATTCCGGCTCTTTCTCAACCTATGCAGATAAGGCGCTGGGTCGCTGGGCGGGCTTTACCATCGGCTGGCTTTACTGGTGGTTTTGGGTGCTGGTGATCCCGCTGGAAGCCAACGCCGCGGGCACTATTCTGCACGCCTGGTTTCCGCAGGTCGCCATCTGGCAGTTCACTTTCGCCATCACACTTATTCTTACCGTGACCAATCTGTTGAGTGTGAAAAATTATGGCGAGTTTGAATTCTGGTTTGCGCTGATCAAAATAGTGGCGATTATCGCCTTCCTGTGCGCGGCCGGTATTGCGGTGTTTGGGTTTATGCCGAACAGCACCACCAGCGGGCTGGCACACCTGTATGATACGCACGGCTTTATGCCCAACGGGCTGGGCGCGGTGATGGCTGCCATCCTGACTACCATGTTCTCATTCATGGGGACGGAAATTGTCACCATCGCCGCCGCTGAATCGAAGAATCCGGGCAAGCAGATCACCCAGGCAACTAACTCGGTGATCTGGCGTATCGCCCTGTTCTACCTGTTGTCGATTTTCTTCGTGGTGGCGCTGGTGCCGTGGAATTCGCCTGGACTGGTGCAACAGGGTTCCTATCAGACCGTGCTGCAGGCGATGGGCATTCCGCATGCGAAACTGATTGTTGATGCGGTGGTCTTGATGGCGGTGTGCAGCTGTCTCAACTCGGCGCTCTATACCTCATCGCGCATGCTCTACTCGCTGTCGCGCCGCAAGGATGCGCCTGCCGCCGCTTCGCGCACCAATCGTAGCGGCACGCCGTGGGTGGCGGTGCTGCTCTCCACCGCCGCCGCCTTTATCGCGGTGATAGCCAACTATCTGGCGCCCAGCGTGGTGTTTGAGTTTCTGCTGGCCAGCTCAGGCGCTATCGCGCTGCTGGTTTACCTGGTAATCGCCGCTTCGCATCTGGTGTTGCGCAAAAAACGGGAAAAGGCGGGCGACGTGCTGACCTACCGTATGTGGCTGTTTCCCGGCCTGACCTGGCTGACCATGCTGTTTATTGTCACCGTTCTGGTCGTGATGCTGTTCAATGCCCAGCATCGGGTTGAACTGCTGGCGACCGGCGGCCTGACGCTGCTGATTATTGCCACCAGCCTGGTGCTGCACCGTAAAAGCCACAGGGAGAGAAGCGTGAAACTGATTCGCGCGCACACTTCCCGCTAACCCTCTCAGCCTGCGGCAAGTGTGCCGCAGGCTGTCTGGCTGACGCGAACCATCAGGAATGCGCCGTACCAAAGCGTGAATCAAACATAAACGGAATATGGCTGGCGCGGCTGGCCAGCTCCGTGAAGGCGGGATGATCCGGATTAAGCAAAAAGTTATGTTCCACCGGCGACAGCGCACTGGGTATGCGCAACGCCACCGACTCGCCGCTACTGATCCAGGCATCACCAATCTCACGCAGCGCCGCCGGGGCTTCGGCCGCCCGCCAGTTTTCCGGTAACTGCGTCACATCAATCCACTGAATCAGCCCATCGGGCACCTCAACACAAAGCAAGGTATAGGCATCCAGCGTGGCGGCACTTTGCAGATGAACCAGTATTTCCAGCATGGTCAGCGATGCGGTTTCCGACGCATAGACCATCGACACGCCCACGTTATTCCAGCGCCCGCCGCCTTCCCTGGCACCGTAACCGCTCCAGGCAGAACTCAGATAGCGCGTTTTGGTCAGGCGGTACAACTTCACGAATAGACACCGTGCTCAAGCCGGGTAATCAGCTTCAGTACCTCATAGGCGCCGGTTTCCGATGAAACCAGGTCGGCAGGCTTTTTGTTATCAAGCGCCCTTGCCGGCTCATTCAGCCACTGCTGCGCCTTGTGTTTATCGCCTTCAAACAGCTCAACGGCGCGATCCATCACGCGAATAAAGCGCACCAGGCGCTCGCTCTGCTCGGCGGTAAAGCGATCTTTCATGCCGCGGTTAAAGGTGGTGGCAGGAATGCCGGTCACGTGACGCAAATCGGCCTGGGTCATCAGCGCCCACGAAATAATACGGTTGGCCACCGCGCCTTCCAGCCCGCGATCGATCTGCCCCATTAGCATCACGCCGTCAGCGCTGTTCAGCCCGGCGACCTGCCAAAGGCGTTCTGGCGTGTTATGTGAGGCGGGTAAGGTAAACTGCTTCATAGAAACCTCCATTTGGTATTTTGATTATAACCTTATGGTTGACTTTAACAAGCGCCGCATACGAAGCGGAGTAATGAATCATCGCTAATTAATAAAAAAGTGCATCTATCTCACAGGTAATGACTATTTATTCTATTCAGCCCAGCGCAACATTAAATATAAATATAGCAACATGAATGGTTATATAAAATATAGATCAACTCTCGCAGTGGTTATTATTTTATTGTGATCTGGATCCTGGGTTTGTTATTAAATACGACGTCGCGTTACGCTTTATTATATTCTGCTGTTGCTGGCACAATGATGTGGCGGCATTGAATAGATAGATGGAGAATTATCATGGGTTATATGAACTGTATGTATACAAATGATTATGAAGAAAACGAAGTGGTTTCTGAAGAAAAAACCACGGAAGGCGTAATTGAATCGAAATTGTCGCAAGACGAGATCGATGCAATTAACGCATAAGCAGTAAAAAAAGCGGCATAGTTTATGCCGCTTTTTTAACAGGGAGGTGAGTAATGAAAGCCATTATCGAAAGAAAAGTGTCTCTGAAAGTTGCTGAAGATAAAATAGATGCCTATTTCCGCCGGAATAATATCGCTGTGGATATTGAACGCTTCGGCACGCCCTTATCCAGTACAGTGGCCACTATGAATTTTACCGGCACAACAGAAGCGCCCTGCGTTGGCTGCGGCAAAGGCTATGAGCAGGAAGCGCGGGTCGGCGCAAAGTTTGAAGCCTGGGAGCATCATCAGGGATTAATTTGTTTACGCAAACATCGCGCGCTGGCGCCCTTTTCTGCCGTGCTGAATCAGCCTTATATGCGCGACTTTCTGCCATTAAAAATAATAAGCAGCGGGCAGCCAACCACCCTTTCCGTTATTCCTTTTTCGCCGCCAGACGGTTATGAACATCGCGGCTCGCTGTTATGGCCGTCGTTTTTAATTGATTATAATTACGTGAAGAGGCGCTCCGCTGGCGATGATGCCGATTATCGCTCGGCACGCCGTTATTCCTGCGGCACCGGTTTTGCTGCGGGCGTGGGTTATACCGAAGCCGCTATTCATGCTATCAGCGAAGTTATTGAGCGGCATTGCGTAGGCACTTTTCTGGCGAGGGTATTCTTCCACCAGCTGCCTTATCAGCTTATTGAAATTGAACCGGACTCGTTACCTGAGGATCTCTTTTCCACTCTGCGCGATGCGGAAGCCTGCCTTGAGAACGCGGTCAGGGTATTTAATATCAGTCAGCCTGGTTTACCCACGGTCTGTATTGCCAGCTGCCCTGCGCGCCCGCTCTCTGGCGTGCATGTGTTTGGCGCCGGATGCTCCATTTATCCCAGCCATGCCGCCGCACGCGCCATAAAAGAGCTGGTGCAGCAGCATGCCATTGAGAAAGGCGTACCTTTCGTGCAGAACGAGTGGCGGCGACACTATCGTCATCTGGAAAAATACCCGAAGCTGCTGCGCTGTCTGGTGGCGGATATTCGCGACAAGATCGTCACCCGCCGTGCGCTGCCCGCCGATCCCGATCGGCTTTCACTGGAAGGTCAGCTCTCCCTGTTGATTACGCTGTGCGACAAACAGGATCTGCCGGTGTGGGTGAAAGCCATTGAGGACGATCCTGCAGGCATCAGCATCGCCTGCGCCGTGATGCCCGCCATGGAGCGATTCTCTATTGTCTCTCTGGGCAATTATGTGATTCCTACCCAACGCTACGGGGAGTAAACGCCATGGCTTTCTATAAGGAGCTGCTGGTTGCCCCGGCGCAGCAGCACAATCTTTTCCTGGTCAGAAATAAACATCAGCATCTGCTCGGCCTGCGCCAGCGGCTGCATGCACAGAGCCGTTACAGCATTCTGGAAAAGGCGATGCTCAAGGGCGAACTGATCCACTGCGAAGAGCAGGCGGCACAGTTGCGCTGCGTGGTTCGCGTACCGGACGATGCGACGTGGCGCGATGGGCTTTTTCACGGCGACGATATTCACTTTCCCTGGCCGCCACGAGACGCCAGCGGAGAAGAGTTTATCTGCCCGGAGAGCTACTGGAATTCCCAGGCGGCGACGCCACAGCGGCTGAACGATCAGGAGGCACATTTTCGTGCGCACACCCTGGAGCAGCTCAAAACCCTCGTGACGCCCGGCTGCCGCATTTACGATCCCGCCTGCTCCACCGGTGAATTCATCGGTTCGCTGCAGCACCATTTTCCGCAGAGCCGCTGCATCGCCTCTGACCGTTCCGCGGCGATGGTGGCCGAGACACGGCGCACTATTCCTGATGCGGTGGTTGGCGATGTGATGACATTGCCGCATGCGCAGCCTTACGACATCGTGATTTGCCGTTTTATCAATCATGAGGTGATGTCGAGCCTGGCGGCGCAACAGGTGCTACGTCGGATGGTGGAGATCGTCAGCGAAACCGGCCAGATCATTCTTTTTGGTCATACGCCGGTCGCCTGTGACGTGCCCGACTTCTGCCACCGGCAGGGATTGCAGCTTTTAACTACCGTCGGGCGCAGCAGCCAACCCGACGGCGTGTTTCAATATTATCGGCTGGCAAGGTAGCCTCGACGGCTGACATACAAACGGATGCGGGCCTTAACGGTCGATCAGCTCAGTGAGAAAATCCTTCAGCGCCTTACGCGGGTCATCCTCTTCGGAGACGATCATCTCGATGCCCCATTGCCCCAGCACTTCCTGGGCAACCGGATTATTACGGTTGGTAAACAGATAGGATTTTGGCCGCGCGGTGGCAAGACCGGTGCGGCCCCACATCTTGGTTAAACGATAAAACAGCAGGCGAATGTTAAAATCGCTGATGCTGTAGCCGATAAACAGCACCGAATTGCCCATGACGTCGTGGGTCAGCTTGATATCCAGCGGCGAGTCAAAATAGAGCCGCTCGAAGTAGCTGCTTTCATCGAGCACGATAGAGGTATCGTCGTCGAAATCGCCATGCAGTTTGATGATATGGCGCTTCTCTTCGGTGAGCGATACCAGATCCGCCGCGTTGGCCACCTTGCTGTAGGGCACGTTGTGCGCATCATGCGCCACTTCCAGCCAGCGATCGTAGTTGGTGGTGTAGATGCGCGAAAAATCACCCTGAGTAATCAGCGTATGAATTTCCGATGACCGCACATCGATATCGGGGCGATGCCATTCCCGGTCCATCCAGCTGCGCAGCGGGCCCAGTGAACCTTTTACCTGCTTATAGTATTCCGCCAGTGACAGATGATTGCCGTAGGAGTTAAAGATTTGCGGATCGTAGCCCAGCTCTTTCGCCAGATGAGCAATCAACTCATGCCATTCCGGCAGCCCAAGGTTGCGGGAAAGGCCGGCACCGGCAAACAGAATCAGCTTGCCGGAATTGTAGGCCCTTTTCAGTTCAGGTTTCATCAGGTTCCCCGCGTGCGTTTTAAATGCGTCGCCAGCTTATTGAGTGCCAGCCGACGCATGGAAATTTCGTGCTTGTGTTCGCCCATCTCGGCAAAGGTTTGTGAATAGCCGTCGGGAATAAAGACGCAGTCCCACTGAAAACCGTCGCTGCCCGCAGGACGCGAGGCGATGGTGCCGCGCACCTGTCCTTCAAACAGCGTCATTTTCCGCCCGTCACAGTAGCCGAGCAGGGTTTTGGCAGTCACGCAGTTGGTATCCAGTCCCTGCACCAGCGAGACGAAGCGTTCCGCCTCCAGCCGGTTCCAGAAGATGCGCGTCAGCCCGGCCGGCAAACCGTTCAGGCCATCAAGATAGAGGCCGGTATGCTCAACAAACAGCGGACGGCCAATGATCGAGAACGCCTTGGTGAGTTTATCGCGCACCAGCTCCACTTCATTTTCGGTCTGAATCTCGGCAATCTTGCGCGCCACCGGCATAACGTCAACGCCAACCGGCTCGAGGATTTTACGCACCTCAAGCAGCTTCTGTTCATTCGCTGATAAAAACCTGATTTTCATGTGATGTCCATTCAGTAAACGCGGCCACGCCCATAGTGTAGCCTGGCTAACCGCGACAACCGCAAGGTCATTGCAGGTGATGAAACTTTCGGTTCACGACGAAGAAAGCCTTAATATTGATTATTGCGTTATGCGCACAGATGGTTTTTTCGTTTCATTGCAGCGCGCTTTTACGGTGCATTGCACCCTGTCCGGGCGCTGAAATCTCCCTGATTTCCTGCGCTCGCCCGCTGAAACCGCGGCGCCAGCGGCTGTGCGGCGTTGGTACAAAAGTTGCAGCGCTAAAGCAGAATGTCACAGGAGAACATGATGAAAGCGATAATTATTGGTGGCGGAATCGGCGGAGCCTGCGCCGCCATCGCGTTACAGCGGTCAGGAATTAGCACGGAAGTTTATGAAGCGGTAAAAGTGATAAAACCGGTAGGCGCGGCGATTTCAATCTGGCCCAACGGCGTAAAGTGCCTGAATGCGCTGGGCATGGCGGCGCCGCTGCGTGCGCTGGCAGGCAACATGGCCTCAATGGCCTATCGCGATCATCTTTACGGCAGCGAACTGACCCGGTTCAGCATGGCACCGCTGGTGGATGCGGTGGGTGAACGTCCCTGCCCGGTTGCCCGCGCGGAACTGCAGGCGATGCTGCTCGACACTTACGGTCGCGAGCGCGTGCAGTTTGGTAAACGCGTCGCACGCGTGGCACAGGATGCGCACGGCGTAACTGCCTGGTTTGAGGATGGCAGTTCGGCAACCGGCGATCTGCTGATCGCCGCTGACGGCACCCATTCCGTGGTGCGCGCTGAGGTGCTGGGCTACCCGACGCCGCGCCGCTATGCCGGTTACGTTAACTGGAACGGCCTGGTGACCATCGATGAGCAGATTGCCCCGGCGGATCAATGGACCACCTTTGTAGGCGAAGGCAAACGCGTTTCTCTGATGCCGGTCAGCGGCAATCGCTTCTACTTCTTTTTCGATGTGCCGCTACCGAAAGGCCTGGCGGAAGATCGCGATTCACTGCGTGCCGATTTGTCGCGTTATTTCAGCGGCTGGGCAGAGCCAGTGCAACGGCTGATTGCGCAGATCGATCCCAATACCACCAACCGGGTTGAGATTCACGATATCGAACCCTTTAGCCAGCTGGTCAGTGGCCGCATTGCATTGCTGGGCGACGCAGCGCACAGCACCACGCCGGATATCGGTCAGGGTGGCTGCGCCGCTATGGAAGATGCCATCGTGCTGGCCCACTGCCTGCAAAATCAGGCGGCCAGCGTGGCGCAGCGTCTGGAGAACTATCAGGAGCAGCGAGTCGGGCGAGTGAAAGATCTGGTGCTGAAGGCACGCAAGCGCTGTGATATCACCCATGGGAAAGATCCGCTGCAAACGCAGGCGTGGTATCAGTCGCTGGCGCGGGAAACCGGGGAACACGTGCTGGCGGGAATGATTGAAACCATCAACGGTGGGCCACTGAACTAGAAAATAAGCAGGGCGACATGGCGTCGCCCTGCCCGATTACGCCTCGCTCAGGCCGCGATTCTTCAGCATCGGGCCAATCTCAGCCGCTTTGCCGCGCCAGCGCTCATAGACCACGGCCAGGTCAGCGCTGTTGCCGCGTGACAGCACCATCCGCCGGAAGCGATCGCCATTCTCACGCGTCAGCTCGCCATGCTCACGGAACCACATGAAACCATCATCGGCCAGCATCTGCGTCCAGATATAGGCGTAATAGCCTGCGGCATAGCCACCGCCCCAGATATGCTGAAAATAGCTGGAGCGGTAGCGCGGCGGCACCTCTGCCAGCAGGATATGGTCAGCACTCAGCGACTGCTGCTCAAACGCAGTAACTGAATCGGGCGTCTGACCCACCGCGAGCGAATGCCAGTGCTGATCGAGCAGCGCCGCGGCCAGCAGTTCGGTCATGTCGTAGCCCTTATTGAAACGTTCGGCGTTGATGACCTTGTCATGCAGCGCCGATGGCATCACCTCGCCGCTCTGATAATGGCGGGCAAAATGCCGGAAAACCTCTGGGTTGCTGGCCCAGTGCTCGTTGAGCTGCGACGGAAACTCGACAAAATCGCGCGGCGTGGCAGTGCCGGAGAGGCTCGGATAGCGCTGGCTGGCGAACATCCCATGCAGCGCATGACCAAACTCATGAAACAGCGTGATCACCTCATCCCAGCTCAGCAGCACCGGCTCGCCTGCCGGTGGCTTGTTGATATTACTGACGTTGTAGATTACCGGCTGGCTGCCCAACAGCGTGGACTGATCAACAAAGTTGCCCATCCAGGCACCGCCGCCTTTGTTATCGCGCTTAAACAGGTCGGTGTAAAACAGCGCCAGCGGCGCGCCGTCGGTATCAAAAATGTCATACACCTTGACGTCAGGATGATAGACCGGCAGATCGTGACGCTGCTGCAGGCGAATACCGTAGAGCTGATGCGCGGCGTAGAACACGCCGTTTTGCATTACATTTTCCAGTTCGAAGTAAGGCCGGATTTCGCTTTCATCGAGGTCATATTTCGCCTTACGCACCTGCGCGGCGTAGAAATTCCAGTCCCAGGCGGCCAGCTTGAAGGGCTGCGGTTGTGCGTCGATCACCGCCTGAATATCCGCCGCTTCACGACGGGCACGCGCGGTGGCCGCCGGAACGATGTTGCGCATAAATTCCAGCGCGGCCGCCGGGGTTTTCGCCATCTGATCCTGCAACTTCCACTCGGCGTAGCTGCCGTAGCCGAGTAGCGCGGCCTGCTTCGCCCGCACCTGCGCCAGGCGGATCAGCGTCTGCTGCGTATCGTTATCATCGCCCTTTTCTGCCCGATGCCATGCCGCGGTAAACAGCACTTCGCGGGTATCACGGCGCGACAGCGACTGTAACAGCGGCTGCTGGGTGGTGTTTTGCAGCGCCAATAGCCACTGACCGTGCAGCCCTTTAGCCGTTGCGGCTTCGGCAGCGGCGGCCAGTTCTGAAGGGCTGAGACCCGCCAGCATCGCGGCATCGTTTACCTTCAGTCCGCCCGCCTTGGTGGCCGCCAGCAGGCGATTACCAAAACGGGTGCTCAGGGTGGCCGCTTCCTGATTCAGCGCTTTAAGTTCGGTTTTTTGCTGCTCACTCAGCGACGCACCGGCCAGCTGAAACGCGCGCCACACCACCTCGGTCAGCCGCAGCGATTCCGGATCGAGCGCCAGCTGATGGCGCTGCTGATAAACGCTGTCGAGCCGGGCAAATAGCTTGCTGTTGAGCATGATCTCATCATCCAGCGCCGCCAGCTCCGGTGAAATCGTTTCATCAATCTCCTGCAACGCCGGGCTGGTATTGGCCGAGGTCATGGCGCTGAACACCGCGTTTACCCGATTCAACAGTGCGCCGCTGCGCTCCAGCGCTTCAAAGGTGTTGCTGAAGCTGGCTGGCTCTTTCCAGTCGGCGATGGCGTTGACCTGGCGGCGCTTTTCAGCGATGCCCGCGCGTAGCGCTGGCAGATAGTGCTGCTCTTCAATGCGATCGAATGGCGGTGCCTGCATCGGCAACGAGGATGGCTGGCTGAAGGGATTCTCTGACATGGTAAAGGCTCCTCAGGATAGATAGTGCCAGCTTAGGCGCTCTGTTCTGATGACGCAACGGCCTGATAATGACTGATAATCTCTGCCGCTACCGCCACGGCGATCTCCGCCGGTAGTTTGCCGGTCACCGCAGGCAAACCAATCGGACAGCGCATAGTCGCCAGCTGCTGTTCGCTGAAGCCTTTTCCCTGCAGGCGATAGACAAAGCGGTCACGTTTTGTCTGCGAACCGATAACGCCAAACCAGCGAAAATCACCGCGCCGTAAAATCGCCTCACACAACGCCAGATCGCGCTGATGGTCGTGGGTCATGATAATAAAGTAGCTGTCCGGCGCCGCCTCAAGCACCGCATCCAGCGGATCCTCCAGCTGACAGCAGCTTACGCCCTCAGGCGCTGCGCCAAAAAGATTGTCACGCTCATCAATCCAGCGGATGTGACAGGGTAACGTTGCCAGCACCCTGACCAGTGCCTGGCCGACATGCCCGGCACCAAACAGCAGGATCTGCGGCTGGGGTTGCAACAACGGCTCAAACAGAATGGTCGTCATGCCGCCGCAGCACTGCCCCAGCCGCGCGCCGAGTGAAAAGGTTTCGCTGTGCACGGCGGTCTGTTTCGCGGTCAGCATGCGACGCGCCATGGCGATGCACTCATACTCCAGATGGCCGCCGCCGATGGTCTGAAAACAGTCGCTGGCGGTGACAATCATCTTGCTACCGCTGTCACGCGGCACCGAGCCGCGTTCGCTCAGCACGGTGATCAACACACAGGGCGTGCGCTGCTGGCGAAGCTGATGCAGCGTGGCGATCCAGTCATGAAAAATCATCAACACCTGCCCGTAAACGCTGCGCCGCCCAGAAAACCCGTTCCGGCGTGGCCGGAGCGTCGATGTGCGGATGCTGCTGATAATCGGCGACGCTGGCTACCGCATCCTGCAGCGCGCACCAGACGGCAATACCCAGCATAAACGGCGGCTCGCCCACCGCTTTGGAATGGAACACGGTATCTTTGGGGTTTTTACGGTTCTCCACCAGCGTCACCCGCAGATCTGCCGGCACATCGCTGATGGCCGGGATCTTGTAGCCCATCGGACCGTCGGTCAGCAGCCGTCCCTGTTCGCTCCACACCAGCTCTTCGCTGGTCAGCCAGCCTGCGCCCTGAATAAAGCCGCCTTCCACCTGACCAATATCGATGGCCGGATTCAGCGAGGCGCCAACGTCGTGAAGGATGTCGGCGCGCAGCAGACGATACTCGCCGGTCAGCGTGTCGATGATCACCTCGCAGCAGGCCGCACCGTAAGAAAAGTAGTAGAACGGCTCACCGCGTCCGGCCTGACGATCGTAATGCACGCCCGGCACGCGGTAATAACCGGTGGCCGAGAGCGGCACCTGATTGAGCCACGCCATTTGCGCCACGTCCGGGAAGGTAAAGTGCTGTTCGCCGACGCGCACGATGCCGTTGCTGAAGCTCACCTGCTCTGCGCCGCAGTGATAAAGGGTGCAGAGCATGTCGGTCAGGCGCTGTCGCAGAATTTCCGCGGCATTTTGCGCCGCTTTGCCGTTGAGATCGGTACCGCTGGAGGCCGCCGTAGGCGACGTGTTGGGCACTTTACCGGTATCGGTGGCGGTGATCTGAATCTGATCGACGTCGATTTGCAGCACTTCCGCCACAATCTGCGCCACCTTGGTGTTCAGACCCTGGCCCATCTCGGTGCCGCCGTGGTTAAGCTGTACCGTGCCGTCGGTATAAATCAGGATCAGCGCACCGGCCTGATTGAGAAAGCTGGAGGTAAAGGAGATACCAAACTTCACCGGCGTCAGCGCCAGGCCGCGCTTCAGCAAAGGGCTGGCGGCATTGAACGCGCGGATTGCCGCCCGTCTCGCGGTGTAATCCGCGCTGAGCTCCAGCTGTTCGGTCATCTCATCCAGCAGGTTATCCTGCACGCGCTGATGATAATGGGTAATGTTGCGATCCTGCTTGCCATAATAGTTACGCTTGCGCAGGGTCAGCGGATCGAGACCGCGTTCGCGGGCGATGCGATCCATGATTTGTTCAATCGCCACCATGCCCTGCGGACCGCCAAAGCCGCGGTAGGCGGTATTCGAGGCGGTATTGGTGCGGCAACGGTAACCGGTGATCAACGCATCGCCAAGGTAATAGGCGTTGTCCGCGTGGAACATTGCCCGATCGACAATCGAGCCCGAGAGATCCAATGAATAGCCGCAGTTGGCCGCCAGATCGATTTTCACACCGCACAACACTCCCGCGTCGTCGAAGCCCACGTCATAGCGCACAAAGAACGGATGACGTTTGCCGGTAATCTGCATGTCGTCGCGCCGTGAAAGCCGCATTTTCGCGGGTCGGCCGGTAAGTCGCGCCGCCAGCGCACAGAGGCAGGCCACGCCCGCTGCCTGCGTCTCTTTACCACCGAAGCCGCCGCCCATGCGCCGCATATCGATAGTGACGTTATTCATGCTGATGCCCATCACCGACGCCACCAGCTTCTGCACTTCGGTGGGGTTTTGCGTGGAGGAAAACACCTGTAGCGTGCGATCTTCGCCGGGGATCACCAGCGCCACCTGGGTTTCAAGGTAGAAGTGCTCCTGACCGCCGATATGAAAAGATCCCTGAATGCGGTGCGGTGCGCGCGTCAGGGCGGCATCGGCATCGCCGCGCTGGTGCACGTGTGGCTGCTGGACAAAATCACCGGCGGCCAGCGCCGCTTCCACATCCAGCACTGGCGTCAGTGGCGCATACTCAATAATCGCCGCCTCAGCGGCCTGACGCGCGGCGGCGGGTGAATCGGCGGCGACCACCAGCACAATCTGTCCGGCGTACTCCACCTTCTCTTTGGCCATCAGCGGATCACCCGGTTCCAGCGGGCCGATATCCAGTTCGCCCGGCACATCCTGCCAGGTAAGCACACGCACCACGCCCGGCACCGCATAACAGGGCGCGGTGTCGATCTGCACAATGCGTGCATGAGCATGTTCGCTCAGCCGCGGACACAGGTGCAGCTGATTGGGAAACTCCAGCCGGTCGTCTATAAACTGCGCC